>JBBIJT010000103.1:0-12588 GCA_037445795.1 Betaproteobacteria bacterium | reverse complement strand
CAGAGGGAGGTAACGGAGTGAAGGGACTGCACATCATCGCCGACCTGTACGGCTGCCGGAACCGCGAGATGCTGGCCTCGTCCGCCATGCTTCGCGAAGCCTGCGTGGCAGCGTGCAAGGCCGTGGGGCTCCGGGTCCTCGGGGACCACTTCTACCAGTTCGAGGGTCTCGACGCGACGCAGGTCGGCGGCGCCACCGGCGCGGTCGTCTTCGCGGAATCGCACCTCGCGATCCACACCTGGCCGGAGCGCGACGGCGCCACGCTCGATGTGTACGTCTGCAACGTCACCAGCGACAACAGCGGCAAGGCCGAGCGGCTCTACGCCACGCTCGTCGAGGCCCTGCGGCCGGACGACGTCCTCGTCGAGCGCGTCTGGCGCGGGCGGGACCTCCCCCTCCGGAAGAAGCGCCTCGCGGCGGTGAAGTAGCCCCTCCGGAACCCGCGAGGCGCGCCGCCGCGGCCGCGCCTCCCCCCAGGGCCCCCACGATGTCCGAGAGAATCATCGAGCGCCTCAACGACGCGAGCGGCGTCTGGTTCGACGGCACGCTCGTCGAGCGCCGCCAGACGCCGTTCCAGCTCCTCGAGGTCTACGACACGCCCGAGCTCGGCCGCATCTTCCGGCTCGACGGGTACAACATGACGAGCGAGCGCGACGAGTTCTTCTACCACGAGAACCTCGTGCACCCGGCGGCGGTGGCCCATCCCGCGCCGCGCCGCGCCCTGGTGATCGGCGGGGGCGACGGCGGCTCGGCGGAGGAGCTGCTCAAGCACTCGACGATGGAGCTCGTGCACATGGCCGAGCTCGACCCCGACGTGATCGAGGTCTCGAAGGCGCGGTTCGGCAAGGTGCATCGCGGCGCCTTCGGCGACCCGCGCCTCCGGGTGACGGTGGGCGACGGCCTCGCCTACCTGCGCTCGACCGACGCGCGCTACGACCTGGTGGCGATGGACCTCACCGACCCCGTGGGGCCGTCGGCCGAGCTCTACACGCCCGCCACCTTCGCGCTCGCGAAGCGGGCCATGGCCGAGGGCGCCGCGCTGGTGCTGCACGCCGGCTCGCCGTTCTCCCACGCGGAGCGCGTGCGGCGCACGCTCGCGAGCCTGCGCGAGGTCTTCCGCGTCGTCGCCCCGTACTTCGTGCACATCCCGCTCTACGGGTCGATCTGGGGCTTCGCCTGCGCCTCCGACTCGCTCGACCCGCGCGCCCTCGAGCCGGCGGAGGCGGACCGGCGCCTAGCCGCGCGCAAGGTGGGGGACCTGCAGTACTACAACGGCGAGACGCACCGCGCCGTGTTCGCGCTGCCCAACTACGTGCGCGGCCTGGTGGCGTGACGACCCGCGGAGGGCGACGATGCTGAAGAAGATCCGCAAGTCCTCGACCCAGGTGACGCTCGTGCTGATCGGACTGGCCGGCCTCGCCGGCTGCGGCGACGAAAGGCGCGACGTCTACGCGGCGCGCGAGGACTGCCTCGCCGACTGGGGCAACAAGCCGGAGGACTGCGCGCCGGCCACCGACCCCGCGCATTCGTCGCGCGGCTACTTCTACGGCCCGACGTACACGCACCGCTGGTGGAGCTCGGGCGGCGGCACGGCCCGCGGGTCGGGCGCGATCCGCTCCACGTGGGGCCACTCCTCGTCGAGCAGCAGGTCGTCCTCCTCCTCGAGCCATTCCTCCGGCTCCACCTCGCGGGGCGGCTTCGGCTCCTCGGGCCACTCCTCCTCGAGCTGAAGGCGTCCGCCATGAAGCGAGAGAGCCTCGTTCCGCGCATCGACTGGCCCCGAAAGGTGGAGGAGCTGGGCTTCCACTTCCATACCATCGACGGCGTCTACTGGGACGAGCGCGCCTGCTACCGGTTCACCTCCGCGGAGGTCGACAAGCTCGAGCTCGCCACGGGCGAGCTGCAGTCGCGCTGCATCGACGCGGCCACGCGCGTCATCGAGAGCGGCGACTACGGGCGCTTCCGCATCCCCGAGGAATTCATCCCGCTCATCGAGCAGAGCTGGAACGACGACGAGAAGTCGCTCTTCGGCCGCTTCGACCTCTCCTGGGACGGCACCGGGGAGCCGAAGATGCTCGAGTACAACGCCGACACGCCCACGGCGCTGCTGGAGGCGAGCGTGGTGCAGTGGTACTGGCTGAAGGACGTGTTCCCGTCCCACGACCAGTTCAACTCGATCCACGAGCGCCTCGTCGAGCGCTGGAAGCAGATGGCGCAGGACTTCCCCGCCGACCGCCTCGTGCACTTCACCTGCGTCTCCGAGAGCGCCGAGGACCAGGGCAACCTCGACTACCTGCGCGACACCGCCATCCAGGCCGGCATCGACGCGCGCGCGATCGACATCTCCGACATCGGCTGGGACGGCAGCCTCTTCCGCGACCTCGACGAGCGCGCGATCACCGTGCTCTTCAAGCTCTACCCGTGGGAGTGGATGGTGCGCGAGGAGTTCGGGAAGAACCTCCTCGCCCGCACGGTGCGCGTGATCGAGCCCGCCTGGAAGATGCTGCTGTCGAACAAGGCCATCCTGCCGGTGCTCTGGGAGATGTTCCCGGACCACCCCAACCTGCTCCCGGCCTACTTCGAGCCGGGGAAGTTCGCCACGGACTTCGTGAAGAAGCCCCTGTACTCGCGCGAGGGCGCCAACGTCTCGATCACCGCCGGCGGGCGCACGATCGAGGAGCCCGGCGAGTACGGCGAGGAGGGGTTCATCTGGCAGGGCTACCACCCGCTGCCGCAGTTCGACGGCAACCACACCGTGATCGGCTCGTGGATCATCGGCGAGGAGCCGGCCGGCATCGGCATCCGCGAGGACTCCTCGCCCATCACGAAGAACACCAGCCGCTTCCTCCCCCACCACTTCGCCTGACGCCCCGACCCCACAAGGAAACGCCATGGGACACGTGCTCGACTCCTTCTCCGGCTTCGACGACTTCCTCGCCTACCTCGCCGTGTCGCTCGTGCTGGTGGCGTGCTTCCTCGCCGTGTACTTGCGGGTGACGCCGTACCGCGAATTCAAGCTGATCGGCGAGGGCAACATGGCCGCGGCGTACAGCCTCTCCGGCTCGCTGCTCGGGTTCATCGTCCCGCTCGCCTCGGCGATCGAGTACAGCGTCGGACTCGTCGACATGGCGATCTGGGGCGCCATCGCGCTCCTCGTGCAGGTGTCGGCCTTCGCCGCGGTGAAGCTCCTCATCCCGACGCTCACCGAGGACATCGCCGCCGGCAAGCAGGCGCAGGGCTTCTTCCTCGGCGCGCTCTCGCTCGGGGTCGGCCTGCTGAATGCCGCCTGCATGACCTACTGACCGACTGGGGACGGTTCCGGAGAACCGTCCCCAATACCTGTCCCCAGCCGTTCCCGGACCCACTTCCTCCATTCCGCGAACAGCGCCGGCGAGCGCGCTGCGATCACGGAGCGCTCCCACGGGGAGCCGGACCAGAAGTCGTCCCGCGCGAGGGTCGCGATCGAGACCCCGGCCTCTTCCGCGATGAGGGCGCCGGCGGCGTAGTCCCACACCTTCTGGCCCGCATGCAGGAAGAGGTCCGTCCGCCCCGCGGCCAGGCGGCACCAGGAGAGGGCGGTGGAGCCGCTGGTGAGGCGCCGCGCGAACGGGGGATGGTGCTTGACCTCGTGCCGGACGTGGGCGAGGGAGCGGCGCAGGTCGACCTCCGCCACCGCGCGCGACAGGGCGACCTCGCCTTCGGCCGGACGCAGCGGGAAGCCGTCCCGCCACGCGCCCGCCCCGCGCACCGCGAAGAAGGCCTCGTCGGCGATGGGATCGACGACGATGCCGAGGAGCGGGTGCTCGCCCTGCATCAGCGCCACCGACACCGCGAAGTAAGGCACGCCGGCGCTGAAGTTGGCCGTGCCGTCGAGCGGGTCGACGCACCAGAAGCGCCCGCCGGCCTCCCACACGCGATGCTGCTCGGCTTCCTCCATCTCCTCACCCAGCATGGCGACGGGCTCGACGCGGGCGAGGGCGGCCGCGAGCGCCCTTTGCGCCGCGAGGTCCGCCTCGGTCACGAGGCTGCCGTCGCCCTTGCGCTGGGCAGTGACGGCGCGGAAGCGAGGCAGGATCTCGCGGGCCGCCACCTCGCGTACCGCGCGCACGGCGCGCGACGTGAAATCGACGGTCATCTGGCCCGGGTCCGTGGTTCCCTCGGGACCGCGGGGGGCGGCGGGAGCGGTCATGGGCGCGTTGCCGGGGCGGGGGTGCGGGCTATGTTAGCATCGGGTCGAACGCCGCCCTTCGCGCCTCGCCATGGCATCCCCCCGCATCTTCTGCGACTTCCGGCTCGGCCCGGGCGCGCAATTCCCCCTCCCGCAGAACGCCGCCCAGCACGTGGGCCGCGCGCTTCGCCTGCGCCCCGGCGACGCGCTGGTGGTCTTCGACGGCAGCGGCGGGGAATACGAGGCCGTGATCCTGCGCATCGACCGCGACCGCGTCGACGTGAAGACGGGCGCCTGGCGGGACGCCGGCCGCGAGTCCCCGATCGAGGTGGGCCTCGTGCAGGGCCTTCCCGAGGCCGACAAGATGGACTGGATCCTGCAGAAGTCGGTGGAGCTGGGAGTGGCCTGGATCCAGCCCATCGTCTGCGAGCGAAGCGTCGTCCGGCTCTCGGGCGACCGGGCGGCGCGGCGCGAGTCGCACTGGCAGCGCGTCGCGATCGCCGCCTGCGAGCAGTGCGGCAGGAACCGGGTGCCGGAAGTAAGGCCCACGGCCGCGTTCCGGGACTGGGCCGCGCGCCCCGCGCAGGCCCAGCGCTGGATGCTCGCCCCGGGGGCCGGGGAGCCGCTCGAGGGCCGCGCGGCGCCGTCGGGCCCCGTCGAGTTGCTGGTGGGCCCGGAAGGCGGGCTCTCCGAGCGCGAGGTGGACATCGCCGGCACCGTGGGCTTCACGGGGGTGTCCCTGGGGCCGCGCGTGCTGCGCGCCGAAACCGCGCCGCTCGCCGCCCTGGCCGCCATGCAGGCGCTGTGGGGCGACTTCCGCCGGTAGAATCCGCCTTTCGCCCCCGAATCCCGAGATGGCCAAGCCCCCCTCCCTCAAGACCGAAGCCTTCGTGAAGTGGTTCCGGTCGGCCACGCCCTACATCCACCAGTGGGGCGGGGCCACGTTC
The DNA here is from genome assembly GCA_037445795.1 of Betaproteobacteria bacterium. Classification (GTDB taxonomy): domain Bacteria; phylum Pseudomonadota; class Gammaproteobacteria; order Burkholderiales; family Usitatibacteraceae; genus FEB-7. Next base: position 7,473 of record JBBIJT010000103.1, on the reverse strand, counting down.
GTCATCGCCTTCGGCGGCGAGGTGCTGGCCGACGGCGAGTTCCAGCAGCTCACGCACGACATCAACGTGCTCGTGAGCCTGGAGGTGCGCGTGGTGCTCGTCCACGGCACGCGCCCGCAGGTCGAGGAGCAGATGCGCCAGCACGGCGTCCAGTCGCGCTACGTCGGCAACCGCCGCGTGACCGACGCCAAGGCGCTTTCCTGCGTGAAGGAGGCCAACGGCATCGTGCGCGTGGAGATGGAGGCGCTCCTGTCCATGGAGCTCGCCAACAGCCCCATGTGGGGCGCGGACATCCGCGTCTCCTCCGGCAACTTCGTCACCGCGAAGCCCGTGGGCGTGGTGGAAGGCGTCGACTTCGGCCATACCGGCGAGGTGCGCAAGATCGACGCCGAGGGAATCCGCAAGCGCCTGGACGACCACGAGGTGGTGCTCATCTCGCCCATCGGGTTCTCGCCCACCGGCGACGTCTTCAACTGCACGCTCGAGGACGTGGCCACCTCGACGGCCATCGCGCTCGCGGCCGACAAGCTCATCTTCCTCACCGAGACGGCCGGCGCGCTCGACGGCCGCGGCCGGCTCATCTCGGAGATCACGGTGAAGCAGGCGGGGGAGCTGGTGGCCGCCAACGGCGGGCTGGCCGAGGACGTGCAGATCTACCTGCCCTGCGCGGTGAAGGCGTGCTCCCAGGGCGTGAAGCGGGCCCACCTCATCGGCCGGCACGTGGACGGGGCGCTCCTCATCGAGCTCTTCACCCACCACGGCATCGGCACCATGGTCGTGCCGGAGTCGCCGGAGGTGATCCGCGACGCCACCGCCGCCGACATCCCGGGCATCGTGCAGATCATCGAGCCGCTCGAGCAGCAGGGCATCCTCGTGCGCCGCGAGCGCGACCGCCTCGAGGGCGAGATCGGGCGCTTCTTCGTGATCGAGAGCGAGGGAAACATCCTGGGCTGCGCGGCGCTCTACGCGTTCCCGGAGGAGCACACGGCGGAGCTCGCCTGCCTCGCCGTGAACCCCTTCTACCGCGACGGCGGGCGCGGCGAGCGGCTCCTCGCCTTCGCGGAGGCGAGGGCCCGCAAGGCGGGCTTCAAGTCGGTGTTCGTGCTCTCCACCCGCACGACGCACTGGTTCATCGAGCGCGGCTTCGCCGAGGCCGACATCGCGCGGCTGCCGGAGCGCAAGCAGTCGCTCTACAATTACGAACGGCGCTCCAAGATCTTCACGAAGGGACTCTAGCGATGGCAAGGATGGTCAACTGCATCAAGCTCAAGCGCGAGGCCGAGGGCCTCGACTTCCCCCCGTATCCCGGCGAGCTGGGCAAGAAGCTCTGGCAGAGCGTGTCCAAGGAGGCCTGGAAATCGTGGCTCGAGCAGCAGAAGATGCTCGTGAACGAGAACCGCCTGAACCTGGCCGACCCGCGGGCGCGCAAGTACCTCGAGGAACAGATGACGCGGCACTTCTTCGGCGAGGGGGCCGACACCGCGCAGGGGTACGTGCCCAAGCCGTGACCTGGGCTTTGGCCCGCATCACTCGCAAAAAAGCCGCCCTCGGGCGGCTTTTTGGTTCCGGGAGGAAAGGGTCAGTCGGAGGTGGCCTCGCGCTCGAACTCCTCCGGCGTGATGTGGCGCACGTCCTTGCCCTTCACCAGGTAGACCACGTATTCGGCCATGTTCTTCGCGTGGTCGCCGATGCGCTCGAGCGCCTTGGCGACGAAGAGGATCTCGATGGAGGTCGAGATGGTGCGCGGGTCCTCCATCATGTGCGTGATGAGTTGGCGCATGATGCCGCGGAACTGCTCGTCGAGGAGCCGGTCCTGCTTCACGACGGCCGCTGCCTCGGCGACGTCCACCCGCGCGAAGGCGTCCAGCGCCCGCTTGAGCATCTCGAGCGCGTGGCCCGCCGCGACCTTGATGTCCGCGAACCTCGGCAGGAGGAGCCGCTCGGAGGAGTAGATGAGCTTCGTCATGCGCGCGATCTTCTCGGCCTCGTCGCCGATGCGCTCGAGGTCCGTGATCATCTTGATCACCGTCATGATCATGCGCAGGTCCTGCGCCGCCGGCTGGCGCCGGGCGATGATGTGGGCGCAGTCCTCGTCGATGCGCACCTCGAGGGCGTTCACGCGGTGGTCGTCGGCGATCGTCTGCTCGGCGAGCTGGAGGTTGCCGGTGGAAAGGGCCTCGATGGCGGCGGTGATCTGCGTCTCGACGAGCCCGCCCATCTGCAGCACCCGCGAGCGGACGGCCTCCAGCTCGGCGTCGTAGCGCTTCGAGGTGTGTTCCTGCGTGTTGAGGCCCATGGTCCGGGGATGATAGCGCGCGATTGTGACGGCCGCGTGACGCCCTAGCGCGGCCGGTCCAGGCGCCGGACGCCCTGCGGCGTGCCGAGCAGCAGGACGTCGGCCGGGCGGCGGGCGAAGAGCCCGTTGGTCACCACGCCCGGAAGCTGGTTGAGCTCCGACTCGAGGGCGACCGGGTCGGCGATCGCGAGCCCGTGCACGTCGAGGATCACGTTGCCGTTGTCGGTGACGAATCCCTCGCGAAGCACCGGGCGCCCGCCCAGCTTCACGATCGCCCGCGCGACGAGGCTCCTCGCCATCGGGATCACCTCCACGGGCAGGGGAAACTTCCCGAGCACGGGCACGAGCTTGGAGGCGTCGGCGATGCAGACGAACTTCCGGCTCGCCTGCGCCACGATCTTCTCGCGCGTGAGGGCGCCGCCGCCGCCCTTCACCATGGCGAGCGCCTCCGTGACCTCGTCGGCGCCGTCCACGTAGACGTCGCAGCCGTCGGTGGCGTTGAGGTCCATCACGGGGATGCCGGCCTCGCGCAGGCGCTTCGCGCTCGCCTCGGAACTCGAGACCGTCCCGGCGATGCGGGCCTTGCGCGCGGCGAGCGCCGCGATGAAGTGGTTCACCGTCGAGCCGGTGCCCACCCCCACCATCGTGTCGTCCTCCACGAAGGCGAGGGCCGCCTCGGCGCAGAGCTTCTTCAGGGCGTCCTGGTCCATGGGCCCAATCATATATTGGTATTCTTGGGGGCTGGGAGAGCCATGAAGACCGATTACCTCCGCAGGATCCTGTCGGCCCGCGTCTACGACGTGGCCATCGAAAGCCCGCTGGAGCCCGCCCCCGGCATCTCGAGGCGCACGGGCAACCACGTGCTCCTGAAGCGGGAGGACAAGCAGCCCGTCTTCTCCTTCAAGCTGCGGGGCGCCTACAACAAGATGGCGCACCTCACGCCGGCGCAGCTCGCGCGCGGCGTGATCTGCGCCAGCGCGGGCAACCACGCCCAGGGCGTGGCGCTCGGCGCCCAGAAGCTCGGCACCAACGCGACCATCGTGATGCCCGTGACCACGCCGCGGATCAAGATCTCCGCCGTGGCGGCCCGGGGCGCGAAGGTGGTGCTGCATGGCGACAGCTACCACGAGGCGGCGCAGCACGCGAAGGCGCTCGCGAGGAAGCGGGGGCTCGCCTTCGTCCACCCCTACGACGACCCGCTGGTGATCGCCGGGCAGGGCACGATCGGCATGGAGATCCTGCGCCAGCACCAGCACCCCATCGACGCGATCTTCGTGCCGGTGGGCGGGGGAGGGCTCATCGCGGGCGTGGCGGCCTACGTGAAGAAGCTCTCGCCGTCCACGCGCATCGTCGGCGTGGAGCCGGAGGACTCCAACGCGATGACGGTCTCGCTCAAGGCCGGCCGGCGGGTGACGCTGCCGCACGTGAACATCTTCGCCGACGGCGTGGCGGTGCGGCAGGTGGGGCGCGAGACCTTCCGCCTCTGCCGCGAGCTCGTCGACGAGATGGTGCTCGTCGACACCGACGAGATCTGCGCGGCCATCAAGGACATCTTCGAGGACACGCGCACGGTCGTGGAGCCTTCCGGGGCCCTCGCGCTCGCCGGGGCCAAGCGCTGGCTGGCCCGGCGCCGGCTGAAGGGCAGGACGGTGGTCGCCATCGCCTGCGGCGCCAACATGAACTTCGACCGCCTGCGCTTCGTGGCCGAGCGCGCCGAGCTGGGCGAGCACCGCGAGGCGGTGCTCGCGGTCACGATTCCGGAGAAGCCCGGCAGCTTCCGCGCCCTGTGCGAGCTGCTGGGCCGGCGCAACGTCACGGAGTTCAACTACCGCATCGGCGACCCGGCCCGTGCGCACGTCTTCATCGGCGTGACGGTGGCCGGCCGCGACGAGACCGACCGCCTCATCGCGCAGCTCGAGCGGGCGGGGCTGGAGGCCGTGGACCTCTCGGACAACGAGATGGCGAAGCTGCACGTGCGCCACCTCGTCGGCGGCCACGCGCCGGCGAGCGCGGGGGAGAGGGTCTATCGCTTCGAGTTTCCCGAGCGGCCGGGCGCCCTCATGCACTTCCTCAAGCGCATGGGCTCGGGCTGGAACATCTCGCTCTTCCACTACCGCAACCACGGCGCCGACGTGGGGCGCGTGCTCGTGGGGCTGCAGGTGCCCGACCGGGACACGGCGGCCTTCCGCCGGTTCCTGAAGGACCTGGGCTACGACTACGCGGACGAGACGCGCAATCCCGCCTACCGGCTATTCCTGAAGTAGCGGGGCCGGGCGCCGCGGGAACCGGGCGACCTGGGGAGGAATCGTGGTGCTGTTGAGTGGATTCGAACCACCGACCTACTGATTACGAATCAGTTGCTCTACCAGCTGAGCTACAACAGCACGCGAGTCGGGCATTATAGCCTGAGACCCCGCCTTTCGCGAGGGGCGAAGACGCCCGGGAAGCGCGGGGGCCGGCCCCGCCTTCCGTTCGTCGGCCGTCCGGCGCCTCGCGTCGGGCGGATTGGCGGCTGGCAACGGGGGTGCCTAGTATGCGATACGTCCTGGAGGATCCCATGAAGAACGCGTCCGGCTTCACCCTTATCGAGATCATGATCGTGGTGGCGATCATCGGCATCCTTGCCGCCATCGCGGTCCCGCAATACACGGACTACATCACGCGCAGCCAGCTCGTGCAGGCCCACGCGGGCCTGGGCGACTTCCGCGTGCGGATGGAGCAGTTCTACCAGGACAACCGCACCTACGACGGCGCGGCGCTGGGCAACTGCGGCGCGGCGGCGCCCGCCGGCGCCACCAACTTCGCGTTCAACTGCCGCTCGACGGGGCAGGGCTACACGGCGTTCGCCGACGGCTCCTCCGGCCGCGTCATCGGCTTCAGCTTCACCATCAACGAGCAGAACGTGCGCGCCACGACCGCCACCCCGGCCAACTGGGGCGGCGCCCAGGCCGCCTGCTGGATCACGAGGAAAGGCTCCTGCTGATGCGCCGCGCCGCCCAATCGGGCATGTCGCTCGTCGAGATCATGATCGCGATCGCGATCATCGGTATCCTGCTGGCGGCGGCCATGCCCTCGTACACCACGTGGATCCAGAACACGCAGATCCGCACCGCCTCGGAGGCCATCCTGAACGGCCTGCAGACGGCTAAGAACGAGGCCATCCGGCGCAATGCGGCGATGCAGGTGAAGCTGCCCGCCCTTCCCGCCACCGGCTGGTGCGTCAACCCGAAATCCGATCCCGACCGCGACCCGTGCGTGCAGATGCGCCCCGCCGCCGAGGGCTCGCCGAACGCGACCGTGGCCATCACGCCCGGCGGCGCCGACACGGTGACCTTCAACGCGCTCGGCCGCGTCGAGACGAACGCCGACGCCTCGCCCTCGATGTCGCAGATCGACATCGACAACCCGGTCATCCCCGTGGTGGCCGACCGGCGCAGCCTGCGCATCATCATCCCCGTCGGGGGCGCCATCCGCATGTGCGACCCCAAGGTCGCCGCGGCCGACCCCAGGTCCTGCCCACCGTGAGACAGACCATGAAGCCGAGACAATCCGACCAGCAGGGCGTGGTCCTCCTCGAGGCCCTCATCGGCATCCTCATCTTCTCGCTGGGCGTCCTCGCCCTCGTCGCGATGCAGGCCGTGTCGGTGAGCAACGTGTCGAACGCGCGCTACCGCACCGAGGCGGCCTTCCTCGCCAACGAGATCATCAGCGAGATGTGGGTCGACCGCGGCGTCAACTACGCGAACCTCCCGACCTACCTGGTCACCGGCGGCAGCGCGTCGGGCGTGCCGGCCCAGCGCTGGGTGCAGAAGGTGCGCACCCAGCTGCCCGGCACGGACGCCTTTCCGCCGGAGGTGGCCATCGTCACCCCCGCGGCCGGCGGGCGCCAGGTCACGGTCACCCTGCGCTGGAAGGCGCCGGATGCCGTCACGCCCAGCAACCACGTCGCCGTCGCCTTCATCAGCGACCCCTAGAACCGGCGGATATCCCATCATGAGAAACGGCAGAATCTCCCGGGCGTCGCGCGGCTTCACCCTCGTCGAGCTGATGGTGGGGGTGATGATCGGGCTGATCGGCACCGTCGTCATCTTCCAGGTGTTCGCGGTCTCCGAGGCGCAGAAGCGCACCACCACGGGCTCGAGCGACGCGCAGCAGAACGGCGTCTTCGGCCTCTTCCAGATCGAGCGCGACGTGCGCATGGCCGGCTACGGGATCAACCACGTGCCGCTCCTCGGTTGCACGATCAACGGCTGGTACGAGCCGGGCGGCGCGTCGTTCCAGTTCAAGCTCGTCCCCGTCGAGATCATCAACGGCGCGGGCGGGGCGCCGGACCGCATCCGCCTCGCCTTCGGGAATTCCGACCTGTACATGGCGCCCGCCAAGCTCACGCAGACGATGCCGAGCCCCTCGGCGGTCTACAAGGTGGACAACCGCTTCGGGTTCAATCCGGGCGACCTCATCGTCGCCGCCGAGGCCGGCCAGCCCTGCACGCTCGCGCAGGCGACGGAGATCCCGGGCAACCCGGGCAACTCGGACAACGTGGTCCACAACAGCGGCAACTACAAGAACCAGGAAGGTGCCAACGTGCCGGCGGACTACAACCGCCCGGGCGGTCTTCCGGCGCCGAACAACATCTCGTACAACGCGTGGAACCCGGCATCCAACACCGGCGGCCGGCTCTACAACCTGGGTGCCGCGCCCACGGTCATCACCTACACGGTCCAGAACAACCAGCTCGTGGCCATCAACGAGCTCACGCCGGGCATCGCCGGGCAGACCCTCCAGCTCGCGGACGGAGTGGTCCAGCTGCAGGCGCAGTACGGCTACGACGGCAACAGCGACGGGCAGGTCTCGTCCACCGCGGTGGTGAACGACACCCTGGTCCCGGGCAACACCGACCAGTGGGCCAACGTCATGCCCGTGGCCGCGACGGGCGCCGACTGGGCCAAGGTCATCGCCGTTCGGCTCGTGGTGACGGCGCGCAGCATGACGCCCGAGCGGCCCAACCCCGCGACGGGCAACTGCGAAGCCACGACGGTGCTTCCGAAGTGGGTGACGCCTTCGCCGCCCGCGGGCCTCGACATCGACGTGAGCCTCGCCGACGCCGCCAACTGGCGCTGCTACCGGTACCGCACCTTCGAGGTGATGGTGCCGCTTCGCAACATGGTGTGGTTCCC
>JBBIJT010000102.1:0-12743 GCA_037445795.1 Betaproteobacteria bacterium | reverse complement strand
TCTTCGAGTACTGGGTGGGGGACGACGGCCTCGAGCTCGCCTTCCCCGCGCTCGTGGCGGGGTACCTTCGCGCGGCGGCGCGCGCCGCGCCGACGTTCTTCATGCACGGCAACCGCGACTTCATGATCGCGACCCGCTTCTGCGCGGAAACGGGGGTTCGCCTCCTTCCCGACCCCACCGTGATCGACCTCTACGGCGAGCGTGCCCTGCTCATGCACGGCGACACGCTCTGCACCGGCGACCGCGAGTACCTCGCCTTCCGCGCCCAGGTGCGCGATCCCGCGTGGCAGGCCGCCGCGCTCGCGAGGCCCATCGAGCAGCGCATCGCCATCGCGGCCGGCATGCGCGCGAAGAGCGAGGGCGAGAAGGGAGGCAAGGGCGAGGCCATCATGGACGTCGCGCCCGACGCCGTCGCGGAAGCCTTCGCGAGAGCGGATTGCCGCCTGCTGATCCACGGCCATACGCACCGGCCGGCCCGCCACGAGCATGCCGTCGGCGGGCGCGCGTGCGTGCGGTGGGTGCTTCCGGACTGGTACGAAGCGGGCGGCTACCTCGAAGCCTCACCGGCGGGAATCCGCGCGGTCCCGCTCGCCTGAGACTCGGGGCCTCAGGCCTCGTCCAGCCTCAGCGTGAGGCACTTGGCCGATCCCCCGGCCTTCATGAACTCCGATAGCGGCGTCTGCGTCACCTCGAAGCCGCGCCGGCCCAGGGCGTCGACGAAGGCCGTGCTCGCGCGGTTCACCACGATGCGCTTGCCCACGCACACCGCGTTGCAGGCGAACGCGAGGGCGTCCTCCTCCCCGATGGCGATGCGGCGCGCGCCCGGCACGAGGCGCTCGATGGTCGCCTGCGAGGCCGGGTCGAACGCGGCGGGGTAGTAGAGGACGTGGCCGCCTTCCAGCGGGCAGAAGCACGTGTCCAGGTGGTAGAAGCGCTGGTCGGTGAGCTTGAGGGGAACGATCTCGCCGCCGCAGTTGCCGGCGATCACGTCCTTCGCCGCGAGGACGGAGCGGTGGCCATAGGCAAGCCACAGGCGTGGCGCGGCGCGGTCGAGGAGCGCGTCGCCCGCCCCCTCGAAGGGCACGTGACGCGGCATGAGCGACACGTCGTATCCGCGGTCGAGGAACCAGTCGGCGAAGTACGGCTCCTCGTACTGGCGCTCCGGGTAGCGGAAGCGCGAAGCGAGGAAGCGGCGCCCCTTCACGAGGCCGGCATTGGCCGTGAAGACCATGTCGGGCGACCCCGGCTGCGGAAGAACGAGCCGCACCACCGCGAGGTCCGTCAGGATGTCGTAGAGCGCCCGCCACTGCTGCTTCGCGAGGGCGTTGTCGATCCTGCGCACGTTGCCCTGCATCCACGGGTTGATGATGTACGAGACGTCGAAGTACTCGGGCGGGCACATCAGGAACGCGGTCTTCTTCTTCATGGCTCTCCAACGCTTCGTCGCCGCCGGGTGGGCGGCTCGGGTCCTGGGGGCGCAGGCGGGTGGCCCGCGCCCCGGAAACGCCTCAGGCCGCCGCGAGCCCGCGCTCGAGGTCGGCGCGGATGTCGCCCGCGTCCTCCAGCCCCGTCGCGAGGCGCACGAGTCCCTCCACCACGCCGGCGGACTGCCGGTCGGCAGGCGGGATGCGTCCGTGGGTGGTGCTCGCGGGATGGCAGATCGTGGTCTTGGTGTCGCCGAAGTTCGCCGTGATCGAGGCGAGCCGCGTGCCGTCGATCACCCGCCAGGCCGCCTCGCGACCTCCGCGGACGACGAACGACAGCACCGGGCCGCCCGCCGACTGCTGGCGCATGGCGAGCGCGTGCTGCGGATGCGACTCGAGCCCGGGATAGTTCACGCGCTCGATGCGGGGATGGGATTCGAGCCAGCGGGCGAGCTCGAGCGCCCGCGCCGACTGCGCCTCGACGCGAAGGCGCAGCGTCTCCAGGCCCTTTAGGCACACCCACGCGTTGAACGGCGAGATCGCCGGCCCCGCCGTGCGGACGAAGTTGAAGAGGGGGCCGTCCACGAGGTCGCGCCGGCCCGCCACCGCGCCGGCCAGCACGCGGCCCTGGCCGTCGATGTACTTGGTGGCCGAATGAACGACGAGGTCCGCCCCCAGCGAGACCGGGCGCTGCAGGGCGGGGCTGCACATGCAGTTGTCGATGGCGAGGATAGCGCCCGCCTCCCTCGCGATCTGCGCGAGGCCGGCGATGTCGACGACCTCGCAGACCGGATTGGAGGGCGTCTCTGCGAAGAGCAGCTTGGTGCGCGGGCGAAGCGCCGCGCGCCACGCATCCAGGTCCGTGGGATCGACCCAGGTGGTCTCGACGCCGAAGCGCGCCAGGATCTGGCCGAACAGGGGAACCACCGTCCCGAAGACGCCGCGGGCGGCGACGATGTGGTCGCCGGCGGCGAGCAGCCCCATGGCCGTCGTGGCGACCGCGGCCATCCCCGTGGCCGTGGCCACGCACGACTCCGCGCCCTCGAGCGCGGCGAGCCGCGACTGGAACATCGTGACCGTCGGGTTGGTGAAGCGCGAGTAGATGTTGCCCGGCTCCTCGTTGGCGAAGCGCCGCGCGGCCTGGCCCGCGCTCTTGAACACGAAGCTCGCCGTGAGGACGAGCGCCTCGGAGTGCTCCCCGAAGTCGCTGCGCAGCCCGCCGGCCCGGACGCCCAGCGTGTCGGGCTTGAATTCGTCGGTCATGGGAGCCTCAGTCGACGGCCTGCAGGCCGAGGTCCAGCTGGTAGCTGGAAAGTCGCGTGCCCGCGCTCGACTCGCCGTCGTGGCGCGAGGCCTCGATGCCGGCGAGGTAGTCGCTCGAGACGTCGCCGGTGATGTAGACGCCGTCGAAGCACGAGCAGTCGAAGCGCTCGATGGCGGGATTGCACGCCCGCACGTCCGCCACGAGGGAGGCAAGATCCTGGTACAGGACCGCGTCGGCGCCGATCGCCTCGGCGATCTGCGCCTCGTCGCGCCCCGTGGCGATCAGCTCCGAGCGCGTGGGCATGTCGATGCCGTAGACGTTCGGGAAGCGCACCGGCGGCGCCGCCGACGCGAAGAACACCTTCTTCGCGCCGCACTCGCGGGCCATCTGCACGATCTCGCGGCTCGTCGTGCCGCGGACGATCGAGTCGTCGACCAGCAGGACGTTCTTGTCCTTGAACTCGACCGCCATGGCGTTCAGCTTCTGGCGCACGCTCTTCCGGCGCAGCTCGGTGCCCGGCATGATGAAGGTGCGGCCGATGTAGCGGTTCTTGATGAAGCCCTCGCGATAGGGCTTGCCGAGCTTCGTGGCGACCTCGAGGGCGCTCGGCCGGCTGGAATCCGGGATCGGGATCACCACGTCGATCTCGGCCGCGATGCCCGAGGCGAGGATGCGGTCGGCGAGGCTCTTGCCCATGTTGCGGCGGCTCTCGTAGACGGAGATGCCGTCGATCACCGAGTCGGGGCGCGCGAGGTAGACGTACTCGAAGATGCACGGGCTGAGCGCGGGCGCCTCGGCGCACTGCCGGCTGTAGAGGTTGCCGCTCTGGTCGACGAGGATCGCCTCGCCCGGGGCCACGTCGCGCATCGCCTTGAAGCCCAGCGTGTCGAGCGCCACGCTTTCGGAGGCGACGAGGAATTCCACGCCCTTCTCCGTGTCCGCCCGGCCGATGATGAGCGGGCGGATGCCCTTCGGGTCGCGGAAGGCGAGCAGCCCGTAGCCCGCGATCATCGCGACCACGGCGTACGCGCCCTTCACCCGGCGGTGGACGCCGCCCACGGCCTTGAAGATGGAATCCGGGGTGAGCCGATGCCCGCCGTCGCATGCGTCGTGGATCTCGTGCGCGAGGACGTTCAGCAGCACCTCGGAATCGGAATTGGTGTTGACGTGCCGGCGGTCCTCCTGGAACAGGGACTTGCGCAGCTCCTCCGCGTTCACCAGGTTGCCGTTGTGCCCCAGCACGATACCGAACGGGGAGTTCACGTAGAAGGGCTGCGACTCGGCCACGGAGGAGGCGGACCCCGCGGTGGGATAGCGGCAATGGGCGATGCCCATGTTGCCCACCAGCCCGCGCATGTCGCGGGTGCGGAAGACGTCGCGCACGAGCCCGCGGCCCTTGTGCATGTTGAAGCTGTGCCCTTCGGCCGTGCAGATCCCCGCCGCGTCCTGCCCGCGGTGCTGCAGGACCGTGAGCCCGTCATACAGGAGCTGGTTGACCGGGCTTCGGGCGACGACTCCGACGATTCCGCACATGGCTGGCGAGCGTCCTTCAGGCGGCGGGCACGGGCCCGGCGTAAGTGTATGCGCTTTGGCGGGCGGCGTGGCGGCGCGCAGATCCGACAGATGGGGGCGGACGGACCCCGCCGCAAGGCCTCATGGCAGCGGCACCACGCGGGCGTCGAGGCCGGCACGCTTGAGCTGGGAAGAGGCCTTCTCGGCCGCCTCGCGCGTGGGAAACGGCCCCGCCCGCAATCGCGTGAGGTCGCCGGAGGCGCCGTCGAGCCGTTCCGTGTAGTGGGGAAGCTTCGCCGCGGCCACCTTGTCCCGCGCGTGCGCGAGCTTCGCCTCGTCCTTGAACGCGCCGACCTGCACGGCAAAGCCCTCCAGCTTCGGCGCGGACGGCGCGGGCTTGGATTCCGGTGCGGCGGGCCTGGGCGCGGCGGCCTTGGGAGCCGCCGAGGCGAATTCCGCCGACTTGGGCTCCACGGTCTTCCTCGGGGCCCCGGGAGCGGGCGCGCTCGCCTCGGGCTTTGGGGCCGCCTGCTCCGCCGCAGGGGGCGGAGGCGGGGCTGCGGCCGGCGCTGGCGCCGCCTGCGCCGGTTCCGGGGCCCTGGCCACGGTCGCAAGCGGCGGCGCCCCGTCCTTCGGCGGAATCGCGAGGAGCGGCTCGACTCGCTCGCGGCGAGGCTCCGGATCGAGGACCATCGGGACGAAGACGACGGCGGCCAGTGCCAGCGCGACGGCGCCTATCAGGCGCTGCCGGCCCTTGCGTCGAATCTCAACCTGCTCGGCGGTAAGGTCGTTCGGCATGTCGGTCGGCGTTCAATGCCGCGCCCCGAGTACCGCGGCGACGGTGTGGAACGAGCCGAAAACGAGAATTCTATCATTCGGCCCCGCCTCCCGAAGCGCGGCCTCGTAGGCGAGCGGCACCGTCGCGAAGACGCGCGTGCGGCCGCCCATCCCGCGCGAAGCCAGGATCTCCGCCACGGCGGCGGCGGGCGCGGCGCGCTCGTCGACCACGCTCGAGACGTGCCACCGGTCCACGCGCCCCGCGAGCGCGTCCACGACGGCGCCGATGTCCTTGTCGGCGAGCATCGCGAACACGGCGATCGTGTTCTGGTGGAAGCCCATCTCGCCGAGCCCGCGCGAGAGCGCGCGCGCCGCGTGGGGGTTGTGGGCGACGTCGAGAACCACGGTCGGACGGCCGGGAAGGACCTGGAGCCGCCCGGCCAGGCGGACGCAGGTGAGGCCGCGCTTCACCTCGCCCAGCGAAACGGGGAAGCGCGGGGTGATCTCGTCGAGCGCGGCCAGCGCCGTCGCTGCATTGCCCAGTTGCCACGCCCCCCGAAGCGCCGGCACCGGCAGCGCGCGCCGCGCGCCCCGTCGACCCTCGAAATCCCACTGCCGGTCGTGCGCCACCACGCGGAAGTCGCGGCCGAGCACCTGCAGGTCCGCGCCGATCGCCCGGGCGTGGGCCACGAGGGAGGCCGGCGGGTCGGCGTCGCCGAAGAACGCCGGGCGGCCCGGTCGGAAGATGTGCGCCTTCTCGAGCGCGATCACCTCGCGAGTGTCGCCGAGCCAGGCCTGGTGGTCGAGGTCCACCGTCGAGACGATGGCGCAGTCGGCGTCCACGACGTTGACCGCGTCGAGCCGGCCCCCGAGGCCCACCTCGAGCACCGCGGCCTCGACCCGCGCTTCCTCGAAGCCGGCCAGGGCCGCGAGGGTGCCGAACTCGAAGTAGGTGAGGGGCGTGCCACCTCGCGCCGCTTCCACGCGAGCGAAGCCGCGCACGAGCGACGCATCGGACGCCTCCTCCCCGCCGATCCGGACGCGCTCGTTGTAGCTCAGGATGTGGGGCGACGTGTAGAGCCCGGTCCGGTAGCCCGCGGAGCGCAGGATGCACTCGAGGTAGGCGCAGGTCGAGCCCTTGCCGTTCGTGCCTCCCACGGTGATCGCGAAGGGCGGCGGGGCGAGCCCCATCCGGCCCATGACCTCGCGGACCCTCTCGAGTCCCATCGCGATCCTGGAAGGGTGCTGCGCGCCGATATAGTCGAGCCAGGCTCCCAGCGGGGCGCCGGGCCCGGGCGCGACCACGGGGCTCACGCCTCCGGCACCGGCTCGCGCTTGAGCAGCGCGATGAGTCGCGCGACGCGGTCGCGCATCTCGCGGCGGTCGACGATCATGTCGACGGCGCCCTTCTCGAGGAGGAACTCGGCGCGCTGGAACCCCTCGGGAAGCGTCTCGCGCACCGTCTGCTCGATGACGCGCGGGCCGGCGAAGCCCACGAGGGCGCCCGGTTCCGCGATCACCACGTCGCCGATCATCGCGAAGCTGGCCGAAACGCCGCCCATGGTGGGGTCGGTGAGCACCGAGATGAACGGCTGCCGAGCCGCCGTCAGCTGGTGCAGCGCCGCGGTCGTCTTGGCCATCTGCATGAGTGACAGGAGCCCCTCCTGCATGCGCGCGCCGCCCGTGGCGGTGAAGCAGACGAAGGGCACGCGCTCGTCGCAGCACGCCTGCACCGCGCGAACGAAGCGCTCTCCGACGACCGACCCCATCGAGCCGCCCAGGAACTCGAACTCGAACGCGGCCACGATGACGGGGACCGACCTGACGGCGCCCTGCATCACCACCAGCGCGTCCGTCTCGCCCGTCTCCTTCTCGGCCTCGGCGAGCCGCTCGGTGTACTTGCGGCTGTCCTTGAACTTGAGCGGGTCGAGCGGCACCACCTCCGACGCGAGCTCGGCGCGCCCTTCGGCGTCGAGGAAGGCGTCGAGGCGCTGGCGCGAGCCCAGGCGGTTGTGGAACCCGCACTTCGGGCAGACGTGGAGGTTCTTCTCGAGATCGGTGAAGTAGAGCACGGCCTCGCACGAGGGGCACTTGCTCCACAGGCCCTCGGGCACCGCCTTCTTGTGGGCGCCCTCCTCGCGCTTGATCTTCGGCGGCAGGAGCTTCCGGAACCAGCTCATGCGGCGTCCCGGTCGCGCGCCGCCGCGTCGACGCCCGCGCGGAACTCGGCCAGCACCGCGCCCGCGCGCGCGGCCGCCTGCGCCGGGTCGGCCCTCTCGATCTCCTCGACGATGCGGCTGCCGATGACGACGGCGTCCGCGAAGCCGGCGATGGCGCGCGCGGTCTGCGGATCGCGGATGCCGAAGCCCACGCCGACGGGAACCGACGTCCTGGCGCGGATCCGGCCGAGCATGCGCTTCACGTCCGCCGCATCGATGTGGGCCGCCCCCGTGACGCCCTTGAGGGAGACGTAGTAGATGTAGCCCCGCGCCATGCGAGCCACCAGGTCGATGCGAGCCTCGGAGGAGGTGGGGGACAGGAGGAAGATCGGGTCCATGCCGCACTTCCCGAGCGCCTCGACCCACGACGCGCTTTCCTCCGGCGGGTAGTCGACGACGAGCACGCCGTCGACGCCGGCCTTGCCGGCGCGATCGGCGAAGCGCTCGACCCCCATGTGCTCGATGGGGTTCGCATAGCCCATCAGCACGATGGGCGTGCGGTCGTCCTCGCGCCGATAGGCCGCGACGGCATCCAGGATCATCGCGAGGCCCGTCCCGGCGCGAAGCGCGCGCTCCGAGGCGCGCTGGATCGTCGGCCCGTCGGCCATCGGGTCGGAGAAGGGGACGCCCAGCTCGATCACGTCCGCCCCGCTCGCCACGAGGGCGCGAAGGAGATCCGGGATGAGTGCCGGCGACGGGTCCCCCGCGGTCACGAACGGGATGAGCGCGGCCCGGCGCGCGGCTCGCAGCTTCTCGAATGTGGCGGCGATGCGGCTCATCGGTCGGTGCGCGTCGTGGGAATCGGGCCGGGCATCAGAACTCGATGCCCGACGCCTTGGCCACGGTGTGCATGTCCTTGTCGCCGCGGCCGGACAGGTTCACGAGCAGGATGCGGTCCTTCGCGAGCGTCGGCGCCATCTTCATGGCGTGGGCGACCGCGTGGCTCGACTCGAGCGCGGGGATGATGCCCTCCGTGCGGCACAGGCGGTGGAAGGCGGCGAGCGCCTCGTCGTCGGTGACGGACACGTAGCTCGCGCGCCCCGTGTCCTTGAGCCAGGCATGCTCGGGGCCGACGCCGGGATAGTCGAGGCCCGCAGAGATCGAGTGCGTCTCGATGATCTGGCCGTCCGCGTCCTGCATGAGGTACGTGCGATTGCCGTGCAGCACGCCCGGCGTGCCGGCCGAAAGCGTGGCCGCGTGCTTGCCGGTGGCGATGCCCAGGCCGCCCGCCTCGACGCCGACGAGCTTCACGCCCTCGTGCGGGATGTAGGGGTAGAAGATGCCCATGGCGTTCGAGCCTCCACCGACGCAGGCGAGCACGTAGTCGGGCTGCCGCCCCGCGAGGGCCGGCATCTGCTCCAGGCACTCGCGGCCGACGACCGAATTGAAGTCGCGCACCATCATCGGGTACGGGTGCGGGCCCGCCACGGTGCCGATGATGTAGAACGTGTTGGCCACGTTCGTCACCCAGTCCCGCATCGCCTCGTTGAGCGCGTCCTTGAGCGTCCGCGATCCGCTAGACACCGGGACCACCGTCGCGCCGAGCAGCTTCATGCGGTAGACGTTCTGGGCCTGCCGGGCGACGTCCTCGGTGCCCATGTAGACCACGCACTCCATGCCATAGCGCGCGGCGACCGTGGCCGTGGCCACGCCGTGCTGGCCCGCACCCGTCTCCGCGATGACGCGCGGCTTGCCCATGCGGCGCGCGAGCAGCGCCTGCCCCATGGTGTTGTTCACCTTGTGGGCGCCGGTGTGGTTGAGGTCCTCGCGCTTCAGGTAGATCTGCGCCCCGCCCAGCTCCTGGGACAGCCGCTTCGCGTGGTAGACCGGGCTGGGCCGGCCGACGTAGTGCTCGAGCTCGTCGGCGAGCTCGGCCTGGAACGCGGGATCGCGGCGGCAGGAGTCGTAGGCCTCCCGAAGCTCCGCCAGCGCGGCCTGCAGCGTCTCGGCCACGAACGTGCCGCCGTAGGGGCCGAAATGGCCGCTGGCGTCCGGCATGTCGTAGGCGGCGGGGGATCGCTCAGCCGCCGGCGCGCGCATCTGCATCTTTCACACTCCTCACGAATTCCTCGATCAGGCGAGGATCCTTCACCCCGCGCCGGACCTCCACGCCGCTCGAAACGTCCACCGCCCAGGGCCTCACTTCGCGCACCGCCCGGCCCACGTTTCCCGGGTCGAGCCCGCCCGAAAGCACCACCGGCCGCGAATGCGTTGCCGGGACGAGGGACCAGTCGAACGGCGTGCCCGTCCCGCCGAACTGGCCGGGAACATGCGCGTCGAGCAACAGGGCCGCCGCGCGCACGAAACGACTCTCGCATTCTAGCAAATCGACCCCTGGCACGACCCGGAACGCCCGCATCCAGGGCAGGCCGAACTGGTCGCAGAACCCGGGAGGCTCGTCCCCGTGGAACTGGAGCATCCCGAGCGGAACGCGGGCCAGGACGTCGCGCACGGCGGCCGCCTCGCGATTGACGAAGAGCCCCACGACCGTGACGAAGGCCGGCACCGACTGCGCGATGGCGCGGGCCCGCTCGGCGTCCACGGCCCGGGGGCTTGCGTCGTGGAATACCAGCCCGATCGCATCGGCGCCGGCGTCCGCGGCCGCCCGCGCGAGCGACGGCTCCGTGATGCCGCAGATCTTGATTCGCGTCCGGTGGGGGTTCATTGGGAGGGCAGCAGCGGATTCGGCCTGAAAGCCGGCAGGCGAAGGCCCGGATCATACTCGATGGCCGAGAGGTACAGCCCGTCTGGCGCGAACGTGGGCGCCGCCGCCCGCCGGTCGCGGCGCTCGAGGAGTTCCGCCATCCACGCCACGGGCTGCCGGCCGGCGCCGACGTAGACGAGGCTTCCCACCACGTTCCTCACCATGTGGTGCAGGAAGGCGTTGGCCCGCAGGGTGACGACGACCAGCGGCCCGCGCCGGGCCACGGTGGCCTCCAGGACCTCCCGCACCGGCGATCTCGCCTGGCACTGAGCATCGCGGAAGGAGCTGAAGTCGTGCTCGCCGAGGAGGATCCGGGCGGCCTCGTCCATCGCGTCCGCGTCCAGCGGTCGATGGAACCAGCCCACCCGAGAGCGCAGGATGGCGGGCGCGACCGCATCGTCCGAGAGCAGGTAGTGGTAGGTGCGGGACCGGGCGCTGCGCCTCGCGTGGAAGGTCCCGGGGACCTCCCTGGCCCAGACCACGCGGATGGCCTCGGGAAGTCCCGCGTTGGGGCCGCGCACCCACGAGAACTCGTCGCGCGCGGCCTCGGTGTCGAAGTGGACCACCTGCGCGCGGGCATGGACTCCCGCGTCCGTCCGGCCTGCCGCAACCGTCTCCACGGCACTCGCCGCGAAGGCGGAAAGCGACCGCTCGAGGTGGTCCTGGACGCCACAGCCGCCGGGCTGGTGCTGCCAGCCGCAGAAGGGCGCCCCGTCGTACTCGAGGCCGAGGGCGATTCGCATGGGCGGGAAAGAAATCGGCGGGGGAGACCCCGCCGATCAAGCGACTTGCAACAGCGAAGAGGTCAGAGCGAGGCGATCAGGTTCTGCGCTTCCGCCTTCTGCGCAGCCGATCCTTCCTTCGCCACTTCCTGCAGGATCTCGCGCGCGCCGTCCTTGTCCCCGATCTCGAGGTAGGCCTTGGCGAGCTCGAGCTTGGTGGTCACCGCATCGCCGCCACCACCGCCACCGCTCGCCTCCCCGAGGTCGAGGTCGGTGAGATTGAGGGCTGCGGCCTGGGGCGCCGCGGCCTGTCCACCCCCTAGGTCGAGGTCGGGAGACGCAGCAGGCGCCGACGACGACGAGCCGGGCATGTCCAGTCCGGACAGATCGAAATCGAACGAGGACTTCTCTTCCTTCGCGGCCTCCGGCGAGAGGGACACGTCGACCGCCGGCGGTGCCGAGGGGGCGAGGTCGAAGTCGAGCGGGGGCACCTCGCTGGAGACGGGCAGGTCCGGCTGCGGCGCCTTCTCCGTCCCGAGGTCGAGGTCGAAACTGGAGGCAGGGGCCGCGGGTGCCGCCGCCGCGGCCTGGGCCGAGGCGGAGGAGTCGAGGTCGAAATCGAGATCGGGCTTCGGCGCGGGCGCGGCCGCCTCGAAGGCGGGAGCCGCACCGGCGCTCGGGGCGCCACCGTAGAGCGCATTGCCCGGGTCGATCTGCGCGCCCATGGCCGCCGCCTTCTGCCAGGCGGGGCTCGACTCGCCGACCGCCGCGCGCAGCTCCTTGGCAACCGTCTCGAAGGCGGTGGCGCTCTTGCGCGCGTGGTAGATCTCGAGGAGCTTCAGGGGGATCTCGTGACGGTTCTTGTCACGCGACATCGCCTCCTTGAGGATCTCCTCCGCCTGGGCATCGCGACCGTAGGCGATGTAAACCTCGGCTTCGGCGACGGGATCGACCTCGTCGGTGTCGATGGTCCCCGGGCCGGTCTTGTCGAAGTCGGTGAGGAACGAGCTGTTGCCCGTGTCGACGAGCCCGCCGCCGGGCTTGCCCGTGCCGGTTGCCGGCTTCAGGTCCGACGGAAACGCACTCGTCAGGGCGCTCGACGGGCCCGCTTCCGCGGACTGGCGGCGACGGCGCATGAACAGGAATCC
The DNA here is from genome assembly GCA_037445795.1 of Betaproteobacteria bacterium. Lineage (GTDB taxonomy): Bacteria > Pseudomonadota > Gammaproteobacteria > Burkholderiales > Usitatibacteraceae > FEB-7. The sequence continues at coordinate 973 of JBBIJT010000102.1, read as the reverse complement.
GCCGATGCCGAGGCCAAGGGCCCCGACACCGCCGACGATGATCGCCAGGTTGTCCATCACCTGGTCCACGATGGAGGGCTCGGGAGGCGGCGCCGGCTTCTTGGCCGCGGGCTTCGCCGCAGCAGCGGGCTTGGGCGGTTCGGCGGGCTTGGCGGCCTCCGCGGGCTTCGGCGCCTCGGCCGGCTTGCCAGCGTCCGCGACCTTGGCCTCCGCGGGCTTGGGCGCCTCGGCGGGCTTCGGCGCCTCCACGGGCTTGGCGGCCTCCGCGGGCTTCGGCGGCTCCGGCGCCTTGGCGGCGGCGACCTTCGTGTCGGGTGCCTTGGCCGGCTCCCCGGGCTTCGACGGCGCGCCGCCCTTGAGGTCGATGAGGCGCTGCATGTCGCGGATCTGCTTCTCGAGGTCCGCCACGCGCGACTGCGATTCCTTGAGCGACTTGTCCTTGGCCGTGAGCTCTTCCTGCAGGGCATTCAGCCGATCCTGCGCCGACCCGCCCTTCCCTCCGGCCGCACCCTTGCCGCCTTCGGTCTTGGAAAGCTTCAGGACGTCCTTGGATTCGGCAGCTGGAGCCGGGGGCGGCGTCACCGCAGCCGTTCCGACCTGCCCGGCGGCCGCGCGAGTCGTTTCGCCCCGCGCCGGCATGGAAGCCACGCCGCCGGCGAGACCCTCGCGATAGGCCTTCCAGTTGGACACGTGCGTCCGGACCTCGCCCCTGGCCTCCTTCTCGGAGATCTTGCTCACTTCCTCGGCAGAGGGAACGCGCAGGATCTGGCCCGCTTTGAGGCGGTTCATGTTGTTGTCGATGAACGCGGCCTTGTTCTCGCGAAAGAGCGCCGCGAGCATCTGTTCCATGCTCACCGTCGCGGGCTTCGTCTCGCCCGCTATCTTGGACAGGGTCTCACCCTTCCCGATGGGACCATAGGTGTCGCGGCCCTGCTCCTTCGCGATCACGGGAGCGGCAGCCGCCATCTCGGAC
>JBBIJT010000101.1:0-13157 GCA_037445795.1 Betaproteobacteria bacterium | reverse complement strand
AGCTCATCGACCTCAAGAAGGAGAAGAACTTCTTCGAGACGCGGGTGATCGAGTACCAGACGGGGGGAGCGCTCAGCTGGGATTGATCGTCCAGGTCATCGCGGCGGCGAAGCGGCCACCTTCGGGTGGCCGTTTTTTCGTGATGGCCGGAACGACCACGCCGGTCCGGGGAAGGTGTCGCGCCGCCCCGTGATCAGGCCCACGCCAGCAGCAGGGACAGGCTGCTTCGCAACTCGTTGGTGAGGGCGCCGCGCCGCGCGCTCATCCGGCGCAACGCGGAGAGGCCGACCCACGCGACGTCCCCGGACACCTCCCGCGCGGCCCCGGGGTCGATCTCGATCAATTCGTAGCGTGCGATCGAATTCATGAAGCGCCCGCCCTCGTCCGACTGCCTGACACTCGCGTGCGTGCGCGATGCCGGGTCGTCGATGAGGGCCGCGACGCCTTCCGGGTTGCCGTGGCCGATGCCGCTCACCCACGACGGGGCGAACTGCGCGCCTTCCGCCAGTCCCAGCTCGCAGCTCGCGTTGAGCAGGAACTTCAGCACGCCGTCCCGCTGCGCGCAGAGCAGCGCCACGCGCCCCTCGAGGGCATTGGTCAGCAGGGGCTGGCACCAGGCGGGCACCTCGCGGTCGTGGGTCCGCACGGCGAAGGCCTGGACCCGGGGATCGCGGCCTGCCGCCTGCGCGTGGATGGTCCCCTCGTCGACGGTCCACCCCGGCAGCGCCTCGAGCCGCACCCGGGCCAGGCGCACCGGCGTGCGCTTCCGGCATCGCTCCAGCAGTTCCAGGGCGGCGAGCGCGTCCTGCTCGCCCTCGCAGGCGAGCGACTCGCAAAGGCGGGCACCGAGCCCTTCACCGTCGCGCCAACGCGCGAAGGGACCAGGCTGCCCGGGATCGGCAAGCAGGCGCCAGTCGGCGGACACCAGCACGGAACGCGCGTCGGTGTTCACCAGGAAGTTCGAGTGCAGCGCGGCGCGCACCTCCGCCGCCGAGGACCATCGCCAGCCCGGCTCGTCGAGCGACAGCCCGTCCGGATCGACCTCGACCACCACGTTGCGGTTGTACTTGCCGAGGAACCGGTCGCCCTGCTCGGACTGCTCGACGTCGGTGATCGGACGCGATCGCGCGGCCCCTGCCGTGAACAGCTCCAGCATGCGCGTGGGCCTTCCGCCATGCACGCGGGTGTAGTTGCTTCGGGTGGCCTGGACCGAGGGGCCGATCTGGGTGCCGCCCACGGTGCCCGGCTCCGTCTTGGCCTGCAGCAGCCACTGCCAACCCGCGGACGTGCGCCTGACCACGAAGCCGAGGATGCCCAGCTCGGGCTGGTCGATCATCGGCTGCGTGAGCCCCTTGAGATGGGCCGGGCCTTCGAGGCACGTAACGCCAGTGACGGAGAAGAACCGTCCCGTTTCGTGCCGCAGGCATCCTTCCCGGAAACTCCAGCGCTCGCACTCGCCGAAGGGGATGGGCCGCACCGACAGCTCGCTCGCCTGCCGGCGCTCCTCCAGCCAGCGCCGAAGGCCTTCCAGGTCAGGCGCGGGGCGCATCGCCTTCCGCCTCGCCGATCGACTTCCGCAGGTGCGCGACCACCTGCTCCAGGGAAGGAGGCGCGAGGTCCCCTTCGCCGGTGCGCAGCCGCAGCGCCCAGCGCCACCGCCAACCTCGCGCCTGCCCGACTTCCGCGCAGAACCAGGCATAGGAATCCAGGCCGGTCTGCCGATAGAAATCCGCTGCCCACGGCGTAAGAAGGGCCCGGGCGATGCCGCGATGCTCCGGCTCGACCTCCGAGACCATCTCCATCGCCATGCCTTCACCCACGGCATCCGGTCGCCGCGCCAGCGCGGACAGCTCGCTTCGCAGTTGCAGCAGCGGTTCCGGTTGCTCCATCCGCTCCACCGTCGAGGCCTGCAGCGCCGCAGGCATGTCGTAGCGCCGCTCCGGCGCGGCTCGCGACCAATGGGTCTCGAATTTCAGGCTGGTCACGTTCTCGGCGCCGACCAGCCGGGCCCCGGCCCGCCACGCGCGCAGCACCCAATCCTGGATCGGCGTCCGGTAGAGACCGGCGGCGCGATGCCAGGGCCCAACCCGGCTCGCGAGCGAGCGATGGATCACCCATGCGCTCACCGGCTCGATGTAGTGGACGCCCGCCTGGAAGACCTCGGGCAGCTTGCACGGGAAGGGCGAGACGCCGACGAAATCGGCGAGCGCCGGCTGCTCCGCGCGCGCGCCCCACGTCCACGCGGACCGTCCCAGGAAGAAGTCGTCTTGCGACTCGCGAAGGGCACCGAGCGCCGTTTCGAGGTGGTCCGGCAGCCAGAGGTCGTCGTGGTTCAGGAAGGCGATGTATTCGCTCGGGGCCACCGCCATCACCGCCGAATTGGGCAGCGCCTGCTCGCCGCAGCGAAACGGCAGGTTGACGTAGCGCACCCGCGGATCGCGAAGGAAGGGCTCCACCGCATCGGCCGTGTCCTGCCCGCAGGCATCGCCCAGCACCAGCAGCCGCCAGTCACCGAACGTCTGCAGCAGCACGGAGCGCACGGCGCAGGCCAGCGCATCGGGGCGGCCATAGGTGGCCAGCGCGATCGTGACCTGGGGCGAGTGGCCGGGGGATCCCGTCGTGAAGGCCATCGAATTCCTAGTTGGAAGGTCGTGCGAGGCGAGCCGACCCGGCAAGGTGGGCCTGGATGGCGGCACTCTACACCTGCGGCGAACGTGGGGTCCCGAATCAGCATCCGGAGAAATGCGCTAGATTCGCCGTATCCGCGAATCCCGAGCGAACCATGGAAACCGAACCGCTGCGCCCGCCCTTGCCCGACCGCCTGGCCGTGAATCCGAAAAGCCCCTTCCACGTCGCCGCCGTGCTCGAGCACGACATCGGCATCCGGCTCAACGGCAACGAACGCCACGACGTGGAGGAGTACTGCGTCAGCGAAGGCTGGGTCAAGGTGGCGGTGGGCAAGAAGGTGGACCGCCACGGCCAGCCGCTGCTCATCAAGCTCAAGGGCACGGTCGAGGCGTTCTACAAGTAGCCGACCCTAGCCCCCGTCCTTCTCCCGACGGAGAGTGGACGAAGTTCGATCAGGTCCCGCAGAAGGTCTGGTAGCAGGCCGTCACGGCAGCCGGCGCCGGCTCGGCGTACGTCGCCAGCTCGGGAGCCTCGTCGTACGGCCGCCTCAGGGCGTGCAGCAAGCGCTCGAAGGGCGCAAGGTCGCCATCGTTCGACGCGGCGGCCAGCGCCTCTTCCACGCGATGGTTGCGGGGGATGATCCAGGGGCTCACGCGGCGCACGCGTTCGGCCCGCTCGGTTCCCGCCACGGCAGGGGCCTTCCCCTCGGCGCGATCCTCGCTGGCGCAGCGTTGCCGCCATTTCGGCAGCCACTCGTCCAGCGCCCGCGCATCGGTGAACAGCGCCCGAAGCGGCGCCTCGTCTCCCGCCGCGGCATCGGCCAACCGCCGCCAGCCGAGCGTGAAGTCCACGCGCGCGGCCTGCAGCAACGAGAGCCAGATCTCCGCGAGTGCCTCGTCGTCGGGTTCGTCACGGCGAAGACCCAGCTTTTCGCGCTGCCCGCGAAGCAGGTACCACTGGTACTGCGCCGGGAACGCGTCCAACACTTCCATGGCAAGCGTTGCGGCCTGGTCGGCGTCCTCGGAGATGAGGGGTAACAGCGCCTCGGCCAGCCGAGCCAGGTTCCACTGCGCGATGGGAGGCTGGTTGCCGAAGGCATAGCGACCGTGGTGGTCGATGGAGCTGAACACCGTCGCGGGGTCGTAGGCCTCCATGAACGCGCAGGGCCCGAAGTCGATCGTCTGCCCCGAGAGCGCCATGTTGTCCGTGTTCATCACGCCGTGGATGAAGCCGACGTTCATCCACTGCGCGACGAGGGCGGCCTGGCGCGTCGCCACGGCCTCGAGCAGGGCGAGGTAGGGCTGCGGCTCGTCGGCGATGTCCGGATCGTGCCGCGCGATCGTGTAGTCGGCGAGCTTCCGCACCTGTTCCGTCTCGCCGCGGGCGGCGAAGAACTCGAACGTGCCGACGCGGATGTGGCTCGCCGCCACGCGCGTGAGCACGGCGCCCGGCAGCGTGGTCTCGCGCTGGACCGGCTCGCCCGTTGCCGCGACAGCGAGTGCGCGCGTGGTGGGAATACCCAGCGCGTGCATGGCCTCCCCGACCAGCACCTCGCGAAGCATCGGTCCCAACGCGGCCTTGCCGTCGCCGTTCCGCGCAAAGGGCGTGCGTCCCGAGCCCTTGAAGGCGATGTCGCGACGGCGCCCGTGCCGGTCGATCACCTCGCCCAGCAGAAGGGCACGCCCGTCACCGAGCTGCGGCGAGAACGAGCCGAACTGGTGGCCCGCATAGGCCTGCGCGATGGGTTCCGCCCCGTCGGGAATAGCGTTGCCGGCGAACAGGGCGGCGCCCTCGGGGCCGTCGAGTGGCGCGGGATCGATCCCGAGTTCCTCCGCCAGCGCGAGGTTCAGGAACAGGAGCTTGGGCGCCGGGGCTGCCGTGGGCTTCCACGGCACGTAGAAGCCCTCGAGGTTGCGGGCGTAGGAGTTGTCGAAGGGAAAGGGGGCGGCCACGAAAAGGCAGGTGGGGACGAAGGGGTCGACATTCTAGTGCCCGGCGCCTGACTGCGCTCGGCGGCTTCGTTGACTATCATGTTCGCCATGGACGAGTTCACTGAAGCCATCGCCTTCTCCGAAGCCCACGAAATTCCGTGGCCCCGCGACCCGGCCGCTGACCCCGGCCATTGGGGCGTCCACCACGACGACCCGCCACCATTCAACCGCCTGCGAGGGCCCGTGCATCACCGCGGCGGCGTTTCCGGTGTGATTCTCGTGCGGGGTGAGGAAGTCGCGGCATGGGGCGAGCCCGACCGCGCGGACCAGACCTTCAGCGTCGCCAAGACCTACCTTGCGCTCCTCGCCGGCATCGCCCATTCCCGCGGCCTCCTCGATCCCGGCGAGCGCGTGAGCGACCGCCTCCCGGGCATCGGCTTCGACTCGGCGCACAACCGCGCGATCACGTGGGAGCACCTGCTCACGCAGACGAGCGAATGGCAGGGCGTGTGCCTCGGCATGCCCGACCAGGTGGAGCACTACCGGCGCGTCTCCTACGACCCGAAGCCGCCCGCGGGAAAGAAGGGGGATCCCCGCCCCCTGCGAGCGCCCGGCACCTACTGGGAATACAACGACGTCCGCATCAACCAGCTCTCGCTCGCGCTGCTTCGCGTCTTCCGGCGCCCGCTTCCCGAGGTGTTCCTCGAGGCCGTGCTCGGGCCGATCGGAGGCGGCCGCGATTTCCGCTGGGAGGGCTACGACGACGCCTGGGTCGAGATCGACGGCCGCCGCACGCAGTCGGTCCCGGGCGGCACGCACTGGGGCGGCGGCGTGTCGATCAGCGCGCGCGACCAGGCCCGCATCGGGCAGCTCCTGCTCGACGGTGGCGTGCACCAGGGCCGGCAGCTCGTTCCGCGCGAGTGGGTCGAGCGCATGCGATCGCCCTGCGCGGTGGCGCCGTTCTACGGCTGGCTCACCTGGCTCAACCGCGACGGGCGGATGTTCGCCGACGCCTCGCGCGCGAGCTGGTTCATGTTCGGCGCGGGCGGCCACCAGGCGTGGATCGACCCGGACAACGAGGCAGTGGTCGTGACGCGCTGGATGGACGGCGCGCACGCCGCGGGCTTCGTGCGCCTCGTGGCGCAGGCGCTGGGGCGCTGACTACTTTCCGGATGAAGGCAGGGTCCCAGCCGTCGCGCCTCCCTCGGTGGCGACGACGCGCCGGCGCCACGCGCGTATAGTCGGTTGCATACCGCCTTCGCGGATCCCTCGTCACTCACGGGAATCCCATGAAGAACTGGCTCGTGCCGACCCTTGCGATCGGGGCGCTCGTCCTGGCGATGCCCTCCGCGCGTGCCGAAGAAGCGGCCTCGCCCGCCGCGAAGCCCCGTGCCATCGCGCTCGTTGCCGCCGTCGGCGCCCGCTTCACCGTGGCCATCGAGCAAAAGAAGACGGGCACCCTGCTGGACAACTACAGCCGCCGCTCGCGGGAAGCTTCCGAGGACGTGCTCAACCGCATCGTCCTCGTCGCGCTGGACAGGGAGATGGAGGAGCGCCAGCCCGACGCGAAGCGTGTCTACCTGTCCCTCCCCGCGGCGCGGCTGGAGACCGTATCCGCGTCGAAGCGCGACGATTACGCGATCGAGAAGGTGGTCGAGGCGCTGGGGAAGATGCCGCAGCGGGCGGAATGGGACCGCATCGTCGTGGCCACGCCGGCCTACAAGACGTTCGACAACAGCGGCCTCGCGGACCGGCTCCAGGGCATGGGCCTGTCGGTGCACCCGATGAACCGCGGGCTCTCGATGTTCCTCGACCTGCCGGCCTACGTCGACTCGATGCAGGGCGACGACGCGCTCACGCCGGAAGGCAAGTATGCCCGCTCGGTGATCTACGTCGCGCCGTACTCCTACCTCACGATCTGGATCCTCGACCCGAAGACCCTCGCGGTGCTCGACCGGCAGGACCGCTTCGACAGCCAGAAGCTCGCGAACCCCGGGTCCGGGTCCTCGGACCTCATCGAGGGCATCGGCAAGGAATTCATCGCGCGCCAGATCGTCGCGGTCATCGGCCGGTCCGTCCGCGAGGCGATCGCCCGCTCCGAGCTCGCCGGCAAGGTCGAGGTGCACGACGTGCGCGAGGTGAAGCCCCCGCCGGCCGGGCAGCCGCGTCCCGACGCGGGAAGCGCACGGTGATGGCATCGCGGTCCGCCGGCGCCACCGACGTCGTCGCGAAGGTCCAGGCCCACAACAAGGGCCGGGAACCGGAGCGCCTCGCCATGAAGTACGCGAAGATGGCGCAGACCCCCTTCATCTTCCTGCGCGGGGCCTGCCACCTCTTCTACGAGGCCTTGCCCAAGGCGGGCGCGTTCAAGTCCGCGCCGCTGGCATGGTGCTGCGGCGACCTGCACTTCGAGAACTACGGCAGCTACAAGGGCGACAACCGGCTCGTCTACTTCGACGTGAACGACTTCGACGAGGCGGCCCTCGCTCCGGCGACGTGGGACATCGTGCGCCTCCTCACGAGCCTCATGAGCGGGGCCGACGCGATGCGCACCACGCGCGCCGAGGCGCTCGCCGTGAGCCGCAGCTGCATCGACGCGTACCGGGCAGGCGTCGTCGGGGGCAAGCCCCTGTGGGTGGAGGAGGAGACCTCCATCGGCCTCGTGAGCGCCCTGCTGAAAAACCTCCACCTTCGCGAGCGCCCCTCCTTCCTCGACAAGCGCACGGTCCGGAAGGGGCGGCATCGCGCGCTCAAGGCCGACGGCATCAAGGCGCTGCCGGCCTCCGAGGACCAGAGGCGGCGGGTCACCGACTTCATGGTCCGTTTCGCGGCCACGCAGCCCGATCCGCGGTTCTACGAGGTGCTGGACGTCGCCCGCCGCATCGCGGGCACCGGCAGCCTCGGCGTCGACCGCTTCGTCGTCCTCGCGGAGGGCAAGGGCTCGCCCGACGGCAACTACTTCATCGACATCAAGGAAGCGAAGCCCTCGGCCATGGTTCCCCATCTCGAGCGGCTTGGCATCAGGCAGCCCGCGTGGAAGACCGAGTCGGCGCGCGTGGTGACGGTGCAGAAGCGCATGCAGGCGGTGGACCACGCGTTCCTGCAGGCGGTGGAGCTCGACGGCAAGCCCTGCATCCTCAAGGGCCTGCAGCCCTCGGAGGACCGGGTGGCGATCGGCGAGTGGGGAAAGAACCTCGATCGCCTCAAGGAGGTCGGCGACACCATGGCGCGAGTCCTCGCATGGGACCAGCTGCGCGCCTCGGGCCGCTCGGGCTCAAGCACGGCGGACGAACTGATCGCCTTCGCGGGGAAGGACCAGTGGTTCGCGGAGGTGCTGGATGCCGCCGTGCAGATGACCCGGACGACGCAGGAGCAGTGGGAGGTCTTCTCGGAGGCGCACCGCCGCGGCGAGCTCGGCGCCAAGCCTCGTTAGTCCAGGGCCTGTTCCGTCCGCTGCCGGCGTCACCGCGGCGAACCCGCCGGGCCTGCGCGCCGCGCCCGCACGAACGCATACCCGATCCCCACCGGGAGCATCGCCATCGCGGAAATCGTGAGCGTCCCGGCCGTGCCGATCGCCTCCGCGAGCCGCCCCGCCAGCGCGACGCCCACCGACTGCCCCAGGAAGAAGAGCGAGGCGAAGAGGGCCACGGCCGACCCCCGTCGCGTGGGCGCCATCTGCGTGGCGTTGGTCTGCAGCGTGTTGTGCAGCATGTAGAAGCCCAGCCCCGCGCCGAAGCAGGTCACCGGCGCCGCCGCCAGCGACGGTGCCCACGCGATGCCCAGCACCGACAGGGCGATGACGACGGTGCCCGCCGCGGCCAGCCGTGCCTCGCCCAGCACGGGGACGATGCGGCGCGCGAAGATCGCGAAGACCACGCCGCCCGCGCTCACGGCGATGAACATGGCGCCGGCCACGGGCATGGAAGCGCCGCGCACCTGGTTCAGGTGGGTGGCAACGAAGGCGAGCCCGCCCAGCAGAACGACGCCCTCTAGGAAGACGGTGATCACCACCCGGGGGACGCCCGGCGTGCGCAGCACCTCCAGCAGGTTCGCGAGCAGGTTGCCGCCCGTTTCGTGCGCACCCGACGGTTGCCGCCAGGCCGCCCGGCCGAGGAACGCGCCGACGACGAGGAACCACGCCGCCAGAGCCGCGAAGGGCCATTGCCACCAGGCGCTTTCCGCGGCGAAGCCGCCGAGCGCGGCGCCGGCCGAGAGCCCGATGATCTGCCCGAGGAGAAACCGCGCCAGCACGCCCTGGCGCGTCTCGTACGGCGTGGTATCCCCGACCCAGGCCATCGAGAGGGGAATGATGCAGGCGCAGCTCGCGCCCGTCGCGGCGCGCGCGAGGAGGAGGGTGGCGTAGGAGGGCGCCAACGCGCAGGCGAGGCTCGAGATCGCCGCCGCGCCGCAGGCCGCCGCGATGACGCGAAGCTTGCCGTGCCGGTCGCCCAGCGGCCCCATCACGAGCTGCAGCGTCCCGTAGAGGATGGCGAACACGGTGACCGCGTTCGAGGCCGAGGCGAGGCCGATCCCGTACTCGCCGGCGAGGCGAACGAGCAGGGCGTCCATCACCCGCATCGAGGACGCGCTCGCGAAGGCGGCGAGCGACAGGAGCACGATGGTCTTGTCCAGCGGGTGCGAGGGGGACATGGGGCGCGGAACGTAGCGTCCGCCATCATAGTGCCCTGCGCCGGCGACCGGGGACCGCGGTTCGCCGTTCCTAATGTCCCTTGTGCACCGCGGAAGCCGGCCGCGACCAGACGTGCTTGCCGTCCTGCCACACCTCGCGAACGCGATGGTAGGGGATGCTGTGGGCGGCTCCCACCTCGTCGATGACGTCGAAGGCGAAGGTGACGCCGGGCTCCGTGCGCATCTCCCCGACCGGAACGCGCACGAGATCGGGCCGCGCGTGGTCCACGTAGCCGATCTCCCACCGGCCCCGCCCGAACGCGGGGTCCCAGCGGATGCGTGCGAGCAGCTCGTGTACGGGAATCATGAAAGATCCGCTGCGTCAGCAGGTCAGGTGCAGGATCGCGTTGGTGTCGCCGGGGTGCCTTTCCAGCTCGGCGATCGCCTGGGTCGTGGGGAGGATGAGGAGCTTCACCCCGCGGCGCTTTGCCTCGTCCTTCACCGCGTCCATGACGGGTAGCGCCCCGCCGCCCGTGCCGATGACGAGCCGGCGGCACTTCCAGGGAATGTCCTCCTCGATCGACAGGGGCGTGTGGCCGTAGGCGGCGCGGAAGGCCTTGGATGCCTTCTTGTCGCGCTTGCGGACCTTGCCTCGATCGATGACGACGTCCTTCTCGTAGGTCGCGCCGTCGATGCGGATGGAGCCGAAGGAGAATGCCTCGAATCGCATGGTCGCCTCCGCCAGGAAGCCGTCCTGCGGACCAATCTAGCGCGAAGCCGGGGCCAAGGTATTGTCCTGGGGCAGGCCGGCACCGAATCGAATCGCTAGACACAGGCCCCCCAGGGCGATCCGGCAGGAAGAAATCGCCCTGTTTGACCGGGATCACGCGCCCGTTCCGGGAACGGCGAAGCATGAAAGCAGTCCAACTTGCGATTGGCAGTCGCCGGTAGGGCGGTGCCGTGAGGGGAACCGGATGAGCGCGTCTTCGAAGCGGGTGCTCGGGACGACGGGCCGGATGCGGGCCTTCCTTTTCGGAGTCCTGGCGTCGGTCCTCCTCGGCGTCGTGCCCGTCGGCGCGCAGCCGGCGCCGGGGCAGTCGAGCCGCCAGGACGAGCTGGACCAATTGCTCGCGCCCATCGCGCTTTACCCGGACCAGCTCCTTTCGCAGATCCTGATTGCGTCGACGTACCCCCTGGAAGTCGTGCAGGCCGAGCGCTTCCTGCAGCAGAATCCGGGTCTCGTCGGGGACTCCCTGGACCAGGCCCTGTCCGGGCAGTCGTGGGATCCCAGCGTCAAGTCGCTGGCGGCGTTTCCGCAGGTGCTGCAGATGATGAGCGACAAGCTCGAATGGACGCAGCGGCTCGGCGACGCGTTCCTCGCGGACGAGCAGGGCGTGATGAACACCGTGCAGGCTTTGCGGCAGCGGGCGGCGGCGGCCGGCAACCTGCAGTCGACACCGCAGCAGGCGGTGAGCGACCAGGGCGGCGTGATCATCATCGAGCCGGCGCAGCCGCAGGTCGTCTACGTGCCGGTCTACGATCCGTGGGTGGTCTACGGGCCCTGGTGGGCGCCCGCGTACCCGCCATGGTTCTGGTATCCGGGGCCGGCGTATGGCTATCCGGCCGGGGTGTACATCGGGGCCGGAATCTTCTTCGGCGCGGCGTGGGCGACCGGCTACCATCACTGGGGATGGGCCCATCCGGACTGGCGCGGCCATCGCATCAACCTGCACGTCCAGGACAATCGATTCTGGAACCGCCCGGGCGGAAGGCCTCCGCCCCCACCGGGCCAGCCGTGGCAACACTCGCCCGGGCACCGGCGCGGAGTGGCCTATCCCGACGCGGCGACGCACGAGCGCTTCAATCGCGTCGACCCGGGCGCGGTGCGCTCGCGCCAGAATTTCCGCGGGTTCGACCGCGCGCCGCAGGTTCCCGAGGGCGGGCAGCCCGGCGCGGGCTTCTTCCGGCCCGAGCGCAACGCGGCGCCCCCGGCGCGCCCGGCGCCATCGGCGCGCCCCGCCCCCAACGTGGCGCACCCGACGCAACAGGCGCAACCCGTCACGAGGATGCCGGTGCACCCGTCCGCGCCGACGTTCGACCCCGGCGTATCGCGGCAGCAAGCCCAGGCGAACGCGCAGCGCGGGATGCAGAGCCGCCAGTCGCCGGGCGGCACGGTTCCCCAGGGCCACGCCGTCCGGCCGAACGCCCCCGCACCCTCGAGCCCGTCCGGCCGTCCGGCCGCGCCCGCTCCGGCTCCGCGCGCTCCCGCGCCTCGCGGCGGCGGCACCCAAGAACACTGAGCAGGGGGACACGATGACCCGCAATCTCGCGCTGCCCGCCTTGCTCGCGGCCTCGCTCATCACCTTGGCCGGTGCTTCCGCACCGCTCGCCCTCGCGGCCGAGCCGTCGAGGATCCGCTCGCACGAGCACGTCCAGCCGGCTTTCGAGACCCCGGAGGCTGCGAGCGCAGCGCTGCTCGCGGCGATGACCGGCACCGACGCGATGCGCATCCACCAGATCCTGGGCCCGGGCAGCGGCAAGCTGATCCTCTCGGGGGATCCCGTGGCCGACCGGCTCGGCCGCGAGCGCTTCGTCGCCGCCTACGGAAAGCTCTCGAGGATCGAGCGCGATGGCGATTCGAAGGCCACCCTGCTCATCGGGGAAAAGGAGTGGCCCTTCCCGTTCCCGATCGTGAAGCGCGACGGCCAATGGCGCTTCGACGCCAAGTCGGGAGCCGAGGAGATCCTCAACCGGCGCATCGGCCGCAACGAGCTTTCGGCCATCCAGGTATGCCTCGCGTACGTCGATGCGCAGCGCGAATACGCCCTGACCGCCGGCAACGTCGGCGGCCTGCACGAGTACGCCATGAAGTTCGTGAGCGCGCCCGGCAAGAAGGACGGCCTGTACTGGCCCACGAAGGAAGGGGAGCCGCAAAGCCCGCTCGGCCCGATCAGCGCGAAGGCGAAGCAGGAGGGCTACGCGGGCCAGCCCTACCACGGCTACCACTACCGGATCCTGACCGCGCAGGGCAGCGACGCGCCCGGCGGGGCCTACGACTACGTCGTCAAGGGCAGGATGATCGGCGGCTTCGGGCTGGTCGCCTATCCCGCCCGCTGGGGCGCCTCGGGCGTGATGACGTTCATCGTGAACCACGATGGCGTCGTGTACCAGAAGAACCTCGGCCGGGAGACCGAAGCCATCGCGTCACGCATGACGAGCTTCGATCCCGACGCGACCTGGTCGAAGGCGCCGTAATCGCGACGGCCAGCGCGGGGCTGCGCGGCTTCGCCGTGGGGTGATACTGGCGCCCATGACGCGAAAGCCGCCTCCCGCGCCGATCCCGCAGTCCCGGCTCGAGCGCCTCGCCCGCATCGGGGTTGCGGCGGGCGAGCTCGCCATGGGCGCCGCGGCCGAGGGCATCCGCCGCATCGCGCGAGGGGAGGCGGCCGAGTTCGGCACGGCGCTTCTCTCCGCCCCCAACGCCAGGCGCCTGGCCGCGCGCCTCGCCCGCCTGCGCGGCGCGGCCATGAAGATCGGCCAGCTCGTGTCCCTGCAGGGCGAGGATGTCCTGCCGCCGGAGTTCGCCCAGGCACTCGCCGTGCTGCGTTCCCAGGCGGCGCCCATGCCGCCGCAGCAGGTGCGCCGCGTGCTCGGCCGCGAGTACGGGAAGGGCTGGGAGAACCGGTTCTCGCAGTTCGACTGGGAGCCCATCGCCGCCGCCTCCATCGGGCAGGTGCACCGCGCCACGGCGAGAAACGGCCGCGACCTCGCCCTGAAGATCCAGTACCCCGGCGTGGCCCGCTCCATCGCGAGCGACGTGGACAACGTGGCCGTGCTGCTTCGGCTCTTCAACTTGCTGCCGCTGGGCATCGACGTGGGTGGCATGGCGGCCGAGGCCAAGCGCCAGCTCGCGCAGGAGGCGGACTACGTGAGCGAGGGCCGCTTCCTCGAGCGCTACGCGAGGCTCGT
>JBBIJT010000100.1:0-13186 GCA_037445795.1 Betaproteobacteria bacterium | reverse complement strand
CGAAGACCACGTTGCCGAGCGTCGTGAACGCCATCGCCTGCTCGGCGCTCGAGATGGTGGTGAACTCGTCGATGTCGGCGCCGGCGGCGAAGCCGTTGTCCTTGGCCGAGAGGATCGCGAGCCCCTTGGGCGGCATGGCCGCGAGGTGGTCCGCGATGAGCCCGAGCTCCTCGAGCACCTCGGTCGAGAACGTGTTGGTCGCCGTGCCCGCGCGGTCGAACCACAGCCACGCGAGGTTCGCGGAGTCGACTTCGAGCTTCCAGTGTTTGAGGTCCATGTTCTTCTTTGTCCGGCTAGGGCCGTTCGAGGAGCACCGCGCCGCCCTGCCCGCCGCCGATGCAGAGCGACGCGACGGCGCGCCGCCCTCCCGTGCGCTCGAGCACCTTGAGCGCGTGCAGCACGACTCGCGCTCCCGAGGCGCCGATGGGGTGCCCGATGGCGATGGCGCCGCCGTCCACGTTGATCTTGCCGCGGTCCAGCGGGCCGAAGGCGCGGTCCAGGCCGAAGTGCGTCTTGCAGTACTCGTCGCTCTCCCAGGCCGCCACGCAGCCGAGCACCTGCGCCGCGAAGGCCTCGTTGATCTCGACGGCGTCGACGTCGTCCCAGGTGAGCCGGTTCCTCTTCATCATGGGCGTGATGGCGTGCACCGGCCCCAGGCCCATCTCGGCCGGGTCGAGCGCCCCCCAGTTTGCGTCCACGATGCGCCCGAGGGACTGCAGGCCGTACTCGTCCACGACCTCCTCGGCCGCGAGGATGAGCATCGCCGCGCCGTCCGTGATCTGCGAGCTGTTGCCCGGCGTCACGTTGCCGTACGTGCGGTCGAAGACCGGCTTCAGCTTCGCGAGCTTCTCGACGCTCGAGTCCCGGCGCACGCCGTCGTCCTTGTCGTAGACCTTGCCGTCGTGGCCGTATATGGGCTCGACCTCGGCGTAGTGGCCGTTGTCCTGCCCGAAGGCCACGCGACGGTGCGACTCCACCGCGAACTCGTCCATCATCTGCCGCGTGATGCCGAAGCGCTTCGCCACGATCTCCGCCGTCGAGCCCATCGAGAGCTTGACCACCGGGTCGGTGAGGCCGCACAGGATCGCGATGACCGGCGCGAGGTTGGCGAGCCGGAACCTCGCGGCCGTGGCCGCCTTCTGCCCGAGGGACCTGGCGGCGTACCAGTCGGCGAGCCAGTTGACCATCGCCGGACCGTACATGAGGGGCGCATGGCTCATGGCGTCCGTGCCGCCGGCGAGCACGAGGCTCGAGCGGCCGGCCTGGATGTTGAGATACGCGGTGTCGAGCGCCTGCATGCCGGAGGCGCAGTTTCGCATCACGGTCCAGGCGGGGACCTTCTCGCCGCAGCCCAGCCGCAGCGACACCACGCGCCCGATGTTGGCCTCGTCGGCGGACGGCATCGCGGCGCCCACGATCACCTCGTCGAACGCCGTCGCGTCGAACGGCTGCCGGTTGAGGAGCGGCCGGCCGCACGCGACGGCGAGGTCGGAGCCGGTGAAGGGCCCCAGGCCCTTCTTCGCCTTGAGGAACGGGGTGCGTGCCCCGTCGACTACATGGACGCGGCGCGTGGCCATTGCATGCTCTCCCGGTTGGGTTGGCGGCTCAGGTCGTTGGGGAAGTCGTCGACCATGATGACCTCGCGCCGCAGGCGGTCGGTGCGGACGAGCTTCTCGAGCTCCGCGCGAGTGATGATGCCTTCCTTGACGGCCGCGTCGCGGCGCTCCGCGGCCGTGCGCTGCGCGAGCCTTCCATCCTTCTGCGCGGCGCGGATCCTGGCCTCGATCGGCTCGGCCTCGATGACGGCCTCCATCGCGAACTCGAGGCGGCCGATGACGTCGTCCTCCCTGCGCGGCAGGTACATGCCGGCCGTGAGGCGCTCGCGCGTGGGCCCCGGCTCGATCATGAGCCTCGCGACCCGGACGTTCCACGCGTCGTGGGGGGCGGTGAGGGTGAGCCCCTTGGGGAATATGAACCGCCGCATGAGCCGCGCGACGGGGCGGCTCGGGAAATTCGCGAGAACGCCGTCCATCGCGACCTGGAGCTTGAAGGAGCTGTCGTACATCGCCCACGTGAGCAGCGGCACGTCCTCCTCGGGGCACCCGTCGTCGTGGAAGCGCTTCACCGTGGCCGACATCATGTAGAGGTGCGACAGGATGTCGCCGAGGCGGGCCGAGAGCATCTCCTTCCTCTTGAGGCTGCCGCCGATCACGAACATCGACATGTCGGCGAGCATCGCGAAGGCCGACGAGAAGCGCGTGAGGATCTGCAGGTAGCGCGCCGTGCGCGCCGAGCCGGGCACCGAGATGCCCTTGCCGCCGGTGAGGCCGAGCCACAGCGAGCGGGCGCCGTTCGAGATGGTGAAGGCGACGTGCGCCCAGAACGCCTCGTCGAAGGCGGCCAGGTCGTCCTTGCGCACGGCCGTCATCTCCTTGAGCACCCACGGGTGGCAGCGGATGGCGCCCTGCCCGAAGATGATGAGCGAGCGCGTGAGGATGTTGGCGCCCTCCACCGTGATCGCGATGGGCACCGTCTGGTAGGCGCGGCCGAGGTAGTTGCCCGGGCCCATGCAGATGCCCTTGCCGCCGTGGATGTCCATGGCGTCGTTGATGACCGAGCGCATGCGCTCCGTCATGTGGTACTTGCAGATGGCGGAGATGACGGAGGGCTTCTCGCCCATGTCGAGCGCCGCCATCGTCATGCGGCGCATTCCGTCCATGAGGTAGGTCGAGCCGCCGATCCGCGCGAGGGGCTCCTGGATGCCCTCGAAGTTGCCGATGGGCGTCTTGAACTGCGAGCGGATGCGCGCGTACGCGCCGCTGGCCCGCGACCCGACCTTTCCCGCGGCCATCGACATCGACGGCAGCGAGATCGACCGACCCGCGGCAAGGCACTCCATCAGCATGCGCCAGCCGTTGCCGACCTGCGCCTGCCCGCCGATCACCCAGTCCATGGGGATGAACACGTCCTTGCCCGTGGTTGGGCCGTTCATGAAGGCGCAGCCGAGCGGGTTGTGGCGCCGGCCGCGGTTCACGCCGGGATGCGAGGTGGGAATGAGCGCGAGCGTGATGCCGATGTCCTCCTCGCCGCCGAGGAGCCTGTCCGGGTCGTGGAGCTGGAAGGCGAGGCCGAGGAGCGTCGCGACCGGTGCGAGCGTGATGTAGCGCTTCTCCCAGGTCACGCGGATGCCGAGCACCTCCCGGCCCTCGTGCGTGCCCCTGCACACGATGCCGAGGTCGGGGATCGAGGCGGCGTCGGAGCCCGCCTCGGGGTTGGTGAGCGCGAAGCAGGGAATCTCCTGCCCCTTCGCGAGGCGCGGCAGGTAGTGGTCCTTCTGCGCCTGCGTGCCGTAGTGCATCAGGAGCTCGGCCGGGCCCAGCGAGTTGGGCACCATGACGGTGACGGCGGCCGCCCCGCTGCGCGTCGCGATCTTGGTCACGATCTCCGAGTGCGCGAACGCGGAGAAGCCGAGGCCGCCGAAGGACTTCGGGATGATGATCCCCAGGAAGCCCTTGTCGCGCAGGAACTTCCAGACCTCGGGCGGGAGGTCCATTCGCTCGTGGTTGATGTCCCACTCGTCCAGCATGGCGCAGACCGCCTCGACGGGACCGTCGACGAACGCCTGCTCCTCCGGCGTGAGCCTCGACTGCGGGTAGGCGAGGAGCTTCTTCCAGTCGGGATTGCCCGAGAAGAGGTCCGCGTCCCACCAGACGCTGCCGGCCTCGAGGGCCTCGCGCTCGGTGTCGGACATCGCCGGCAGCACCTTCTTGAAGACGCCGAAGAGCGGCGCCGTCACGGCCGCGCGCCGGAGCGGCTTCACGACCGAGAATGCCGCGAAGAGCGCCACCGCGGCCCAGGCCGCGGCCACGAGCGCCGCCGGGGCAAGCACAAGGAGCGTGAGTGCGGCCGCGCCCGCCGCGAGCGCGACGGACCAGGCCAGCGCGTTGGCGCGGTGGTAGGCGAGCGCCCACGCGATGGCGATCACGGCCACGGCAGACAGGATGATGGTGAGCATTTTCAATCTCCTTCCCGAAAGATCCCCCCGCCTGGCGGGTGGCGTTGCCCCTCGTCGCCCCTGGCGGGGGCTTCTTCTAGTAGCCCGAGACGAGCTCGAGCTTCTTCGCGTCGCCCAGCGGCGCCTTGAGGCCGGCCGCGAGGAACGGCGCCAGGCGCTGCAGCAGCAACTCGTCGTTGTCCTCCTCCACCGCGATCACCTGCAGCATCAGCTTCAGGGAGTCGGTGCCGGCCAGCGTGTAGGACAGGGCCCCCATCACGAAATGCAGGCGCCAGGTGAGCTCCTCGCGCGTGAGGTGCGGCAGCGCCTTCAGGAAGGCGTCCTTGAAGCGCGAGATCATCTCGGCGTACTGCTCGGACAGGAAGTGCCGGATGAACGGCGCCGGGTCGGCATAGGCCCGGCCCAGGACCCGCAGGAAGTTCTTTCCCCCGAGCTTCTCGTCGCGGGAGAGCCTGAGGGCGGGGATGAGCATGGCCGACAGGATCTTCTCGCAGGTGAGGGACTTGCCCCCCGCCTCGCGCTCGTAGCGCTCGAGGAGGTCGATGCGCTCCTGGTTCATCGGGTCGAGGCGGCGCGTGAGCACCGCCTGGAAGAGCTCCTCCTTCGAGCCGAAGTGGTAGTTCACGGCGGCGAGGTTCACGCCGGCGGCCGCCGTGAGCTGCCTGAGGCTCGTCGCCTCGAAGCCGTGCTCGGTGAACAGCGACTCCGCCGCGTCCAGGATGCGGGACTTGGTGTCCTGCGACAGGGCGTCCGTCGCGGGGGGGCGGCGGGCAGTTCGCTGCGCGGGCATCGGGCTCGGCTCCGGGGAGATGCGGGAAGGGCGTCGGAACCGTGGTCAAACGCACGATTCAAACGCCCGTTTGAAACTATCGTAGGGCGCCTGTCCGGCGGTTGTCAAATGCCCGCGCGCGCCGCCTTGCGCTACACTGCGCCGCGCCATGAAGAGAGCCGCCTTCGCCATGGCGGCCCTCGCCACCCTGGCCGCCGCCCTGCCCGCCCGCGCCGTCCTCACTCGAGCCGACCGCGACGACGAGGAATACGTGGAACTCGCCACGAAGTACCCCGCGGCGGTGAGCCTCGGCGCGTCGGGAGGCGCGGGGGTCCTGATCGGGGAGCGCTGGATCCTCACCGCGGCGCGGCGCGCGTCGACCCTGCGGGCGAAGGAGAAGCTCGTCGTCGCCGGGGCCGCCCACGAGATCCAGGAGGTCTTCCTGCACCCCGACTGGAAGGCGGGCGCCGGGCCGGACATCGCGCTCGTGCTCCTGCGGTCCGCGGCCCTGGGGGCCGACACGGCTCCCCCCTATCGGCTCCCGGACGAGGCAGGCCAGACGGTGCGCATAGTGGGAATGGGCGGCACCGGGCGCATCGGCACCGCGGGCGGGAAGCCCGACGGCAAGACCCGCGCCGCCATCAACACCGTGGACCGGGTGACCGCCGCCACGCTGGGGCTGCGGCTCAAGGGGCCGGACGAGGCCTCGGACCTGCAGGGGGCCCTGGGCCCCGGCGACATCGGCGCGCCGGCCTTCCTCGAGGTCGGGGACCGCATCTTCGTGGCGGGCATCGCCTCGGGCACCGAGGACACCAACCGCGACGGCATCGCGGGAAGCGTGGGCGACTGGGAGACCTACACGCGCGTGTCCGCCTTCGCGGCCTGGATCGACCGCACCGCGGCCGACGCGATGGCCGCGGAGGCCGCGGAAGCCGTGGGCGACACCGAGAGGCGCTAGGGCGTCAGGCGCGCGCGAGCGCCTGGTCGAGGTCCCACAGGATGTCGTCGAGGGTCTCGAGCCCGATGGAGAGCCGCACCATGTCCGGCGGGACTCCCGCCTTCACCTGGTCGGCCTCCTCGAGCTGCCGGTGCGTCGTGGACGCGGGGTGGATCACGAGCGATTTCGCGTCGCCGATGTTGGCGAGGTGGCTCACGAACTGCAGCCCCCCGATGAACTTCACCCCCGCCGCGTAGCCGCCCTTGATGCCGAACGACAGCAGCGCCCCCGCGCCCTTCGGCATGTAGCGCCTCGTGAGGGCGTGGTAGCGGTTGCCCTCGAGCCCCGGGTAGTTCACCCAGGCGACCTTCCCGTGGCCCTCGAGGTACCTCGCCACGCCCATCGCGTTCTCGCAGTGCCGCTCCATGCGCACCGGCAGCGTCTCGAGCCCCTGCAGCAGGAGCCAGGCGTTGAACGGCGAGAGCGACGGGCCGAAGACGCGCAGGATCTCCATTCGCGCCTTCATCGTGAAGCCGAAGTCGCCGAAGGTCTCGTGGAAGCGCACGCCGTGGTAGCCGGCCGAGGGCTCGGTCATCGAGGGGAACCTGCCGTTGTCCCAGGGGAACTTCCCGCTCTCGACCACCACGCCGCCCATCGTCGTGCCGTGGCCGCCGATGAACTTGGTGGCCGAGTGGACCACCACGTCGGCGCCGTGCCTCAGGGGCTGGCAAAGGTAGGGCGAGGCGGCCGTGTTGTCGACGACGAAGGGCACGCCCGCCTCGCGCGCGATGGCGCCCACTGCGGCGATGTCCACCATGTTGATGGCGGGGTTGCCCAGCGTCTCGGAGAAGAGCGCCTTCGTGTTCGGACGGATGGCGCGGCGGAAATTCTCCGGGTCGTCGGGATCGACGAGCGTGGCCTCGATGCCGAGCTTCGGGAAGTTCACGGCGAACATCGTGTGCGTGCCGCCGTAGAGCTTCGAGGACGACACGATGTGGTCGCCCGCCTGGCAGATGTTGAGGAGCGCCACCATCTCGGCCGCCTGGCCCGAAGCGGTGGCCACGGCCGCGCGCCCGCCCTCGAGGGCGGCCATGCGCTCCTCGAACACGGCGGTCGTCGGGTTCGACAGCCGCGTGTAGACGTTGCCGAACGTCTGGAGGTTGAAGAGGCTCGCCGCGTGGTCGGCGCTGTCGAAGACGAAGGACGTGGTCTGGTAGATGGGCGCGGCGCGCGCGCCCGTCTCCCGGTCCGGGATCTGCCCCGCGTGGAGGGCCAGCGTCTCGAAGCCGAATTCGCGATCCGCCATCGGCTATTTCGGCGCCTCGAGCGATGCCTTGGTCCGGTCGAGCACCGTCATCGCGGTCGAGACGAAGGTCGACACGTCCGTGAGGTTCGCGGGCACGATGAGCGTGTTGCCGGTCTTCGCGAGGCCCGCGAACGCCTCGACGTACTTCTCCGCCACCTTGAGGTTCGCGGCGAGCATCCCGCCCTCGGCGCCGATGGCGGAGGCCACCTGGCGCACCGCGCTCGCCGTCGCCTCGGCCACGGTCGTGAGCGCCATCGCCTCGCCCTGCGCCTTGTTGATCGCGGCCGTCTTGTCGCCCTCGGATTGCAGCACCTTGGCCTGCTTCGCGCCGTCGGCGATGTTGATCTCCTGCTGGCGCTGGCCCTCGCTCTTGGCGATGAGGGCGCGCTTCTCGCGCTCGGCGGTGATCTGGGCCTGCATGGCGCGAAGGATGGACTCGGGCGGCGTGAGGCTCTTGATCTCGTAGCGCAGCACCTTGATCCCCCACGTGCGCCCCGCCTCGTCCAGGACGGAGACGACCATGTGGTTGATCTCGCTGCGGCTCTCGAAGGTCTTGTCGAGCTCCATCTTGCCCACCTCGCTGCGCAGGGCCGTCTGCGCGAGCTGCGTGATCGCGAGCACGTAGTCCGAGGAGCCGTAGGAGGCGAGCTTCGGGTCGGACACCTGGTAGTAGATGATCCCGTCCACCGCGAGCTGGGTGTTGTCCTTGGTGATGCAGACCTGCTCGGGGATGTCGAGCGGCACTTCCTTGAGGGAGTGGCGGTAGGCCACCCGGTCGATGAAGGGCACGATCACGTTGAGGCCCGGGGGCAGCACCTCGTGGAACTTGCCCAGGCGCTCGATCACCCAGGCCTGCTGCTGCGGGACCACGCGGATTCCCTCGACGATGAGCACGACGATCATCGCGACGAGGAACGTCGCGACGGTGAAGCCGACGCTCTGCGTGAGGAATGCGGCGGCGATCGAGACGATGGCGGCGACGAGCACCTTCCAGAACATGGCGGCCTCCCAGGTTGGCGGTTTGGTCAGTTGGGCGGCGGCGCGGCGCCCACGAGGAGCGTGCTGCCGTCCTGCCCGTGAATGAAGAGCGTTGCTCCCGGCTCGGGGCGCGCGCCGGCGGGCACCCGCGCGTCCCACGTCGAGCCCCGGTACTTCACGCGGGCCGTTCCTGTGGCCGCGTCGACCCACGACTCGAGCACCACCGCCTGGCCCAGGTCGAGGAAGTTGTCCTTGGCGCTGCCCGGCCGGCGGGTGCGGTGCCACCGGTTCACGAGCCAGGCGCCCACGAGCGCCACGGCGCAGGCGCCGATGGCCTGCGCGGGATAGCCGCCCCCCGCCCACGCGACCGCCGCGCCGGCGAAGGCGCCCACGCCGATCACCAGCAGGTAGAACGTCCCGGTCATGAGCTCGATGATCACCAGCGCGAAGCCGGCGACGATCCAGGCGAGATAGGGTTCCATGGCGTCCTTTCTGCGGCGTGGTGCGAAGGGAGGACTATCTTATGGCCGTCGCATGGCGGCGGCGTGGCGCGCCTTCAAGCGGGACGCTTCGCCGAGATGACCTTCGTGTCGACGCCCGCCCAGCCCAGCCCCCCGAAGAGACGGCCGTGCTCGATCTTCATGCAGCGGTCCTCGACCACCTCCAGGCCGGCGGCCTCGGCCTTGGCCCGCGCCTGCGCGCTCGTCACGCCGAGCTGCATCCACAGCACCTTCGCGCCGATCGCGATGGCCTCGTCGGCGAGCGCGGGGATCTCCTCGCTCCGGCGGAAGCAGTCGACGATGTCGACCTTCACGGGGATCTCGGCGAGCGACCCGTAGCACTTCTCGCCGAGCACGGTGTCGTACGCGGGATTCACCGGGATCACGCGGTAGCCGTGCTCCTGCAGGTACTTGGCCGCGAAATAGCTCGGCCGGTACCAGTTGGCCGACAGCCCGACGACGGCGACCGTGCGGTTGTCGCGCAGGATGCGGCGAAGCTTTGCGATGTCGTCCATGGTTCCGTGGGAAAATTCGCGTCCACCAGGGATTCTACCCGTCAATGCGCCTGCCGCTCACCGTCCTCGCCGCCTTCGTCCTCAGCCTTCCCGCGGCCGCGATCAACCATGACACGGTGGTTGTCCCCGTCGGACCCGGCCCGTTCCAGGTGGCCTGCTCGAACGTTGCCCAGGATCCGGCTGCCATCGCCGCGCTCGGATCGACGCCCGAGGAGATCTGGGAAGGCCGGCCGCGCGACGGCCAGGGACGGTACATCGCGCAGGTCCTCTCCGCGCCGGCGACCGCGCTGCGCTTCGACGCGCCGGTGCCGGACCTGCGCGAGATCTATCCGCGTTACGCCGGCGGTAGCGCCCCGTTCGTGGCGATCGTCTGCCACCCCACGCCGCGGTCGAACGCGGACGCCGACTATGTCCTGCCCGGAACGGGAGACTTCGTGCCGCGCATGCAGCCCGCGGGGGCTGCGCCGAAGCTCCTCTCCCGCTCGGAGTACTTGGAAGCGTTCGGCATCTACCTGAGCCCGCCGGTGCCGGGCCCGTTCGCCGCTCCCCTCGTCGTGTTCTCGCACGGGCTGGGCGGCAGCCCCATCAGCCCGGGCTACATCGACGCGATGGTCGACCTCGCCGCGCAGGGCTTCATGGTGGCGGCCGTCTTCCACGGCGACCCGCGCTTTTCGCGCATCCGCATCGAGAACGTCGGCGACCTCGCCTTCCTGCTCGCGAACTTCGACCAGTTCGTGGAGATGGAACTCCTTCGCCCCGTTTCGCTCAAGGCGATGGTCGACACGCTCCTGGCGCACCCCGGGTTCGCCCCCGGCATCGACCCGGAGCGCATCGGCGGCTTCGGCACGAGCCTGGGCGGTCAGGCCATGGCGAACATCCTCGGCGCCCGGCTCACCACCAGCGTGGGACTGGCCTGCCGGAGCACCGTCACCGACCCGCGAGTGAAGGCGGCCGTGGGCCTCGTCCCCTACGCGGGCCAAACGTTCCTTCCGTCGTTCTGCGACGACCAGGACGGCGCCGAGGGCGTGGACCGCCCCTACCTCGCGATCTCGGGAACGGCGGACACGACGGCGCCCATCGGGATGATGGAGCAGGCGCTCAACCGCTTCCGCGGCTCGCGCTACCTCGTGGCCCTCGAGGGGGTGGAACACGAATACCGGCCCGGCTTCCGCGACGACGTGATGACATGGGCCGTGACATTCCTGAACGCCTACCTGGGAGTGCCCGCGGACCCGGGCGCGATGGCCCGGCTCGCCCGGATGGCGGGCGTGGCGGGGGGCGTGGCCGACACGCTGCGGGTGGACGTGCACGAACCGCTCCCGCTCGCGGGTTTCGAGGCGCGCGTCGTGGAGTTCCACAACGAGATCCTCGACCACTACTTCATCGCGGCGGGAGAGCCGGAGATCGCGATCATCGACGCGGGCGGCGCGGGGCCCGGGTGGCGGCGAACGGGGCTCGCGTTCAAGGCCGCGTACGTCACGCCCCCGGCCACCCTTGTGCCACCGCCCGGCATGCCCATGCCTTCACCCGTCTGCCGGTTCTACGGCGCCCCCGCGGGCGGGCCGAACTCGCACTTCTTCACCGCGGAAGCCAGCGAGTGCGCGCTCGTGAAGCGCTCCGGCGGGTGGTACTACGAGGGGATCGGCTTCCACGCCGTGGCCGTGTCGGCGGGTGGAGAGTGCCCGCCCGGCTACCTCCGGGTGCTGCGCGCCTACAACCGCGGATTTCCGCGCAACGACTCCAACCACCGCTTCACGACGAGCGACTCCACCTGGCGCGAGATGGAGCGCCACGGATGGGCCCTGGAGGGCGCCGTCATGTGCTCGCCGCCGTAGCGGGCGCCGCCCCCGAGGCCGCGGCCTCGCGGCGCCGGTCGAACGCTTGCCACCATCCGCGCGCGTCCGCGTCGCCCCACGGCCGCTCCCTCGCCGCCTCCGCCAGAACCGCGGCCACCTCCGTGACCGTGCCCGGGCGTTCCGCGCGGTCCTTCGCGAGGCAACGCGCGACGAGCGCCTCGAGCGCGGCCGGCGCGTCCGCGGCGCCGTGCTCGCGGATCGAGGGCGCGGGCACGTTGAGCACCTGGTAGACGAGGTCGTGCTCGGTCTGCGCCTCGAAGACGCGACGGCCGGTGAGCAGGAAGAAGGCCACGGCCCCGAGCGCGTAGATGTCCGCCCTCACGTCGGCGTCCGCGGGGTTGCGAAGGCGCTCCGGCGCCATGTACAGCGGCGTGCCCAGCACGCGGGCGAACTGCGTGATGTCGCGGGTGTGCCCGCTCTCCAGCTCCTTCACGAGGCCGAAATCGAGCACCTTCACCACGTCGAGCTCGCCGCCATGGCGGCAGAGCATGAGGTTGTGCGGCTTCACGTCGCGGTGGACGAGCCCGTGTTCGTGCGCCTCCTTGAGGGAGCCGCAGACCTGGCGCAGCGCATGGACGGCCCGCCCGGCGGGAAGCCTCCCCTCCATCCGCACCAGGTGCTCGAGCGAGAGCCCGTCAAGGTACTCCATCGCGTAGTAGAACGTGCCGTCGCGCGTGCGCCCGTAGTCGTAGATCTCGATCGTGTTGGGGTGCGAGAGCCGGCTGCACAGCTGCACCTCGCGCTCGAAGCGCGTGGTCATCTCGTCGGTGGCGAGCGCGGTCTTGAGCACCTTCACCGCCACCGGCCTCTTGAGGTGCGAGTGGCGCGCGAGATAGACGCGGCTGATGCCGCCCTCGCCGAGCTCGCGCTCGAGCGTGTAGGGCCCCATGCGGCGCGCTTCGCGAAGCTTCAGCCGCACCGCCCACAGGGACGAGAAGGTTGCCGCAAGCACCGCCGCAGCCAGGACGCCCAGGAGGATCCCGAAGGCGATCTCGAGGTACTTGAGCGGGGCGTAGGCCTCCGCAGCGTCGATCTCCACCGCCACGGCCATTTCCTTCTCGCGCACCACGCGCCACGCCCCGATGACATCCGTGCCGCGATAGCCGCGATAGGGTTCCAGCAGGACCCCTCCATCCGGCGCTCCTGCCGCGAGGCTCTCGAGGGCCGCCTCGGCGAGCTTCGTGAGGGGCCATTCGGCCGCGGGACGCGCGGGCCGGAACCCGGCCAGCACGTCGCCCCCCGGATCGCGCGTCGCCACGCGCAGGATCCCGGGGTCGTCCGGCGGCACGAGGCCCGCGAGGCGCAGGTCGCCGAGGTAGCGGCTCTGGGTGAGGAGGAGGCCGCGGCGGTCGAAGGCGTAGGCCTCGCGCGAGGATTGCGCGGAGCCCAGCGCGAGCAGCGTGCCGAAGCGCGCCTGGGCGAGGCGGCCGAACCCCAGCGCGGCGATGACCCGCCCTTCGTCGTCCCTGACGGGTGTCTCGATCCAGACGAGGGGCTTGTCGAACGGGACCCGGTGCCCGGGCCCGACCCGCTCGCTCTCCTCGAACGGCTGCACGAAGACCGTCCGCCCGGCGAACACCGGCTCCAGCCGCCTGGCGAAGCCGCCTTTCGCGACCGAGAGCCCGCAGTAGGCGTCGTCCAACGCGGCGATGATGGCGCCGTTGCGCCCGACCAGGTTGACCGCCACCGCCTCCTCGAGCGCGACGAACGGCGCGATCTGCGCGAGGAGCTTCTGCCGCGCCGGCGACCGGCACGCCGCGGTCGCGTCCATGCCGCCCTCGACCAGGCGCACGAGGGCCACGGCCGCGGCCTGCACCGGCTCGTCCTGCGCCCACCGCTCCGCCGACCGCTTCTTCTCGTCGACCCAGATCGCGAGCGCGGCCGTCTCGGCTTCCAACAGCGCCGAAAGGCCCGCCGCCCTCAGGTCGCGCAGCGACCCGCGGACCTCGCCGTAGGACCACCACCCCAGCCCCGCGAGCGCGACCGAGGCCACCAGCAGGATCCCGACGAGGTTGGAGAAGCGTTCGCGCGCCTCGTCGCCCGGCAGGGCGCCGGGAGGCCTGAGGAGGGCCGGCATGTCGTCCGGAATCCGCCGCAGGCCCGGGAGGGGTTCGCGCGTGGGCATTGGCGCATCATACGCAGCGCCGGCCGCCCCAAGAAAAAGGCCGCGCCCGGAGGCGCGGCCCTGGCGCTTCCTATCCCCAGGCGGCTAGAACTTCCAGGTCACCCAGCCGTAGAAGATGTTGGCCTTGTATTGCGGGTAGGCGTAGATGTTGTTGAGGTAGCTGTTCTGGTTGCTGGCCGCCGTGA
>JBBIJT010000099.1:0-13793 GCA_037445795.1 Betaproteobacteria bacterium | reverse complement strand
CCCCTGGCGCCCACCTGCTCGCCGATGCGGTTGGAGAATGCCGAGGTGCCCTTGCGGTTGAAGTCGCCCTCGAGCCCGTGGCCGATGGCCTCGTGCAGCAGGATGCCCGGCCAGCCCGGGCCCAGCACCACGGTCATGGGCCCGGCCGGCGCGGCGCGGGCGTCGAGGTTCACGAGCGCCTGCCTCACGGCCGTCGTGGCCATCTGCCCGATGCGCTCGTCGGTGAAGTGCCCGTAGCCGAAGCGCCCGCCGCCGCCGCAGTAGCCCTGCTCGCGCCGGCCGCCCTGCTCGACGATCACGGTGACGGAAAGGTTCACGAGAGGGCGCACGTCGGCGGCGCGCACGCCGTCGGCGCGGGCCACGAACACCACCTCGTATTCCCCGGAGAGCCGCCCGATCACCTGCTTCACGCGTGGATCGGCGGCGCGGGCGCACTTCTCCAGCCGCTCGAGGAGGCGCACCTTCTCGGCGCCGTCCAGGGCGGACACGGGGTCGATGGGCGCGTAGCGCGGCGCGGCCACGCGCGCGCTCGGCGTGGCGGCGGAAGCGTCGCCTCCCTGCGCCGCGATGGCGCGCGTGACGCGGGCCGCCGCCTCGAGGGCCGAGGGCGAGATGTCGTCCGCGTAGGCGAAGGCGGTCTTCTCGCCGGAGACGACGCGAACGCCCACGCCCTGGTCGATGGAGTAGCTGCCGCTCTTCACCTGCCCCTCCTCCAGCATCCAGCTCTCGGCGCGCGCGAGCTGGAAATAGAGGTCGGCGTCGTCCGCGCGGTGCGCGCGCACGAGGCCGAACACGCGCTCGAGGGCCTCCTCGTCGATTCCGTGGGGCGCGAGGAGCGAGCTCGTCGCCAGGTCGAGCGCCGACTGGGCGGGGACGGGTTGCGCGTTCGCGGGCATGGGGGCGTCGATTCCGTTTCCGATGGGTTGGCGGGGCAACCTGTCCCCGCGGGGTCAGTTCCCGAGGGTCCTGTGCCGCAACGCCGGCAGGCTGCGCCGGATCTTGGCCATGTAGGTGGGGTTCACGCCGGCCACCACAACCCCCGACCCGCGCGGCAGCCGGTCGAGCACCACGCCCCAGGGGTCGACGATCATCGTGTGGCCGTGGGTCTCGCGGCCGTTCACGTGGTAGCCGCCCTGCGCCGGCGCCACCACGAAACACTGGTTCTCGATGGCGCGGGCGCGGATGAGCACCTCCCAGTGCGCCTTGCCCGTGGTCTCGGTGAAGGCCGAGGGCACGAAGATGAAGTCCACCTCGCCCATGGCGCGGTAGAGCTCGGGGAAGCGCAGGTCGTAGCAGACGGAGATGCCGAGCCTGCCGTAGGGCGAATCCACCGTGACCACGGCGGCGCCGGGCTCGATGGTGCGCTCCTCCGAGTACTTCTCCTGCCCCATGTCGAAGCCGAACAGGTGGATCTTGTCGTAGCGGGCCACGCGCTTGCCCTCGCCGTCGTAGACGAGGCAGGCGTTCCTCACCTTGTCGGGCACGGTGGCCTCGAGCGGCACCGAGCCGCCGACGATCCAGACCTTGTGGCGCCTCGCCTCGGCCGCGAGGAAATCCTGGATGGGGCCCTGGCCGTCCTTCTCGCGCGCCTTCACCTTGTCGGTGTCCTGCATCCCCATGATGCAGAAGTACTCCGGCAGGCCGATGATGCGCGCGCCCGTGGCCGCCGCCAGCTCGATGAGCCGCGAGGCCTCCTGCAGGTTGGCCTGCACGTTGGGCCCCGAGGCCATCTGGATGGCGGCCACGCGGAACATGCTCTGCGTCGAGAGCATCGTCTCGCGTAACGCTTCCGGCGTCGTGGAGTTCTTGGTGATGATCATCAGGGGCGGCTGGGGGTTGCGGCCTTGGGCGCATCCGCCGTCGCCGCGGCAGGGGCAGGCTTCGGCGGCGGCGCGCCGAGCCGCGTCACCGCCGGATTATCCCACGACCCCGTCACGAGGTACTCGTAGGACACGACCCGCCCCACGGGGTTCTGCAGCAGCTTCGACAGGAGGAGCGTGCTGAGCCCCAGCACCGGGGTGCCCAGGACGGTGGCGGCGATGGCCACGCTCTCGCCCACCTCCGGGACCACGCGGATGGTGAGGTTCTGCGTCTCCATGGGCAGCGACACCTCGCCCGCCATGCTCACGAAGGCCGAGGGCCCGGCCACCTCGAAGTCCTGGGTGAGGAGGATGCCGCGCGCCAGGCGGACGTCTCCCGAGATGCGGTCGAAGGCGAAGCCCTCGCTGAAGACGTCGCGGAAGTCGAACGTCACCCGCCGCGGCAGCGACTGCAGCGACATGAGGCCCAGGAGCTTGCCCGCGCCCGGCTCGATCCTGGCGAACTGCCCCTTGGCGGCCTGCACCTTGAAGCGCCCCGAGAGCTGCCCGGTGGAGAACTCGTAGGGGTAGCCGGGCCACACCAGCGCGCCCTCGAGCTTGGCCTCGCCGCGGTTCACGAACTCGCCGAAGCCGTACTGCTCGAGGAGCGCGTGCAGGTTGCGCGTCTCGACCTTGAGGTCGATCTGCGTGAGGGGGCCGCTTCCCGTGCGGCGGTACGTCCCGGAGGAGGCGAACTTCGAGTGCTCGTTGGCGATGTCCAGCCGGTCGATGCGCCAGTCGCGGCCGTCGGGCTTCGCGAGGAGCTCGAGCTTCCCCAGCCAGCGACCGCGGAAGTCGAAGCGCTCGGCGACGATGTCGAGCTCCGGAAGCTCGTCCTGCTCGGCGCCGCGCGCGGGCGCGGGCTCGGGGCCCTCCGCCCCGGACTGGGCCGCGCCCAGCGAGAAGCGCGCGAGACGCGCCTTGATCCTGCCGCGGCCCCGCGAGTCGAAGTTGACCTCCCCGGCCACCAGCGGGCTCACGAGCGTGCCCCGCCACTCGCCCGCCTCGCGCCGCATCTTCACCTCGAGCTTCGCGATGTCGCGGCCCGTGTAGTGGAGGTTCGCCACGCGGAGATCCACGCCGCGAAGCTCCACGGCCGCCACGCCTTTCGGCTCCGCCGCGCCCGCCGGCTGCGCCAGCGCGTCGCGCCAGGCGTCCAGGTCGAAGCGCGCGAGGTCGCCATAGAGCCACAGCCCCTCCCGTACCGGCTCCGCCGCCACGGGCGAGCCGAACCGGAGCGCGGCGTGCCAGCGCTCGGCGCCATCCACCGTGTGCCTGCCGAGGCGCGCGTGTACGCCGCCTTCCAGCGCGGCGACCGTCTCCTCGCCGACCGAGCCGAGGTGGCGGATCGTCACGGCGAGCGCGCGCGACTCGTCCGCACGCTTGCCGAAGGGCTCGGGAAGCCCGATCGCGAGCCCCTTGAGGTCCGACTCGACGCGAAGCTCGGTGCCATCCGCCGCGGTGACCACGCGCGCGCTCCAATCCGTGGCGCCGGCCGTGCGACGCGCGAAGGACGCCGGGATGAACGCGCCCAGCACCGCCGCGCTGAGTCGCCCGTCGAGCTGCGTGAGGACCGAGCCGTCGGGCCGCGTCGAGAGCCTGAGCGTGGCCGGCTGCCCGAACATGGTGCCGGCGAGCTCCGGCGCGCGCACTCCCTTCTCGGTGAAGCCGAGCGTGCCGCGGATGCCGGTGAGCTGCAGGCTTCGGCCCACGCTCGCCGTGGCGCCCGCGAAGGCGTACTCGCCCGCGAGGCGGAAGGGCTGCGGCCCCCAGAGGGGGAAGTCGAGCCGCAGCTTGAGCCGCGCGGGCCCCTCGAGCGCGACGGTGCGGGTGAACGCCCCCGGCCCGTCCACGAGGGGCGACTCGCGCAGGAAGCGCACGCTGTCGACGCCCGTGGTGTCGACGTCGCCGTCGATCTCCAGGACCGCGGGGTTGGCCCCCAGGTCGGCGATCACCGCCCGCGCGGACCTCGCCCGGCTCGAGAAGATGAACGCCTCCCGCGCGTCGATCTGCACGCGCGCGTTCTCGAAGCGGATGGTGCCCTTCACGCGGTCCACGGAAGGCCACGAGGGGTGGTACTTCAGGCGGCCGCCGTCGATGGCTCCCTCCACGAGGAAGCGGCCGGTGTTCGCCTCGCGGAAGGGGAACTGCCAGAGGTCGCCCTTCAGCTCGTAGCGGCCGCCGCTCACGTCGCCGGCCTGCACCGCGCCCGCGAGCCACTCGCGCGTGCCCGAAATCGCGTTGGGCAGGTAGTCGGCCACCGCCGCCGCGCGGGCGCGCACCACCTTGCCTTCGAGGTCCACGAGGCCCGGCGACTTCACGGGCGAATCCGGGATCGAGCGCCACGTGCCCGCGACCGTGACATCGGCGTCGGCGTTTGCGAGCCGGGCTTCCTCGATCCGGACCTCGAGGGCCTTGCCGTCGCGCTTCCACGTCGCCTTCGCCTCCAGCACGTCGGCGCGAAGCGGCGCGCGGAAGACCCCGGCGGCGTCGAAGGCCGCCCCCTGCGACGCGAGGCGGATGCGGCCTCCCGCCTCGTTGCCCTCGAGCGAGCCGGTGAGGCCGGACACGCCGGGGAAGCCCTCGGCCGCGTTCATGCCGACTTCCTCGAACCGGGCCTTGAGCCTGAGCGACTTGGCGGTGGCCGGCGTATCGCCCGTCCACAGGAGCGAGGTGTCGAAGAGCCGCCCGCGCGGGGCGAAGAGGTTCGCCTGCGCCTTGGCCTCCTGCGGCACCGGCAGGTAGTCGAGAAGCGCCGCCGCGATCTTGAGGTCGACCCCGTCGGCGCGCACCTCGCCGCGGGGGGCGCCGTCGGCCCCGCGCGCGATCGAGACGGAGAAGCTGGCGGCCTGGGCGGCCAGCCCGTCCTTCGCGCGGAACGCGAGGTCGCTCGCGCCGGCGGCGAACCCGCCCTCCTGCGCCCGGTAGAACGCGCGCCCCGAGAGCGAGTCGAGGTCGAGGGGCAGGGCGTCGGCCGCGAGCTGCGCGCGCACGCCGCGGGCGTTGATGTCGACGGTCACCTCGCGGACGCGGCCGGGCTCCACGTCGACCCACGCGCGGAAGCTGCCGGTGGCGGTGCGAAGCGACTCCGGGATCGGAAGGTGCGCGTGCAGCCTGGCGAGGTCGGCCCACCCCGCCTCCGCGTAGAGGGTGCCCGCCGCCTGCCATTCGCCGCCCGGTCGCGAGAACTGGAGGTCCGCGCGCACGTCGATCCGGTTGGCGATGGCCGCGGGCGGCGTGGCGACGAGCGAGGCGCGGTGCCGGCGGCCCTCCTTGCGCACGTCGATCTCCACCCGGCGCAGTTCCACGAGCGGAGCCCCCGCGAACTCGTCCTGCCACGCGAGGGTGGCGTCGTGGATCGCGAGGCGCGGCTGGGCGAGGAGCCACTCCACGAAGGCGCCGCCCTCGTCCTCGGCCTTCGCGTTGAGCGTCTTGTCGGCGAGGTAGATGAGCCCGTCGGGGCCGCGGCGAAGGCTCAGGTGCGGGCTGAAGAAGTCCACGTCGTGGAACCGCAGGTCGCCGGCGAAGAGCGTCCACCACGACAGCGAGATTTCCGCGCGGTCCAGCTCGAACACCCGGGACCCGCGCCGGTCGGCCACGCGCACCCCGGTGAGGGTGAGCGCCGGCCGCAGCCCGTGCCAGCCGGCGTCGATGTCCGCCATGGAGACCGCCATCCCCGAGGCGGCGGAGATGGATGCCGCGATGTCGTCGCGGTAGTTGTCGATCTGCGGAAAGATGGCATAGCGCAGCACCACCACCACGGAGAGGAAGGCGATGGCGGCCGCCGCGGCGATGGCGACCGCGATGCGCGCGACAGTGCGGGAAATGGCCTTGATGCTGTCCTCGGGGGCGGGAAGGACCCGCCGGGGATGCGATTGGCGGGGGTTGTTTCGCGGTATTGTAATGGCTGGGGCCCGGGCCCCTTCCTGATGACAGACCGCGTTCCCCCCGAATCGTTTCCGGCCGCCTTCGAGCGGACGCTTCGCCTCTCGCCGTTCGCGAGGCGGCTGGCCACCGCGCGCCCCCACCTGGCCAGGGCGCTCGAGGAGGGCGGCTCGGCCCCGATCTCGCGCGCCGACCTGGACGCCGCCGCGGCCGCGCTGCCCCAAGGCGACCCTGCCACCCTGGCGGCGGGCCTGCGCGAGCTTCGCGCCCGCGTCATGCTCACCCTCATCCACCGCGACCTCGCGGGGCTCGCCACGCTGGACGAGGTGGTCGCGACGGTGACGGCGCTCGCGGAAGCGGCCGTCGGCACGGCCGTGCGCGCGGCGCACGCCGAGCAGGCGCAGCTCCACGGCGAGCCCGCCCGCGGCGAGCGTCTGCTGGTGGTGGGCATGGGCAAGCTGGGCGGGGGCGAGCTGAACGTATCCTCCGACGTGGACCTCGTCTTCCTGCACGCGGCCGAGGGCGAGACCGACGGGGCGCGGCCCGTCTCGCACCACGAGTTCTTCACGCGCGTGGGCAAGAGGGCCATCGGCCTGGTTTCGGACGTGACCGCCGACGGCTACGTGTTCCGCGTCGACATGCGGCTCAGGCCCTTCGGGGATTCGGGGCCGCTCGTGAGCTCCTTCGCGGCGCTCGAGAACTACTTCATCGGCCAGGCGCGCCCCTGGGAGCGCTACGCCTGGCTCAAGGGCCGCGTGCTGAACGGCCCCGGCGACGAGGTGGACGCCATCGTGCGGCCCTTCGTCTACCGGCGCTACCTCGACTACGGCCTCCTCGAGTCGCTGCGCGACCTGCACGGCCGCATCCAGTCGGAGGCCAACCGGCGCGGCCGCACGGACGACATCAAGGTGGGCGCCGGCGGCATCCGCGAGTGCGAGTTCTGCGTGCAGCTCTTCCAGCTCGTGCGGGGCGGCCGCGACACGGGGCTGCAGCTCGCGTCGACGCGCGAGGCGCTCGCGGCGGTGGGCAGCCGGGGGCTCCTGCCGCCGGAGCGCGTGGCCGGCCTGCGACTCGCCTACGAATTCCTGCGCCGGCTCGAGCACCGCCTGCAGTACTACGAGGACCAGCAGACGCAGGCCCTGCCCGTGGACGGGGCCCACCGCGCCCTCATCGCGGAGTCGATGGGCTTCGAGGCCTGGGACGCGCTCGTGGCCGACCTGGACCGCCACCGCGCCGCGGTGCAGGAGGCCTTCAATTCGCTCTTCGAGCGGCGCACGCCGGGGGGGGCCAGCGCCCTGCTCTCCCGCCTCACCGATCCCCAGGCCGCGCCGGACGAGGAAGGGCTGCGCGAGGACCTGCGCGCCGTGGGCCTCGCGGACCCCGCCCCCGTGGCCTCGCGGCTCGTGGCGTTCGTGCGCTCTCGCCGCTACCACGCGCTTTCGGCGCCGAGCCGAACGCGCGTCGACCGCCTGCTGCCCGCCCTCATGGAGGCGGCCGTGCGCGAGGATACGGGCGCCGACACGGCTAACCGGCTGCTCGACCTCATCGAGGCCATCGACCGGCGCGAGTCCTACCTCGCCCTCCTCGACGAATACCCGCAGGTGCTGGCCCGCGCGGCGCGCCTGGCGGCCCGCAGCCGCTGGGCCGCGCGGCTTCTCGCGCGCCATCCCATCCTCCTGGACGAGCTCACGCGCACGGCCGCGAGCTTCACCGCCACCGACTGGGCCGAGGAGCGGCGCCAGCTCGTGAAGGAGTGCGCGGCGCTGGGCGACGACACCGAGCGCCTCATGGACCACCTGCGGCACTTCAAGCAGCGCCACGTGCTGCGGCTCGCCATCGCCGACCTCGAGGGGGAGCTGCCGGTCATGCCGCTCTCGGACGAGCTGTCGGCGCTCGCGGACCTGCTGCTCGACGTGGTGCTCGGGTTCGCGGGGCGCGCGGTGTTCGGCGGCGACGGCCTCGCCCCGCCCCCCGGCTTCGCCGTCATCGGCTACGGCAAGCTCGGCGGCAAGGAGCTGGGATACGGCTCGGACCTCGACATCGTGTTCCTGTACGACGAGGCCCGGAAGGAGCACGCCGAGAAGCTGGCCCGCGTCGCCCAGCGAGTCAACACCTGGCTCACGAGCCACACCGCCGCGGGCGTGCTCTACGAGACCGACCTGCGGCTGCGCCCCGACGGCGCCGCGGGCCTCATGGTGAGCTCCTTCCCCTCCTTCCGCGACTACCAGGCGAAGCGCGCGTGGACGTGGGAGCACCAGGCCCTCACGCGGGCGCGCTACTGCGCCGGTGACGCGGCCCTGGGCGAGCGCTTCGAGGCGCTGCGCCGCGAGATCCTCGCCGCCCCGCGCGACGCGGCCAGGCTGCGCGACGAGATCGCGGCCATGCGCGACAAGATGCGCGCCGAGGTGAAGGCCGGCGCGCGCGACCTGAAGCACCTGCCCGGCGGCGTCGTGGACCTGGAGTTCGCCGTCCAGGCGCTCGTCCTCTGCGAGGGCGGCCGCCACCCGGTCCTCCTCGACAACAAGGGCAACCACACCCTCCTCAAGCGCGCCGGCGCGCTGGGAATCGTCCCCATGCCCGTCGCCGTCGCCGCCGCCGACGCCTACCTCGCCCTGCGCGCCCGCACCCACGCCGCCTCCCTCAACGACGAGGAGCACACCCTCATCGCCGACGGCGAGCTCGAGGCTGAGAGGAACGCGGTGCAGGAGCTCTGGAAAGCCGTCTTCGTGCGGCAATAGCGGCGTCCTGTCCCGCCTGGAGCCTTCCCCCACTTCACGGTGCCGGTTTCTCGAGGAGACCTCCGCACGAGACCGACGTCGCGTGGAATCGGCACTGGGGTGAACGGAGAAGGGAAGGGTCGCGGTTGGACGTTCGTGTTTTGGATTTTTGGCCGAATGAGAGTGCGTTGGCCGTCACAGCCCCGACCTATGTCGACACAGGCCCGGACATCGATGCTCGTGGCAGTTTGACTCGGCCAAAAATCCAAAACGCGAACGTCCAACCGCGACCCCTCTGCCCATACTGGCACCAGCGTCGTTACCGGGGTCCTAGCGCAGAGGGTCCCCTCTAGAGGCTCGCACCGCGAAGTGGAGAGAGGTCCCGTGGCGGGGCGGGTGCGACGGGCGCTGCTACTGCCGCTCGAGGAGGTGGTAGACCTGCATGCGCCCCTTGCCCTTGACCTCGACCTCGTGGGGCGCGTCGAACTTGAAGCGGGTGTGCAGGCGGCGGTAGGTGATGAGGTCGACCTGGACGCTGCCGGCCTGGGCGTCGGCCGCCATGCGCGAGGCGACGTTCACGGTGTCGCCCCACATGTCGTAGATGAACTTCTTCTTGCCGATGACGCCGGCCACCACGGGGCCGGTGCCGATGCCGATGCGCATCTCGACGTTCTCGCCGGTGCGCTCGCGGTACTCGGCGACGCGCGCGAGCATCTCGAGGGCCATGCTCGCGATGGCGTCGGCGTAGTGGACCTGCGCGCCCGACTCGAGGCCCGCGGCCGCCATGTAGGCGTCGCCGATGGTCTTGATCTTCTCGACGCCGAACTTGTCGGCGATCCCGTCGAACATCGAGAAGACGTCGTTCAGGATCTTGACCGTCTCGACGGGCGAGAGCTCCTCGGTCATCTTGGTGAAGCCCACGATGTCGGCGAACATGACCGTCACGTCCGCGTGCCCCTGGGCGATGTTGGACTCGCCGTGCTTCAGCCGCTCGGCGATCGACTTCGGCAGGATGTTGAGCAGCAGGCGCTCGCTCTTCTCCTTCTCCAGGCGAAGCTCCTCGTGCTGCAGGTCCACCTGCGCGCGCAGCTTCTGCTTCTCGCTCGCGAAGTACCAGAGGAGCGAGTAGATCATGAGCGAGATGGCCGCAAAGTTGAGCACGAAGAAGACGGCCACCGTCCTCATGTCCATCTTGATGGGACCGCCGGAGAGCAGGAAGTCGAAAACGCCCGCCATCACCGTCATGAACAGCCAGGCGAAGAACCAGGGAAGCGACTGGCGCGTGCCCAGCACCGTGACCGCGCCCACCGGCGCGATGAGCCCCCAGAGGCTCACGCCCGAGGCCGACACGAAGTTGCCGATGGACCACTGCATCGCGAAGGGGGTGAAGAGGATGAGCCCCAGCTGGATCATCGCGAATAGCTGGAGCTTGCGCGTCTTCAGGTAGAAGGCGATGGTGCCGGCGGAGAGGGCCTGGAAGGCGAGCGAGACCGACACCGAGAACTGCTGCCCCATGCTCCAGTAGACCGACAGCCACAGCACCGACGCGAGGACCATGAGCCCGGTCGTGAGGACGAGCATGTCCCCCGACAGTTTCTCCTCGGCAGACAGCTCCGGCTTCGAGAGGAACGACTCGCGGACCGGGGGATTCTCGGGCGCCGCGGCGGAAGGCTTGGCGGGGTCCGTCGGGGATTCGATCGGCATTCGCACGTGTCGGCGATTTTCAGAGGGCGGGAGCCTGGTCGATTATGGCACACAAATCCCGCCTGAAATGCTCCCGGCGGCGCGCGGCGTCCCCGCCCCGGCCCGCCCCGGGCCCGGCGCGGCGGTTTGGTAGAATTGCAGGTTCCGCAACCCGAAAAGCACAGGAACTCCCATGTCGATGGCCGATCGCGACGGCTTCATCTGGTACGACGGCAAGCTCGTGCCCTGGAGGGAAGCCACGACCCACGTCCTCACCCACTCCCTGCACTACGGACTGGCGGTATTCGAGGGGGTTCGCGCCTACAAGTCCGAGCTGGGCACGGCCATCTTCCGGCTGAAGGAGCACACCGACCGGCTCTTCAACTCGGCCAAGATCTACATGATGGACATCCCGTACTCCAAGGAGGCGCTCATGGAGGCGCAGCGCGAGGTCGTGCGCGCCAACAAGCTCGAGAGCTGCTACCTGCGCCCGCTCGCCTTCTACGGCTCCGAGAAGATGGGCGTCTCGCCTGTCGGCGCCAAGGTGCACGTGTCGATCGCGGCCTGGCCGTGGGGCGCGTACCTCGGCGAGGACGGCCTCAAGAAGGGCATCCGCGTGAAGACGTCGTCCTTCGCGCGCCACCACGTGAACGTGACCATGGCGCGCGCCAAGGTCGCGACCACCTACGCCAACTCGATCCTCGCCAACCTCGAGGCCACGGCCGACGGCTACGACGAGGGGCTGCTCCTCGACACCGACGGCTTCGTGGCCGAGGGCTGCGGCGAGAACGTCTTCATCGTGAAGGAAGGCAGGGTCTACACGCCGCAGCTCACCACGGCGCTCGACGGCATCACCTGGAGGAGCGTGCAGCAGATCTGCGCCGACCTCGGCATCCCGGTCGAGAAGACCCGCCTCACGCGCGACGACATCTACATCGCCGACGAGGCCTTCTTCACCGGCACCGCGGCGGAGGTGACGCCCATCCGCGAGCTGGACCGGCGGACGATCGGCAAGGGCGAGCGCGGCCCCGTCACCGAGAAGATCCAGTCGGCCTTCTTCGACATCGTGAACGGGCGCAACGCCAGGTACCACCACTGGCTCACGAAGGTCGCCTGATGGCCCTGCCCACGGAGCTCAACCAGGCCCTGGTCGAGGTCACGGCGGCGGACCTGCCGCTGCACTGCCCGCTGCCGTCGCAGAAGCTGTGGAACACGCACCCGCGCGTGTTCCTCCCCATCGAGGCCACGGGCGAGGCGCGGTGCCCCTACTGCGGCACCGTCTACCGCCTGGCCGGCGGGGCGGTGGCCAAGGGGCACTAGGGCACGGGAAGCGAAGGCAACGACACTCCCCGCCCTCCGCCCGGGCACGAATCCATGAGCGAAACCCTCGTCGTTTCCCCCTCGTGGATCGGTGACGCGGTCCTCGCGCATCCCCTCCTCGCCCGCCTGAAGGCGCGCGACCCCGGCGGCGCCATCGACGTCCTGGCCCCCGCCTGGGCCTCCGCGGTCTACGGGCGCATGCCCGAGGTGCGGCGCACCATCGCCTTTCCCTTCGGCCACGGGGAGCTCAGGCTCGGCGACCGCCGCCGGTTCGCCCGGGGGCTCCCGCGCTACGACCGCGCCATCGTGCTGCCCAACAGCCTCAAGTCGGCCCTCGTGCCGTGGTTCGCCGGCATCGCCGTGCGCACGGGCTGGCGCGGGGAATTCCGCTACGGGCTGCTCAACGACCTGCGCATCCTGGACGAGGCGGCGCTTCCGCTCATCGTCGAGCGGTTCGCGGCGCTCGCCCAGCCGGCCGGCGAGCCCTTCGCGCGGCCCGTCCCCCCGCCCCGGCTCACGATCGCTCCCGCAAGCCGCGACGAGGCCGTGGCGAGGCTCGGGCTCGCGGTGGACGCGCCCGTCCTCGCCCTCGCCCCCGGCGCCGAGTACGGCCCCGCCAAGCGCTGGCCGGCCAGGCACTTCGCGCAGGTAGCCCATGCCCACGCCGCGCGCGGATTCCACGTCTGGCTCTTCGGATCCGACAAGGACCGCGCCGCGACGGCCGAGGTGGCAAGGCTCGCGGGCGTGCCCGTCGAGGACCTGGCGGGGCGCACGAGCCTCGCCGAGGCCATCGACCTCCTGTCCCTCGCGGCCCGCGTGGTCACGAACGACTCCGGGCTCATGCACGTGGCGGCGGCGCTCGACCGCCCCATGGCGGCCGTCTTCGGCTCCTCGAGCCCCGCCTACACGCCGCCCCTCTCGCCCAGGGCCCGGGTGGTGTCGCTCGAGCTCGCCTGCAGCCCCTGCTTCAAGCGCGAGTGCCCCCTCGGCCACACCGACTGCCTCGAGAAGCTAGAGCCCGGGCAGGTGCTGGCGGCTCTCGACTAGAATGGGCACCTTTCCGACTTCCCGGAACAGAGCCATGCGACTCCTCGCCGCGCCCCTCCTCGCGCTCGCCGCCTGCGCCTCCACCGTTCCCGCCGACCCCGGCTGGGAGCAATCCCTCGTCGAGTGGCGCGCGCGGGCGGAGAGGAACCTCCGCGCCGACAACGGCTGGCTCACGCTCGCCGGCCGCTTCGTGATGAAGCCCGGCGTGAACACCTTCGGCACGGGCGAGGCCAACGACATCGTCTTCGCCAAGGGCCTCGGCCCCGAGCGCATGGGCACCATCACCGTCGCCGGCGGCAAGGTGACGATGAAGCTCGCCCCCGGCCTCACCGTGAGCAAGGAGGGCATGGACTTCGACGAGATCGTGCTCGGCACGGACCTCGAGAAACGCGACTGGGTCACGATGGGGCGCCTCGCCATGCACGTCATCGAGCGCGAGGGCCGCTACGTGCTCCGGCTCGCCGACAACCAGAGCGAGGTCCGCAAGGGCTTCCAGGGTCGAGTCTGGTACGACCCGGACGCGAGCTTCCGCGTCGAGGCCAAGTATGTCCCCTACCCGCCCGGGCGCAAGCTCACGATCATCAACGTGCTGGACGAGGCCTCCGACGAGGCCTCGCCGGGCTACGTCGAGTTCCGGCTCGCGGGCGAGACCTACCGCCTCGACGCCGTGGGCGACGACGACGGGCTCTTCTTCGTGCTGCGCGACGGCACCGCCGGCGACACCACGTACCGCCCCGGCCGGTTCCTCTACGTCGAGAAGAAGCCAGAGCCGGGCAAGCCCTTCACGCTGGACCTCAACCGCGTCTACAACCCGCCCTGCGCCTTCAGCGAGTTCACCACCTGCCCGCTGCCGCCGAAGCAGAACATCCTCAAGGCGCGCATCGAGGCCGGAGAAAAGTACCCGCCTCGCCGGGCGGGCTGAACGCCGACGCGCGATGAAGCGGGCCGCAATCCTCGCGGTCGCCGCGCTCGCCCTCGCCTGCGCGGCAGCCGCCGCCGATCCCGCCTGGCCTCCGTCGCCCGGGACTCAGGCACGCATCGACGAGCTGCGCCGCACGATCGGCGACCCCCAGGCGAGCGCGGCCCAGCGCCAATCGGCGCGCGAGGAACTCGTGCGCCTGCTGATGAACCCTTCGCGCGCCGCGGCGCCCATCTCCCCGATGCCGCCGCGCGCCGCCGTGGAGCCGACCGCCGTTGCCGCGCCCGCCGCGGCGTTCCATCAAATCAAACGCCTTGGGCAGCGCGGCCTCGCTGTTGGCCGTGGTGAAGGCCAAGATGAACG
>JBBIJT010000098.1:0-13898 GCA_037445795.1 Betaproteobacteria bacterium | reverse complement strand
TTCACCTTCGGGAGGAAGTCGACGACGTATTCGGCCCCCCGGTAGAGCTCGGTGTGCCCCTTCTGGCGGCCGAAGCCCTTCACCTCGGTCACGGTCAGGCCGGAAACCCCGATCTCGGACAGGGCCTCGCGCACCTCGTCCAGCTTGAACGGCTTGATGACGGCTTCGATCTTCTTCATGGCGGTCAGGCCCTCGGTCGGAATCCCGATGTTATCGGATAGCGCCAGTCCTTGCCAAAGCCGCGTGGCGTGATGCGGACCCCGGGTGGCGCCTGGCGACGCTTGTACTCGTTCACGCGGATCAGGTGGACCACCCGCTTCACGGCCTCGGGATCGTAGCCGAGGGCCATGATCGACTCCGGGTCCATGTCGCGCTCCATGTAGCGCTCCACCACGGCGTCGAGAACCTCGTAGGCAGGCAGGCTGTCCTGGTCGGTCTGGCCGGGGCGCAGCTCCGCCGAGGGCGCGCGGTCGATCACCCGCTGGGGTATGACCCGGCCGAGGCCGTTTCGCCAGTTGGCGAGGCGGTAGACGAGGGTCTTCACCACGTCCTTGATGAGGGCGAAGCCCCCGGCCATGTCGCCGTAGAGCGTGGCGTAGCCCGTGGCCATCTCGCTCTTGTTGCCGGTGCTCACGACGAGCCAGCCGAACTTGTTCGAAAGGGCCATGAGCAGCGTGCCGCGCGAGCGGGCCTGCAGGTTCTCCTCGGTCGTGTCCTCGGGGCGCCCCGCGAAGGCGGGCGCGAGCTGCGCGCGGAAGGCATCGAAGATGGGGCGGATGGCGATCTCCGTGTACTGCAGCCCCATGAGCCGCGCCATCTCGCGCGCGTCCTCGATGCTCATGGAGGCCGTGTAGTCCGAGGGCATCATCACGGCGTGCACCCGGTCGGGGCCCAGGGCGTCGGCGCACACCGCCGCCACGAGTGCCGAGTCGATGCCGCCCGAGAGCCCGACCAGCACGCCCGGGAAGCGGTTCTTCCCCACGTAGTCGCGAACGCCGGTGACGAGCGCCCGGTAGATGGTCTCCTCCTCGGTGAGGGGGCGCGCGATGGGGCCCGACAGGCGGTCGCCTTCGAACTCGACGATGTCCACCGCCTCCTCGAAGCACTCGCCCTGGTAGCCGAGGGAGCCGTCGGCGCGGAAGCCGAAGGATGCGCCGTCGAAGACGAGCTCGTCCTGGCCCCCCACGCCGTGCACGTAGAGCAGCG
This sequence comes from Betaproteobacteria bacterium, assembly GCA_037445795.1. GTDB lineage: Bacteria > Pseudomonadota > Gammaproteobacteria > Burkholderiales > Usitatibacteraceae > FEB-7. Next base: position 12,692 of record JBBIJT010000098.1, on the reverse strand, counting down.
GCAGGCCCGTCTCCTTCACCCGCGAGCCCATCACCTGGTAGCGCTCGGCGAGCTTGTTGCGGTGGTACGGGGACGCGTTGATCGACAGCAGGAGCTCCGCGCCGGCCGCCTTCGCCTTCTGCGCGGGCTCCGGGAACCAGAGGTCCTCGCAGATCGTGATCGCGATGCGCCGCCCTCCCGCCTCGAAGACGCCGGGGCTGTTGCCGGCGGCGAAGTAGCGCTGCTCGTCGAAGACGTTGTAGTTGGGCAGCCGCTGCTTGAAGTAGATGCCCTCGACGGCCCCGCGCCGCAGCACCGAGGCGGCGTTGTAGCGGGTCCGGCCCTCGCGGTGCGGGTGGCCCACGACCACGGCGATGTCGGGGGCGTGGGACGCGAGCGACCGCAGCTCCTCCTGGCAGAGGTCGCAGAAGTCGTTGCGAAGGAGGAGGTCCTCGGGAGGGTAGCCCGAGAGCGCCATCTCCGGCGTCACCAGCACCTGCGCCCCGGCGGCACGGGCCCGGTCGATCGCCGCGCGGATGAGCGCCGCGTTGCCGGCGAAATCGCCCACGGTGGTGTTGATCTGGGCGACGGCGATCTTCATCGGGGAGCGCTTCGGAGTGGGGCCGGCGGCGGCGGGAGGGGCGGATAGAATCGAACCTCGCCATTATAAGTCCCCCGCCCTTGCCCGACCCGCTGCGCATCGTCGAATCGCTCGAGGACATCCCGGCGGCCGCCTGGGACGCATTGCACGGCGGCAACCCGACGCTCGCCCACGCCTTCCTCGACAGCCTGCACCGCACCGGCTGCGCCTCGCCCTCGACGGGCTGGACGGCACGCTACCTCACGCGATGGGAGGGCGGGAGCCTCGTGGGCGCGGTCCCTCTCTACGAGAAGACCCACTCCTACGGCGAGTACGTGTTCGACTGGGCGTGGGCCGAGGCCTACGAGCGCCACGGGCTCGCCTACTATCCCAAGCTGCTCGCCGCGGTGCCCTTCACGCCCGCGACGGGGCCGCGCCTGATGGCGTCCACCGATGCCGTGCGCGAGGAGCTCGCGCGCGCGCTCGTGGAGCTGGCCCGCGAAAGCGGGCATTCGTCGCTCCACGTGCTGTTCCCGGACGAGGCGGACGCCGGGGCCCTGCGCCGCGCCGGGCTCATGGAGCGCTCCGGCGTGCAGTTCCACTGGCGCAACGCGGGCTACCGCGACTTCGAGGACTTCCTCGCGGCGCTCTCGCACGACAAGCGCAAGAAGATCCGGCAGGAGCGGCGCCGCGTGGCCGAGGCGGGCGTGAGCCTGCGCCGCGCCACGGGCCGCGAGGCGACGCAGGCCGACTGGGACTTCTTCGCCGCCTGCTACCGGCGCACCTACCGGGCGCACCGGTCCACGCCCTACCTCGACCGCGAGTTCTTCGGAATGATCGCGCGGCGCATGCCCGACAACGTCCTGCTCGTGATCGCCGAGCGCGGCGGGCAGCCCGTCGCGGCGGCCATGGACCTCTTCTCGCCCGCCACCCTCTACGGACGCTACTGGGGCGCGGTGGAGTTCGTGCCGGGGCTGCACTTCGAGGCCTGCTACTACCAGGCGCTCGAGTTCGCCATCGAGCGCGGCATCGCCCTCGTCGAAGGCGGCGCGCAGGGCGAGCACAAGCACGCGCGCGGCTTCCTGCCCGTGAAGACCCGCTCCTTCCACTGGCTCGCCCACCCCGCCTTCGCGAGGGCCGTCGACGACTACCTTGCCCGCGAGGGCACGGGCATCGACCAGTACGTCGACGAGCTCGACGAGCGATCGCCCTTTCGGCGCGCCGCGGGGCGCTCCGCGCGGGAGGGGGACCCGGGGCCGTAGCCCCGCGCTACTTCCACGCCCCGGCGAACTCCTTCCAGTGCGCGGCCTCCTGGCCGGCGAGGAAGGCGCGGAACAGGGCGATCTCCTTCTCGTACGCGTCGGGCGAGAGGGCGCCCCGCATGCGCTGGAAGCGGAGGTACACGAGGTAGGTGTTGGCCACGTCCGTCTCGCAGTAGTCGCGGATGGCCTCGATCTTCCCCTCCTGCCACGCCTGCCACACCTTCGAGCCGTCCATGCCGAGCTTGCCGGGAAGCCCGCAGAGCTGCGCCACGTCGTCGAGCGGCGCGAAGGCGCGGTTCTGGAAACCCGCGACCAGGTCCATCAGGTCGATGTGGCGGGAGTGGAAGCGCGAGATGTAGTTGTTCCACTTGAAGTCGCGGTCGTCGTCGCCCATGTCCCAGTACCTCGGCGCGGCGATGCCATGGAACAGGGCCCGGTAGTGGAGCACGGGCAGGTCGAAGCCGCCGCCGTTCCACGAGACGAGCTGCGGCGTGTACTTGTCGATGCCGTCGAAGAAGCGCTTCACGAGCTCGGCCTCGCCGTCCCTGGCGGTGCCAAGGGACCACACGCGGACCGCATCGCGGTCGCGCAGGGCGCACGAGATCGCCACGACGCGGTGCAGGTAGTGCGGCAGGAAATCGCTTCCCGTCGCCTGGCGGCGGCGTTGCGCGGCGAGCTCCGCCACCGCCCCGTCCGTCGCGGCGGGGTCCAGGTCCCACAGGCGACGGACGGCCGCCACGTCGGGAATGGTTTCGATGTCGAAGACGAGGATGGGTGCCATGGGTGCTATCGTTGGGACGTGCGAAAGGCGACATTGTCCCGCATCCCGCCCCGCCGCCGGAGAAAAAAATGAGCGAATCGAACCTGCGCGTCGTCCTGGCCGGCCGCCCGGCCGGCTGGGTGGAGCCATCCCACTTCCGCCTCGAGGAGGCGGCGGTGCCCGAGCCGGCCGACGGCCAGGTCCTGGTGCGCAACCGCTGGCTCTCGATCGACCCCTACATGCGCGGCCGGATGAACGAGGGCAGGAGCTACGCTCCGCGAGTCGAGCTGGGAGACGTGATGGTAGGCGGCACCGTGGGCGAGGTGGCCGCTTCCCGCAATCCGAAGTTCGCGCCGGGCGACATCGTCGTCGGCAACCTGGGCTGGCAGCGTTTCGCGGTCTCCGACGGAAAGGGAATCATGAAGGCGCCCGATCCGCGCCTGCCGGAGACGGTCTGGCTCGGCGCCGCGGGCATGCCGGGCGTGACGGCATGGATGGGGTTCCGCGAGATCGGCGGCCTCGAGCCGGGTCAGACGGTCGTCGTCTCCTCGGCGAGCGGGGCCGTCGGCAGCGTCGCCGGGCAACTCGCCAGGATCGCCGGCTGCCGGGCCGTGGGAATCGCGGGAGGCGCGGCCAAGTGCGACTACGTGGTGAACGGGCTGGGCTTCGACGCGTGCGTCGACTACAAGGCGGGGCCGCTCGACGCGGAGCTCAAGGCCGCCTGCCCGTCGGGCATCGACGTTTATTTCGACAACGTGGCGGGCGAAGTCCTCGACGCCGTCCTGCGGCGCGTGAACGCCCGCGCCCGCATCGCCCTCTGCGGCCTCATCTCGGGGTACAACGGGCAGGACATCCCGCTCCGGAACGTGTTCTCGCTGCTCGTGAACCGCGTGCGCCTGCAGGGGTTCATCGTGAGCGACCGCATGGAGCTGTGGCCCGAGGCGATCCGAGAGCTCGCCGGGCACGTGGCGGCCGGGCGCGTCCGCTACCGCGAGACGATCTCCGAGGGGCTCGAGTCGGCGCCCGCGGCGCTCATCGCGCTGCTCAAGGGCGACAACTTCGGCAAGCGCCTGGTCCGGATCGCCTGAGGCCCGTCAGGCCGGGAACACGCCCGTGGAGAGGTAACGGTCGCCGCGGTCGCAGACGATGTGCACGATGACGGCGTTCGTGGCCTCGGCGCTCACCTTGAGCGCGGCCGCGAGGCCGCCGCCGGAGGAAATACCGGCGAAGATCCCCTCCTCCGCCGCGAGCCGGCGGGCCATCTCCTCGCTTTCCTGCTGCGACACCTCGATGATCCGGTCGACGCGGTCCCGGTCGTAGATCCTGGGCTGGTACGCCTCGGGCCACTTGCGGATGCCGGGCACGCTCGACCCGGGCGCCGGGTGCACGCCGACGACCTGGATGGCGGGGTTCATTTCCTTGAGGTAGCGCGAGCAGCCCATGAGCGTGCCGGTGGTGCCCATGGTCGCGACGAAGTGCGTGACCCTGCCCCGGGTGTCGCGCCAGATCTCGGGCCCCGTGCCGATGTAGTGCGCGAGGGGATTGTCCGGGTTCGAGAACTGGTCGAGGATCACGCCCTCGCCCGCGTCGCGCATGCGCTCGGCCGTGTCCCGCGCGAGTTCCATCCCCCCCTTCTCGGCCGTGAGCACGAACCGGGCCCCGAAGGCCGCCATCGTCTGGCGGCGCTCGATCGAGAGGTGCTCCGGCATCACTAGGACCATCCGGTAGCCCCGGATCGCGGCGGCCATGGCCAGGGCGATGCCCGTGTTGCCGCTCGTCGCCTCGATGAGGGTGTCGCCGGGCCTGATCTCGCCGCGGCGCTCCGCGCCCAGGACCATCGACATCGCGGGCCGGTCCTTCACCGAGCCGGCCGGGTTGTTGCCCTCGAGCTTGGCGAGGATGACGTTGGAGGTCCGCCCCGGGATCCGCTGGAGGCGCACCAGCGGGGTGTTGCCGACGAACTGCTCGAGGGTGGGGAACATGGGCAGGGGCTGGTGTGACCTAGGGCGGAGTATAGCGGCGCCTCCGGCGTCGGCCGGAAACGAAAGGCCCCGCTCCAGGCGGGGCCTCTCGAAGTGCCGCGGGAAAGCCTACTTCTTCTCTTCGGCCTTCTTCTTGTCGTCGGCCTTCTTCTCGTCCTTCTTGGCGTCGGCTTTCTTCTCGTCCTTCTTTGCGTCCGCCTTCTTGTCGTCCTTCTTGGCGTCGGCCTTCTTCTCTTCCTTCTTGGGCTCGGCCTTCTTCTCTTCCTTCTTGGGCTCGGCCTTGGCCGGGGCATCGACCTTGGTGGCGCCGGAGAGGGAGACATCCTTGCGGACCTTGTCGAAGGTCGCATCGCCAATGCCGTCGACCTTCTTGAGGTCGTCCAGCGACTTGAACGGGCCGTTCTTCTTCCGGTAGTCGATGATCGCCTGGGCCTTCACCGGGCCGATGCCATTGAGCGACTCGAGCTCTTCCTTGGTTGCGGTGTTGATGTTGACGGCCGCCAGCGCGATGCCCGCGTAAGCGACGAGGGCCAGGAACAGCCCGATGATTCGTTTCATTTTCGTCCCCTTCGTACTCGATTCCCGATTGACCTGCCTTCGGCGTTCCGTCGGCAGGCAACGGTCACGCCCCTGTTTCCCCTGCCCCCGCGCACCGCCCGGATTCAGTGAAAGTTTTTGATTATAAAACTCTATTTCACTTGCCGCCAGCGGCGGGCCGGTCCTCGACCGTGGCCACCACGTCGTCGAAACCCACCGTTCCCCCGCCCTCGACCTTGAGCCCGATCTCCACCAGCTCCGCGCCGGCAGGCACGTCGATCTCGGTGCTCGTCCGCCGCCACCCGCTTCCGCGCGGGATGAGCGACATCTCGTGTCCGATGACCCTGCCGCCGGCCCCCTGGAAGATGATCATCGGGCCCGCGCTGCCCTCGAGCTTCTCGGCATTCACGAGGACCGACAGGCGAACGCGCCTGCCCGCCAGGCCGGTGGCCGGGACCCCCTGGGTCACGAGCGCCCAAGGCTCGGGCGTCAGCCGGGTCACCTCGAGATACCGCCCCCGCCCCGAGACGTCGGACTCGACACGGAACCGGTAGGCATTCGGGTCCGCATGCATGGTGCACCACCAGGTGGGCGGGCAGTTGCGCCGGGGCAGCGGCTCGGCCTCGAAATCCGCATTGCGCACGGGCAGCCGGGTGCCGGCCAGGGCGGCCCCCGGCGCGGCAGGCGCCTGCGGCGAAGGTGCCGCGGCCACGGGAGCCCGTGCCTGTGCCGCGGGATCGGTGCCTGTGGAGCATCCGCCCACGATGCCCGCGACGCCGGCGGCCACGAGACGCCCGCGGAGGCGGGCCGTCATTGCCCCTCCCGCGACCACCGGGCGGCCACGTAGCGACCCACGCCCTCCTCGACGGAAAGGAACGGCTCCGCGTATCCCGCCCCGCGAAGGGCCGCGACGTCGGCCTCCGTGTAGCTCTGGTACTTGCCCACCAGCTGCGGCGGGAAGGCGATGTACTCGATCACGCCTGACTCCCTCAGCTGGGCGAGCGTGAGCGCGGGCTGCCCGCGGGCGCGGCGCACGGCGTTCACCGTCGCGCAGGCGACGTCGTTGAAGCTCTGCGCGCGGCCCGTCCCGACGTTGAAGATGCCCGAGACTTCCGGATGGTCGAGGAAGAACAGGTTCACCTTGACCGCGTCCTCCACGCTCACGAAGTCTCGGATCTGCTCGCCGGGGCCGTAGCCGCCGCTGCCCTCGAAGAGCCGCACGCGGCCGTCCTTCAGGTACTGGTTGAAGAAGTGGAAGGCCACGGAGGCCATCCGCCCCTTGTGGGCCTCGCGCGGCCCGTAGACGTTGAAGTAGCGGAAGCCGGCGATCTGGGCCGTCCTGCCGGCCAGCCGGCGGCGCACCACCTGGTCGAAGAGGAACTTGGAATAGCCGTAGACGTTGAGCGGGCCCTCGTGCTCGCGCGACTCGCGGAATACACGGCCCGCCCCATACACGGAGGCGGACGAGGCGTAGATGAACGGGATGTCGAACCGCTGGCACCAGTCGAGCAGGTCGAGCGAGTAGCGGTAGTTGTTCTCCATCATGTAGCGGCCGTCCGTCTCCATCGTGTCGGAGCAGGCGCCCTGGTGCAGCACCGCGGCCGCGTCGGCGTCGATCTCGTCGGCGCGCACGCGCGCGATGAAGTCCTCCTTGTCCAGGTAGTCCGCGATCTCGCAGTCGGCGAGGTTCGGCATCTTCTCGGCGCGCGTGAGGTTGTCCACGGCCACGATGTCCGTGACGCCGCGGGCGTTGAGCGCCTTCAGGATGTTGGAGCCTATGAAACCCGCGGCCCCGGTGACGATCAATTTCAAGGTGTCTCTCCTACGCAGGAAGGACCTTCAGGAAGCGGCGGCGAGGCTCTCGAGGAGCTCGATTCGGTGGACCACGGCGGTGCCGAGCTTGCCCACGACGATGCCGGCCGCGTGGTTGGCCACGCGCATCGCGGCCGGCAGGCTCGCGCCCGCGGCCACCATCAGCGAGAGCGCGGCGATCACCGTGTCGCCCGCCCCGCTCACGTCGTAGACCTCGCGCGCGCGCGTCGGCTCGCGGCGCGTCTCCGCGGCGGTGAAGAGCGACATCCCGTCCTCGCTTCGCGTGACGATCAGCGCGTCGAGCGCGAGCTCGGTGCGCAGCTTCTGCGCCCGGCGCGCGAGGTCCTCCTCGTCGCTCCAGCGCCCCGCGACCTCGCGGAACTCGCCGCGGTTCGGCGTGAGGAGCGTCGCCCCCCGGTAGCGCGCGTAGTCCGCGCCCTTGGGGTCGACGAGCACCGGCTTTCCGCGGGAGCGCCCGATCTCGATCATGCGCGTCACGTGCGCGAGCCCGCCCTTGCCGTAATCGGAGAGGACGATGGCGTCGGCCTCGCCCACGCGCCGCTCGAACTCGTCGAGCTTGGCGGCCAGCACCTCGTGCCCCGGCGCGCGCTCGAAGTCGATGCGCAGCAGCTGCTGCTGGTGGCCGATGACCCGCAGCTTCACCGTCGTCGAGAGTTCCGCGTCGCGGTGAAGCGAGGCGTGCACGCCGCTCTCGCCGAGGACCCGCTCCAGGGCGCTCCCGGCCTCGTCGTCGCCGATCACCGAGAGGAGCGTCGCCTCGCCGCCCAGGGCGTCGATGTTGCGCGCGACGTTGGCCGCGCCGCCCGGGCGCTCCTCGACTCGCCTCACGAGCACCACGGGCACGGGCGCCTCGGGCGAGATCCGCTCCACGTCGCCGAACCAGTAGCGGTCGAGCATCACGTCGCCCACCACCAGCACGCGGCGGCCGGCGAAATCGGGAATACCGGGCGCGCTCATGGGCGGCCGATCGCGAAGTACTCGAAGCCGCTCGCGCGAACCGCGGCCGGCTCGTAGAGGTTGCGCCCGTCGAAGATCACGGGCGAGGTGAGGCGGCGCCTGAGCTCGTCGAAGTCCGGGCTGCGGAACGCCTTCCACTCCGTGACGATCACCAGGGCGTCGGCTCCCCCGGCGGCATCGAGCGCCTCGTCGGCGAACTGCACCCGCGGCTCGGCCGCGTAGAGGTGCCGGGCTTCCCCCATCGCCACGGGGTCGTAGGCGACCACGGTGGCGCCGCGCTCCAGCAGGCCCCGGATGATCACGAGGCTCGGCGCCTCGCGCATGTCGTCGGTGTTCGGCTTGAAGGCGAGCCCCCAGATCGCGAAGCGCTTTCCGGCGAGGCTCTCGCCGAAGCGCCGGACGATCTTGTCCACGAGCACGCCCTTCTGCCGGTCGTTGGCTTCCTCGACGGCCCCGACCACCTTGAGATCGATGCCGTTCTCGCGGGCGGTGCGCAGCAGCGCCATCACGTCCTTCGGGAAGCACGACCCCCCGTAGCCCGTGCCCGGGTAGAGGAACTGGTAGCCGATGCGCGGGTCCGAGCCGATGCCCCGCCTCACCTGCTCGATGTCGGCCCCGAGCCGCTCGGCGAGCAGCGCCAGCTCGTTCATGAACGAGATCCGCGTGGCGAGCATCGCGTTCGCGGCGTACTTCGTGAGTTCCGCCGAGCGGATGTCCATCACCTGCAGGCGCTCGTGGCTCCTCTGGAAGGGCGCGTAGAGCTCGCGCATCGCCTCGACGGCCGCGGGGTCGTCGGCGCCGATGACGATGCGATCGGGGCGCATGAAGTCCTCGACCGCCGCGCCCTCCTTCAGGAACTCGGGATTGGAGACGACGGAGAACGGGTGCGAGGCCCCGCGCGCGGCGAGCGTGCGCGCCACCTCCGCGCGGACCTTGTCCGCGGTGCCCACGGGGACGGTCGACTTGTCCACGATCACGCGCGGCCCGTCCATGTGCGTCGCGATGGCCCTGGCGGCCGCCAGCACGTACTGCAGGTCCGCCGAGCCGTCCTCGCCCGGCGGCGTGCCGACGGCGATCATCTGCACGCGGCCGTGCCGGGCGCCCTCGGCAGGGTCCGTCGTGAACGACAGGCGGCCGGCGGCGGCGTTTGCGCGGACGATCTCGCGAAGCCCCGGCTCGAAGATGGGGATCTCGCCGCGGCGAAGCATGTCGATCTTGCGCTCGTCGACGTCGAGGCAGAGCACGTGGTTGCCGACCTCGGCCAGGCACGCCCCGGTGACGAGGCCCACGTAGCCGGTGCCGACCATGCTGAGTTTCATGAAGCGGCTTTCTCGCCCGCGAGGGAGCGCACGATGTCCTGGAGGGTTGCGACGGGGTCCGCCGCCTGGGTGACGGGGCGGCCGATCACGAGGTAATGGGCGCCGCGCCGGACCGCGTCCACGGGGGTGACGACGCGCGACTGGTCGCCCTTGTCGCCTCCGGGGAGCCGGATGCCGGGCGTGACCGTGACGAAGCGCTCGCCGAGCGCCGAGCGCAGCATCGAGGCCTCCTCGGCCGAGCAGACCACGCCGTCCATGCCGCAGGCGCCGGCGAGGCGGGCGAGCCGCCCGACGCCCTCGGCCGCGCTGCCGGCGAACCCGATCTCGCCCAGCTCGGCGTCGCCGAGGCTGGTGAGCACCGTGACGCCGATGAGCAGCGGCGGGCGCGCGAACCCCGCCACCGCCTCCCGCGCGGCCCGCATCATCGCGCTTCCCCCGCTCGCGTGGACGTTGGTCATCCAGACGCCGAGCCGCGCGGCGGCGCGGCACGCGCCCGCGACGGTGTTGGGGATGTCGTGGAACTTGAGGTCGAGGAAGACCTCGAACCCGCGCTCCTGGAGGCGCTCCACAACCGCCGGCCCGGAGGACACGAACAGCTCCTTGCCGACCTTCACGCGACAGAGCGCCGGGTCCAGCCGGGCGGCGAGGTCGAGCGCGGCCTGCGCCTGCGGGAAGTCGAGCGCGACGATGACGCGCTTATTGTCCAAGCTGCATCCTCGCGAGGTGGCGGCCGGCGGTCTCGAGCTCGGCCGTGCGCCGGGGCGGGAAGGTCTCCCAGCCGCCGCAGGCCGGGCATTGCCAGAAGAACTGGCGCGCCTTGAACCCGCACTGCGAGCACAGGTAGACGGACAGCGCCTGGGCATGGGAGTGCACCAGCGACTTCATGAGCTGAAGGTCCCGGCGCCGGTCGGCGGGCGCGCGAAGCAGCTCCGCGTCGATGAGCCGGTCGAGCCCCACGAGCGTGGGGTTGCGCCGCACCTCGTCGCGCACGAGGCGCCAGGCGGCCTCGTCGCCCTCGTTCTCCGCGGTCGCCTGGTAGACGACGCTCAGGAGGTCGAGCCCGGGGTAGCGGTTCTGCAGGCCGCGCAGGAGCGTGAGGCCCTCGCCCTGGCGCCCGAGGGCCTTGTAGCTCTCCACCATGCCGTCGGCGGCGATGCCCAGGTAGGCGGCGTCCTGGGCCTCGATGGCCTTCCAGGCCTCGATGGCATCCGCGTGCCGCCCCTGCCGCGCGAGCCACTCGCCCCGGAGGAGGTTCGCGCGGACGCACTTGCGGTTGGCCTCCAGCGCGCGGTCGAGAAGCTGCTGCGCGGCCTCGTGCCGGCCGTGGATCTGCTCCGTGATCGCGAGCTCGCAGTAGTAGTTCGCGATCTCGCGCTGGTAGTTGCGCTTGGCGCTCACCTCCAGCCTGCGGGCGGCGTCGATCGCCTTGTCCCAGTCCTTCTCCTGGATGTAGATGTCGAGGAGGTGGCGGTGCACGTCGGGCGTCGGGCGCGTTTCGGCGAGCTTAACCAGCACGGTCTCGGCGTGGTCGAGGAGGCCCGCCTTCAGGTAGTCCTCCGCGAGCTCGAGCGAGGCCTTGTGCCGCTCGTCGTCGGGAAGGTCCTCGCGCGCGACAAGGTCCTGGTGCATGCGGATCGCCCGGTCCACCTCGCCGCGGCGGCGGAAGAGGCTGCCGAGCGCGAACTGCAGCTCGACCGTCTGCGGGTTCTCCTTGGCGACCTGCAGGAACGACTCGATGGCCTTGTCGGGCTGCTCGCTCAGGAGGAAGTTGAGGCCCCTGAAGTACGACGAGGGCAGCTGGCGCGACTCCGACAGGAGGCTCCGGATGTCCACCCGCGCCGCGACCCAGCCCATGCCGAAGAACACCGGCAGGGCGAGCAGCCACCAGAATTCAAATTCCATGGGCGTCCTGGTCGTCGCGAACGGCCGCCGGTGCCGGGGCCGGCAACGGCGAGGGAACGGGCCCCGCGTCGGGCGCGGGGACGGGAATGGCGGCGACCACGGGCGAGCCCTTGCGAAGGCGGGCGATCTCGCGGCGCTGGCGCACGTAGGTGGGAAGCCAGGCCGTGAGCCCGATCACCACGCCCGACACGAAGGCGATGAGCACCACGAAGATGAGCGGCGCCTTCCACGACCGGTCCGGAAGCCCGCGAAGCTCCACTTCCTGGCCGTTGCGGACCGCGAACCAGACCAGCACGATGAGGATCGCTAGTCGGAGGATCCAGGCGATTGCTTGCATCGGGGTCGGGGGCGGGCCGTCAGTGAGGGGTCAGGGATCCGGGAAGGAGCCGTCGGGACGAAAAAAAGCGGCAGGGCACATTTTACCCTGCCGCTTCCGGTTCAAGTGCCGGTGCCGGACCCGGCTATTCCTGGGAATCGACCCGCTCGCGCAGCTCCTTGCCGGCCTTGAAGTGAGGCACGTACTTCCGTGGCACCTGCACCTTCTCGCCCGTCTTCGGGTTGCGACCCACCCGCGGGGGCCTGAAATTCAGGCCGAAACTGCCGAACCCGCGGATCTCGATGCGGTTGCCCGACGCGAGGGTGTGCGCCATCGCGTCCAGCATGGTCTTCACCGCGAGCTCCGCGTCCTTGGGCGCCAGTTGACTGTGCCGCGCGCTCAGCAACTCGATGAGCTGTGACTTGGTCATGGCGTGCGAGTCTCCCCCTTGCATGTTTTTCTCGGTGCCGCCTTATTCCTTGGAACCGCTGCCGAGCTTCGCCTTGAGGAGCGCGCCCAGGTTCGTGGTGCCCGCGCTCGCGCTCGACTCGGCGGCCATCTTCTGCAGGGCGGCCGATTCCTCGGCGGCGTCCTTGGCCTTGATCGAGAGGTTGATCGAGCGGTTCTTGCGGTCGATGTTGACGATCACGGCCTCGATCTCGTCGCCCTCCTTGAGGTGGGAGCGCACGTCCTCGACGCGGTCGCGCGAGATCTCGGAAGCGCGCAGGTAGCCCTCCACGTCCTTCTCGAGCTCGACCACTGCGCCCTTGGGCTCCACGGAGACGACCGTGCCCTTCACGATGTTGCCCTTGTCGTGCACGGTGACGTAGTTGCCGAACGGGTCGCCCTCGAGCTGCTTGATGCCGAGCGAGATGCGCTCGCGCTCGACGTCGATCGACAGCACCACGGTCTCGACCTCCTCGCCCTTCTTCATCGCCTTGACGGCTTCCTCGCCGGCGGCGTTCCACGACAGGTCGGAGAGGTGCACGAGGCCGTCGATGTTGCCCGGCAGGCCGATGAACACGCCGAAGTCGGTGATGGACTTGATGAGGCCCTTCACCTTGTCGCCCTTCTTGTGGTTCATGGCGAACTCTTCCCACGGGTTGGGCATGCACTGCTTCATCCCGAGGGAGATGCGGCGGCGGTCCTCGTCGATCTCTAGGATCATGACCTCGACCTCGTCGCCGAGCGACACGACCTTGGCCGGGTGGACGTTCTTGTTGGTCCAGTCCATCTCGGAGACGTGCACCAGGCCCTCGATGCCG
>JBBIJT010000097.1:0-13956 GCA_037445795.1 Betaproteobacteria bacterium | reverse complement strand
AATCCATTTTCGAGGAGGGGACGGGATGAACGAGAACGAGACCTACAAGGCGGGCCTCGCGGTGCGCAAGAAGGTGCTGGGAGACAAGTACGTCGAGGATGCGATCGCGGGCGCGGACGAGTTCATGCAGCCCCTGCAGCAGTACCTCACCGAGCACGCCTGGGGTGCGTGCTGGACGCGCGAGGGAATTTCCCTCAAGACGCGCAGCATGCTGAACCTCGCGATGCTCACCGCCCTCAACCGGCCCCACGAGCTTCGCATCCACCTTCGCGGCGCCATCCGCAACGGCGTGACGAAGGAGGAGATTCGCGAAATCTTCCTCCAGTGCGGAGTCTATTGCGGCGCGCCGGCGGCGCTCGAGTCCTTCAAGATCGCGAAGGAAGTGCTGGCCGAGCCGGTCGAACGCAGCTGAATCGACGGGTCGGCCCGCCCGGCCGGCCCGCCATCAGCAGGCCTTCAGCGAAGCACCATTTCGACGCGGCGGTTCTTTGCGCGCCCCGCGTCGTCGGCGTTGCTCGCGACCGGTGCGAGAGGGCCGGCGCCGTCCGCGGTGAGGCGGTCCTTCGCGATGCCGAGCTGGCCCGCGAGGGCCACCACCACGCTCGCCGCCCGGTCGCGCGAGAGCTTCATGTTGTGGTCGTGCGCGCCCTGCATGTCGGTGTGGCCTACGATGTAGACCTTCGTGGCCGCGTTGTCCTTGAGCCACTTGGCCATTTCCGCGAGCGTCGGGCCGGACTCGGCCCTGAGGGTGGCCTTGTCGGTGTCGAAATAGATGCCGTAGAAGACCACCTTGCCGCCCGCGCCCATGTCCTTGGCGATCTGCTCGGCGGAGACGACGATCGCCTGTTCCATGGCCTTCACGCGGACGATCTTGTGGTCCATCGCGGTGCAGGTCTTCTGGTCGCCGCCGCCGCACCCGTAGTAGCCCCAGTACTCGGAGCCGCCCTTCTCGATGCGGTAGTAGACGGCCTTCCGGTAGTCCAGCGTCGCGAGCACCGTGCCCCCGCCCGCGCGAACGGCCTGCTCGATGTTGCGCTGCAGCTCCAGCGGCGAGGGCAACGCCCCGCTCGCGTCCTTCTGGATCGGGTCGTGGTAGTACCAGTATTCGCCCTCCTTGCGCACCCTGGTGCGTTCCCCCTTGAGGTTGGCCGGGTCCTTCGCCACCTCGATGTCCAGCTCCATGAAGCGGGAGCGATCGCACGAATCGAGGTAGCTGCCCGGAAACTTCTCGAAGATCGGGTTGGGCTGGCACTTGGGGTTGTCCTTCGACTTCGGCGCCGGTTTCTGCGCGAGCGCCTCCTGGGCGGCGAAGGCGATCGAGGCGGCGGCGAGAAGGCAGGCGAGAACCGGGGCGAGCTGGCGGTGCATGAAGTGTTCCTCTTGTTTTTGTTGGCGGGTGCAGCGAAATCTCAGGCCGGGCGCAGTCCCAGCAGGCGGCGCGCCTCGGCGGGCGTGGCGGGCCGGCGGCCGTGCTTGCCGCACACGTCGACGATCTTCTTCACCAGTTCCGCGTTGCTCGCGGCGAGCCTCGTCTCGTCGAATCGGATGTTGTCCTCGAGGCCCGTGCGCACGTGCCCTCCCAGCTCGAGCGCCCATTGCGCCACCTCGAACTGGTGGCGCGCGACCCCGGCGGCGGTCCATGTCGCGCCCGGCAGTACCGTCGGCAGCTCCGAGAGCAGGAACTCGAGCACGGAGCGCTTCGCCGGCATCGCGCCCTTGATGCCCATGACGAACTGCACGTGCGGCGGGGATTTCAACAGCCCGCGCTTCACGAGGTCGGCCGCGTTGTAGAGCATCGCGAGGTCGAAGAGCTCGCACTCGGGCTTGATGTCGAGGTCGAGCATCGTCTTCGCCAGGCTGTCGATGAGGTCGGGCGGGTTCTCGTAGATCATCGTGGCGAAGTTGACCGAGCCCGTCGCGAGCGAGGCCATGTCGGGGCGGTGCGAGAGCATCGTCCCGCGCGCGGCGGGCTCGCGCCCGCGGCCGCCGGTGGAGAACTGGACGATCATCCCCGGGCAGTGCCTGCGCACCCCCTCCTGCACGGCGGCGAACTTGGCCGGATCGGAGCTCGACGACTCGTCGTCGTTGCGCACGTGGATGTGCACGAGCGTTGCGCCCGCCTCGAATGCTTGGTGCGTGGACTCCACCTGCTCCGCGACCGTGACGGGGACGGCGGGGTTGTCCTTCTTGCGGGGCACGGAGCCGGTGATGGCGACCGCGATGACGACGGGCTTGTCCATGGTCATTTCTTCTTCGGGTGGGTTTCGGAAAGCAGGCCGAACGGGTCGCGCGGGTTGGCGTAATCGCGCTTCGGCCCGATCTTGTAGACGCCGCTGAAGCGCAGGATCGTGGCGCCCTCGACGGTGGCGGTGCCCTGGATGAAGACGAGGGTCTTGGTGGCGCGGATCACGTCGGCGGTGCCCTCGACCCACGCGCCCATCGGCGCGGGAGCGACGAAGTCCGTCGTCATGCTGATCGTGGGAAAGCTGTGGCCGGCGATCTCCGCGCACTGGTAGTGCGTGACCACGGCCATCTGCATGTCGGCGAAGGTGGCGAGCATCCCGCCGTGGCCGTTGCGGGCGATGTTCCCGTGGCGGGGCTCAACCCGGAAACCCAGCCTCACGCGCTCGCCGTCCCAGCGGCCGAACATCGGGCCCACGGTCTTCAGGAACTCCCCGCCGATCGCGATGGGGCGAAAGCCGGCGGGAACGGTCGGGTCGCTCATGGCCCCCGATTGTCTCGCATTTCGCGTACCTGGTACGCGTACCAGGTACGTGTACCAGGTACCGGATCAGTTCCAGCCGGGGTGGTCGAAGTACTTGCCGTAGTTCCTGAGGGCGCCGTCCACCTTGATGAGGCCGGCCTGGCCGGCCTTGGCGGCCTTGGCGCCCTTCATGGCATCGGCGCCGGCGATCAAGTCGGCGATGACGATGTGAAGCTGCGCATCCGCCGCGGGCGGCAGCTTGCAGTCCTTCACGATGCGTCCGACGTCGGCCTCGATGCGACCCCCCAGCTCGGCATAGGCCTCGGGCTTCGCGGTGGCCTTGTGCAGGGGCGCGGGCGCGCCGTGCACGGCCTCGCGGATCGAGGCCATGCCCTTGCGCAGCGGCTCGTCCGTCGCCCACTTCTTGCCCTGGTTCAGTTGCAGCCTGGCGGGGGCCGCGTCGTGGCCGTGGGAATGCTCGTCGGCCGCCAGGGCCATCGGCGCGAGGGCGGCGGCGGAAAGGGCGAATGCGCCCACGGCGAAGAGGGTGCGGATCGGCTGCATCGGACTCTCCTTCAATACTTTAAGATGTATTGGGTAGACACCTTCTGTCGCGCTCCGGTTCCCCCGTTGCGGCCGAGCCGGGGATTTCCTGAACTGGCTCAAGGCCGGCGAAGGGCCGGCTTGCGCCGGATCATCAGGTCGTAGAGAGACCGGGCCGCGAGCGAGAGGCTGCGGTCCGCGCGGCGCACCAGGTAGATCGTCCGCTCCAGCCCGGGCAGCCGGAAGGGCCGGTGCACCAGCGACCCGCGCTCGAACTCGAAGAGCGTCAGCGCCGGCACGACGGTGATCCCCACGCCCTCCTCCACCATGCCCATGACCGTGGTGAGGTGCTCGACCTCCAGCACGGTCGTCATCTGCTGCGGATGGAGCGCCGCCTCCAGGTGCTGGCGCACGCTGCTCGCGCGCGAGAAGTGCACGAAGGGGTAGGCCGCGAGGTCCTTCACGCGGAGCGTCGACTTTCGCGCCAGGGGATGGTCGCCGCGGCACACGAGGTGGAAGCGATCGCGGCAGAGCACCTCGGTGGCCCATTCGGGGCTCTCCGGCCCGGTCGCGGCCAGCGCGAAATCGGCGCGCCCGGCGCGCACGAGCTCCAGGCACTGGTCGGAAAGCGTGTCATGCAGGGCCAGGTCCACGCCGGGGTGGGCGCTACGGAACTCGGCGAACAGGCCCGGAAGCCAGCCGGCGGCGAGCGAGGGCAGCGCCGCGACGCTCACGCGGCCCTTGCGGCGCGCCACGCGATCGCCGATGTCCGCCGCGAGCCCCTCGAAATCGGCGAGCAGCCGCCGTGCCGGCTCCTCCAGGAGGCGCCCCTCGGCCGTGAGCTCGACATTGCGGGTGTCCCGGTCGAAGAGCCGCGCGCCGAGCGAATCCTCCAGCGAGCGCACCAGCGCGCTGAAGGCCGGCTGCGAGAGGTGGCAGCGGTGCGCCGCGCGCGTGAAGCTGCGCAGCTCCGCCAGGGCAAGGAAGGCGCGCAGCTGGCGCGTGGAAAGATTGAGCTGCATTGCGAATCAATCCATCGGAAACAACGATTTCCCCGATAACTCCCGGCACTATAGAGTTCCCGCCATGGCGCAACAACCCCTCCTCATCGGCTGCGGCGCGGGATTCTCGGGCGACCGCCTCGACGCGCCCGGGCCGGTGGTGGCCACCCTCGCCGCGCGCGGCGGGCCCGCCTGCCTCATGCTCGAGACGCTGGCCGAGCGCACGCTCGCGCTCGCCCAGCTGCGCCGCCGCGACGACGCAGCCGCGGGCTACGAGCCGATGCTGGACCAGCTCCTGGCCCCCGTCCTCGCCGAGTGCCTGGGCGGCGGCATCCGCATCGTCTCGAACTTCGGGGCCGCCAATCCCGTGGGGGCTGCGTGGCGCATCGACGAGATCGCCCGGGCGCAGGGCTTCGCCAACCCGCGCATCGCGGTGGTGACGGGGGACGACCTCTCGGGCGCGTCCCATCAGGCGCTCCTCGCTCAGCGGCTGCGGGACCACCGCACGCCGTTGAGCGCCAATGCGTACCTGGGCGCGGAAGCGATCGCCGCGGCCTGGGATGCGGGCGCCGAGATCATCGTCACGGGGCGCGTGGCCGACCCGTCGCTCGCCGTGGGGCCGGCCATGGCGCACTTCGGCTGGGATGCTACCGATTGGGACCGCCTGGGGCGCGCCACCATGGCGGGGCACCTTCTCGAATGCGGTGCGCAGGTGACGGGCGGCTACTTCGCCGACCCCGGCTTCAAGGAAGTGCCCGGCATCGCGCAGGTGGGCTTCCCGATCGCCGAAATCTCGGCCGATGGAGGCTGCGTGATCGGAAAAGCCGCCAATACCGGCGGGTGCGTGACCCTCGCCACGGTGAAGGAGCAGCTCCTGTACGAGGTGCACGACCCGTCGGCCTACCTCACGCCCGATGTCACGGCCGACATCACGGGGGCCCGCGTGGCCGAGGCCGGGCCCGACCGCGTGGCGCTTTCGGGCGTGCGCGGCCACGAGCGCCCCGCGACCCTCAAGGTGACGGCATTCTACGAAGGGGGCTGGCTCGCCGAGGGAGGGATCTCCTACGCGGGGCCGGGGGCTGAGGCGCGCGCGCGGCTTGCCGCCGAGATCCTCGTGAAGCGCCTGCCCGAGCTTGAACTCCGCGTCGACCTCATCGGCGTGACGAGCCTCTTCGCCGACGACGCGGGCAGGCTTCTCGCCTCGAAGGCGCCCGGGGACGCGCGCGACGTGCGCCTTCGCGTGGCGGCGCGGCACGATCACCGGGAGGCCGCCGAGCGGCTCGCCCAGGAGGTCACCGCCCTCTACACGTGCGGCCCCGCGGGGGGCGGCGGCGTGCGCACGGCGATCCGCCGCCGACTCTCCACCGCCTCGTGCTACGTCCCGCGCGAGGCCGTGAAGGCGGGCTTCGAGTGGGTGAGCTGATGGCCACGCGGACGGTTCCCCTTCGCGAGCTGGCCCACGGCCGCACGGGCGACAAGGGCAACCGCTCCAACATCAGCGTGATCGCGCGGCGGCCGGAGTACTGGGTCCTCCTCGTCGAGCGGGTGACCGAGGAAGCGGTTGCCCGCGCGCTCGCGCATCGCCGGCCCTCCCGGGTCTCGCGCTACCTGCTCCCGAACCTGCACGCCATGAACTTCGTGGTCGACGACGTGCTGGACGGCGGCGTGAACGATTCCCTGAACCTCGATTCGCACGGCAAGGCGCTCGCGTTCCTGGTGCTCGACCTGCCCGTGGAAGTGCCCGATTCACTCGCAACCCTGACCGGAGGAGACCCATGAACAGGATCATCGCCGCGCTTGCCGCCGCCCTCGTCGCCACGGGCGTGGCCGCGCAGGACTTCCCCACCAAGTCGATCACGTTCGTCGTGCCCTTCGCGGCCGGCAGCGCCACGGACCTCCTCGCGAGGGCCGTGGGGCAGGCGGTGTCGACGGAGACGAAGCAGGCCGTCATCGTCGACAACAAGCCGGGCGCCAGCGGCATGATCGCGGCCGCCTTCGTCGCCAAGGCGCCGGCGGACGGCTACACGATCCTCGTCACCACCAACACGACGCACGCGGCCAACGAGCACCTCTACCGGAAGCTCACCTACGACCCGGTGAAGGATTTCGCGCCGATCTCCGGCCTGGGCAAGGGCGGGCAGGTGATGGTGGTGAGGAACGACCTGCCGGTGAAGTCGGTGCAGGAATTCATCGCGCTCGCGAAGAAGAGCCCGGGCAAGGTGAACTTCGGCAGCGGCAGCTCCTCTTCCCGCATCGCGGGCGAGCTCCTGCAGCAGATGGCGGGCATCGAGCTGCTGCACGTGCCCTACAAGAGCAATCCTCTCGCCGTCACGGACATGCTTTCCGGCACGATCGACATGATGATCACCGACACCACGACGGGGCTGCCGCAGGTGCAGGCGGGCAAGCTTCGCGCGCTGGCCTACTCCGGCGACAAGCGCTCGCGCCTCGCGCCGGACCTGCCCACGATCGCGGAAGCCGGCGTGAAGGGCTACGAGATGAGCTACTGGTTCGCCGCCTACGCGCCGGCCGGCACGCCGCCGGCCGTCGTGAAGCGCCTGAACGCCCTCCTCGTGGCCGCCACCAGGTCCGGCCCCGTCACCGCGTTCTACGAGAAGACCGGCGTCGACGCCTTCACCACCACGCCCGAGCAGCTGGCCGCCTTCCAGGCGACCGAGACCCGGAAGTGGGGCGAGATCATCAAGAAGGCCAACATCCAGCCCGAATGAGAATTGACCCGGTCAATTGACCGGGTCAACCGGACATGAGCGAAGACGTCGACCGGGCGGGGGCCCTGGTCGAGCACGCCACGGCGCTGGCGGTGCTCACGGGCGCGGGCATCTCGGCGGAGTCGGGCATTCCCACGTTCCGCGATGCGCTCACGGGGCTGTGGGAACGGTTCCGGCCGGAGGAGCTCGCGACCCCGGAAGCGTTCGAGGCGAACCCGAAGCTCGTGTGGGACTGGTACGCCTGGCGCCGCGGGATCGTCGCCCGGGCGGTGCCGAACGCGGGCCACCGCGCCCTCGTCGAGATCGAGCACGACTGCCGGGAGCGGGGGGTGGATTTCACGCTCGTCACCCAGAACGTGGACGGGCTGCACCGCGCAGCCGGCAGCGAAAGGGTGGTCGAGCTGCACGGCAACCTCCGCCTCGTGAAGTGCTTCGACCAGCACCATCCCGTGGAGACGTGGCCGGAGGGCGACGCCGTGCCGACCTGCCCCCGCTGCGGCTCGCTCCTGCGCCCCGACGTGGTGTGGTTCGGCGAGCCCCTGCCGCCGGATGCGCTTGCCGCCGCCGTGGCCGCCGCGCGAGCCTGCGACGTCTTCCTCTGCGTGGGAACCTCGACGGTGGTGGAGCCGGCAGCCTCGCTCCCCTTCATGGCCCGCGAATCGGGCGCGCGCGTGATCGAGGTGAACCCCCAGCCGACTCCGCTCACGAGACAGGCGGCCGTGAGCCTTCGCGGGAGCGCCGGGGAAATCCTGCCGCTGCTGGTCCGGCGCGGGCCGTCGCTCACCGGATGAAGGTGATCGGCACCTTCACCGCGTGGAAGGCCTTCATGGCCACCGACCCGAGGAGCACGCCGGCAACCTTGCCCAGGCCGCGCGTGCCCATCACGACGTGCGTGCAGGCTTTCTCGTCGGCGATGCGACCGATGGCCTCGGCAGGCTCCCCCTCGGCCATGAGGAACTCGTGCGGCGTGCCCGCGAGGAGCTCGAGCGCCGCCGAAGCTCCCGCCCGCGCGAGCTCCTCACGATGCTTGTGCGCGGCCTCGTGGCCTATGCCGTGCGTCTGCCAATCCTCGAACGCCGGCTGGACGTTGAGGACGATCACCCGCCCCCCCGTCGCCCGGGCGAACCACACGCAATACTCGGCCGCCCGCGTGGACATCTCCGACCCGTCCACGGGCAGCAGGATCAGGGTGCCGTCATTCGCGCTCATGCCCGGATTCTAAGCGAAACGTACCAGGTACACGTACCTGGTACCGGAGGGGTCAGCGCATGAAGACGTACTTGCCAGGGGCGTCGCCCACGGGCGGGAAGGCGCCGCCGCCGGACTTGGGCGGGGCGACCTTGCCGGACGATTTCTCGCACAGCCAGCTTTCCCACGCCGTCCACCACGAGCCCGGTTGGTCCTTCACGGTCTCCTGGAAGGCCTCCGGATCGAGGTAGTCGCCCCCCTTCGGCCGGGTGCGCATCTTGAACTTGCGCTTGGACTCGGGCGAAGGCGGGTTGACCACGCCCACGTTGTGGCCGCCGGTCGTGAGCGCGAAGGTGAGCTCCGCGTGGGTGAGCAGGTGCAGCTTGTAGACGCTCCGCCAGGGCGCCACGTGGTCCGTCACCGTGCCGACGCAGAAGATCGGCAAGTCGATGTCCGGCAGCGC
This sequence comes from Betaproteobacteria bacterium, assembly GCA_037445795.1. Lineage (GTDB taxonomy): Bacteria > Pseudomonadota > Gammaproteobacteria > Burkholderiales > Usitatibacteraceae > FEB-7. The sequence continues at coordinate 5,328 of JBBIJT010000097.1, read as the reverse complement.
GATCGGCTTGCCCCAGACCTTGAAGCGGCCGGTGGCGAGGTCGTTCTGCAGGAAGAGGCTCCGCAGGTACTGCGTGTGCATGCGGTAGGGCATGCGGGTGCCATCGGCATTCCACGACATCAGGTCGTTCACCGGCGTGCGCTCGCCCTTCAGGTACTGCTTCACGAGGCTGGACCACACCAGGTCGACGCTGCGCAGCAGCTGGAACGCGCCCGACATCTGCGTCGAGTCGAGGAAGCCCTTCTCCCACATCTGGTCCTCGAGGAAGGTGACCTGGCTGTCGTCGATGAAGAGCGCCAGCTCGCCCGGCTCCGTGAAGTCCGTCTGCGCCGCCAGCAGCGTCATCGAGGCGAGGCGCTTGTCGCCGTCGCGCGCCATCGCCGCCGCGGCGATCGAGAGCAGCGTGCCGCCGAGGCAGTAGCCCAGGGCGTGCATCCTGCGCTTCGGCACGATCTTCGACACCGCGTCCACGGCCGCCATCACGCCATGGCGCAGGTAGTCGTCCATGGAGAGGTTGCGATCCTCGGGCCCCGGGTTCTTCCACGAGATCATGAAGACGGCGTGCCCCTTGTCCACCAGGTACTTGACCAGCGAGTTGGCCGGCGAGAGGTCGAGGATGTAGTACTTCATGATCCACGCCGGCACCATGAGGATGGGCTCGGCGTGCACGCGCGCGGTGGTGGGCGTGTATTGCAGCAGCTCGCACAGGTCGTTGCGCAGGACGACTTTCCCGGGCGTGACCGCCAGGTTCTTGCCCACGACGTAGTTCTCCGCGCCCGCCGGCGGCGCGCCGAGGATCGTGCGCTCCATGTCCTCCTGCCAGTTGCGCAGGCCCCTGGCCAGGTTCTCGCCGTTGGTCTCCTGCATGACCTTCATCACTTCCGGATTGGTGAAGGGGAAGTTGGAGGGCGAGAAGTAGTCCATCGCCTGGCGCGCCGTGTAGTCCATCACCTGCTCGTGGTGCCGGGTCACGCCGCGCACGCCGCGCATGGAGATCGAGAGCCACTGCTGGCCGAGGAGGAAGCTCTGGTAGATCAAGCTGTACGGCCACTGGTCCCAGGCCGGGTCGCGGAAGCGCGGGTCCTGCGGCAGGGGCTCGATGCAGTGCTCGCACGTGCCGTCCTGCGCGTGCATCAGCAGGTGGCCGAGGCGCTCCCACTGCCGCGCCCCCATCTCCACGATCTCGGCCTGCTTGCTGGGGGAGATGGAAAGGTGCATGGCCCAGTCCAGCCACGCGCTGGAGAGCGCCGCGGGCGACAGGCCCCCGGTGAACTTGCCCATCGTCGCGTGGAGCAACCGGTCCGCGTTGCCGGAAACGAAGTTGGGAAGCAGTGACTGGGGCTGGGCATACATGGGGCGCCTCGCAGGGGGGAACGCACGTAAGTCCAAGCTACGCTTGGGAAAAACTCCCCGGTTGACCTGTCTCAACACCCCGCTACGTACCAGGTACGGTACCTGGTACCGAACCGGAGTTAGGGCTCGCTCAGGCCGTGGGGAGGTGACGGGGCAGTATCATTCCCGCATGTCCGCTCCCGCCGACCTCACGGATCGCTTCCTCCTCGAGAACCTCGACATTCGCGGCCAGGTCGTCCGCCTGGGCCCCGTCTGGCGGGCGATCCTCGCGCGGCGCGATTACCCGGAGGAGTTCCGCGAGCTCCTGGGGCAGTTCGCGGCGCTTGCGGTGCTGATCGGCTCCGGGCTCAAGCATCCCGGCCGCGCGGTCCTGCAGGTGATGGGCCACGGGCCGGTGTCGCTCGCCGTGGCCGATTGCACGCACGAACTGGCCCTCAGGGCGATGCTCAAGGTCGACCCCAAGGCCCCCCTCGCCCCCGGCCTGCGCTCCGACGAAGGGGCGACGGAGAATCGGGGCGAGGGTCGCGCCATCCACGATTTCTTCCCCACCGGCCGCCTCGTCCTCACCCTCGAGAATGCGCAGACCGCCCGCCATTTCCAGTCCATCGTCCCCCTCGAGGGCGCGACGCTGGCCGAGTGCTTCGAGCGGTATTTCGACCGCAGCGAGCAGGTGCCCACGCACTTGTGGGTGCACACCGACGCCGACGCCGTGGGCGCCCTCATCCTGCAGAAGCTCCCGACGGCCGACGACCGGGACCCGAACGGCTGGGCGCGCGTGCAGCAGCTGGCGGCCACGAACGCCCCCTTCGCCCTCGGGAGAAAGGCGGGGGAAGAGGGGCTCGACATCGCCGCGCTCCTGACCGGGCTCTTCCCCGAAGACGACGTCCGCCTCTTCAAGCCCCTCCCCGTGAAGGACGGGTGCGGCCGCAGCGAGGAAAAGGTGATCTCGATGCTCAAGGGCCTCGGCCGCACCGAAGTCGAGGCCGCGCTGGCCGAGCACGGCGTCGTGAAGGTGCACGACGAGATCTGCAACCAGGAATACCGTTTCGCGGCGGCCGAAGTGGAGCGGATTTTCAAGGCGTAGGGGAAGTAGAATCGGCGGATGCCTCCGTCCACCGAACTGCGCGCCCTCGTCGACAAGGCCTGGGACGCCCAGTACTCCAACCCCCGCGATTCCCACGCGTGGGCACGCGAGGCGCTGGACGGTGCGGAAGCGACGGGAAACGCGCCCGTACGCGCCCTCGCCAATCTCACCATCGGCAACTTCCAGCTTCGCTACGCGAGCCCCGCGGAGGCGCGCGCCTCGCTCACCGCCGCCGAAAGCCAGTTCGAAGCGCTGGGCGACCGCCGCGGCGCCATCCTCTCGCGGACGAGCCTCGCCCGCGCCCGCATGATGGAAGGCGACCCGAAGGGCGCCTACCACATGTTCCGCGCCATCCTCGAGGAGGAAGCCGGAAGCCTGTCGCCTTTCGACCGCTTCTATACGCTGAACGGCATCTCGGGCTGCTGCGGCGCCCTGGGGGACCCGTCGCAGTCGATCGGCTATCTCTTCGAGGCGCTGGACCAGGTGCGCACGCAGAACGCGCGCCCGCAGACGGCGATGCTGCTGTGCAACCTGGGCGGCGAGCTCGTGGCCGTGGGCGACTACGAGGAGGCGCTCGCCGTGTTGACGGAGGCGGAATCCCTCGCGGCGGAGTTGAATCACCCTCGCCTTCGCGTGGGCATCGTCGCGAATCTGGTCGACTGCCTCGTCCACCTGGGGCGGGCCGAGGAAGCGCTGCCCCGTGCGCGCCAGCTCGTGACGGACCCGGAGTCGCCCTTCATCTCCGCGCCGGAGGGCAATGTCTTCACCACGGCCACGCTCGCGTTCCTCAGGAACGACCGCGACGCGGAGGCCGAGGCGGCGCTCGCCGTCGCCGAGTGCGAGGCCACGAAGCACGGCGGACCCTGCCTCGTGTGGGCGCTGTACCTGCGGGCGCTGCTGATGGCGAGACACGGCGATCGCGACGGCGCCATCGCGCGGCTCGAGGAAGCGAAGGGCCGGTTCGAGGATCGCACGCCGCTTCTGCTCGAGGGGCTCGTGCTCGACTCGCTGGCGGAGCTGAAGGCCCAGGCCGGCCAGCACGCCGAGGCGTTCGCCCTGCAGAAGGACTACATGAAGGTGCACGAGCGCCGCCTGGGCATGGGCACCAAGGCGCGCTATTACGCCGTGCAGATCCGCTACGAGCTCAACCGGCTGCGCGACGAGCGCGACCGCGCGCGCGAGGAGGCGCTTCGCGACCCGCTCACGGGCCTCTACAACCGCCGCTACCTCGACTCGGTGCTGGCCGCGCTCATCTCCCTCTTCGGTCGCACGGGCCAGCCGCTCGCCGTGGCGATGCTCGACCTCGACCACTTCAAGAACGTGAACGACGAGTTCGGCCACCTGTTCGGCGACGAGGTGCTGCGCTCCGTTTCGCGCGTGCTCACCGAGGGCACGCGCGCGGGCGACGTCGTGTGCCGGTACGGCGGCGAGGAGTTCTGCCTGCTGTTCGCCAACTCGTCGGTCGACGACGCGGTGGTGCGCGTGAACGCGCTGCTCGAGGCAACCCGCGCGGCCACCACGAAGCTGGGCGACGTCGCAAAGAGCGGCATCACCTTCTCGGCGGGCGTCTCGGGCTTCCCCGAGGATGGGGAGAACGCGAAGACGCTCGTCGACGCCGCCGACCGCGTCCTCTACGCGGCGAAGCAGCAGGGGCGAGGAAGGGTGATGCGGTAGTTACCCTCGGGCTGGCGCTACTTCTTCTTTTCTTCCTTCTTCTCTTCCTTCGGCGTGGCGGCCTTCCCCTTCCAGCACTGCTCCTCGAGCTTCTTCTGCTTCCCCCGGTCGGCGACGAGAATGAGGTTGCCGCAGCACCTCTGGAGGTTCTGGATGGAGTCGGCCTCGCCGCGCTTCTCGCAGAGCTCCCGAGCCTTGACCGGATCCTGCATGCCGTCCGCAGTTGCCAGGGTCGAAACGCCCATTGCCGCCACCGCAAGAATGCCGAAAACCGCTGCCGTTCCTTTCATGTTCTCCTCCCAAGGACTGTGGCGCAGGACCATTCTCGCGGGAGTTCGCCTGCCCGTCCATCAGTGACGCCCCCCCTCTCCCTCGGGAGAAGGGTCGTGGGTGAGGGCGCGTCGTCTCCCCTCTCCCTTGGGAGAGGGGTCGGGGGTGAGGGTGACGGGCCTAGAATACGGCCATGCCCGAGCACCTCCTATTCACCGCCGCCGCCTCGTTCGAATCGGCGTGCCGCGTCGACCTCCTCCCCGAGGGCCACCGCGCGCGGCGCCTGCATGGCCACGGTTACCTGGCGAAGGTGCGGGCGAGCACTCCCCCCGATAAGGCCTCCTTTCCCGGTGCCGAAGCCTCGGACCTGCACGACCGCCTTGCCGCCTGTGTCGCCCCCCTCGACTACCGCCTCCTCAACGACCACCTCCCGCATCCCACGGACGAGAACCTGGCACGGTGGGTACGTGAGCGCCTCGGGATCGAAGGCATCGACCAGGTGGGCATCCAGAGCACCCCGCACACGGGCGTGGACCTGGACCGCCGCGAGAACGCCCACCTCTGGCGCCGCTACGTGTTCGAGAGCGCCCACCGCCTGCCCAACGTCCCCCATGGCCACAAGTGCGGGCGCATGCACGGGCACGGGTTCGAGGCGATCCTGCACGCCAACGTGGACCTGGGGGCGCGCGACATCGGCATCGACTACGACCACCTGGACGAGGTGTGGGCACCGATCCAGGCGCAGCTGCACCACGCGTGCCTGAACGACATCGCGGGCCTCGAGAACCCGACGAGCGAACTGATCGGCAGCTGGATCTGGAACCGCGTGAAGCCCGAGCTTCCGGAACTTTCGTGGGTAACGGTGTACGAGACCGCGAGCGCCGGCGCCAACTTCGACGGCCGCCACTACCGCATCTGGAAGGAGCTCACGCTCGACAGCGCCCTGA
>JBBIJT010000096.1:0-13991 GCA_037445795.1 Betaproteobacteria bacterium | reverse complement strand
CGGTTCGACTCGCGCATCTCCTGCACGCGCACGAGGTAGCGGTCGTAGCAGTCGCCGTTGGTGCCCACGGGGATGTCGAAGTCCATCCGGTCGTAGACCTCGTAGGGCTGCTTCTTCCTCAGGTCCCAGGCGACGCCGGAGCCCCGCAGCATGGGGCCGGTGAAGCCGAGCGCCTGCGCCCGCTCGGGGGAGACGACGCCGATGCCCACCGTGCGCTGCTTCCAGATGCGGTTCTCGGTGAGGAGCGTCTCGTAGTCGTCCACGTAGCCGGGGAAGCGGTTCGTGAAGTCCTCGACGAAGTCGAGCAGCGACCCCTGCCGGTTGCCGTTGAGCCGCGCGATCTCGGCCGCGGAGCGCTGGTTCGTCGACTGGTACTGCGGCATGCGCTCGGGGAGGTCGCGGTAGACCCCGCCCGGCCGGTAGTAGGCCGCGTGCATGCGCGCTCCGGAGACCGCCTCGTACATGTCGAAGAGGTCCTCGCGCTCGCGGAAGGCGTACAGGAACACCGTCATCGCGCCCACGTCGAGGGCGTGCGAGCCGATCCACAGCAGGTGGTTCAGGATGCGCGTGATCTCGTCGAACATCACGCGGATGTACTGGGCGCGCTCCGGGACACGCACGCCCGCGAGCTTCTCGATCGCCATCACGTAGGCGTGCTCGTTGGCCATCATCGACACGTAGTCGAGGCGGTCCATGTACGGAACGCTCTGCAGGAAGGTGCGCGTCTCGGCGAGCTTCTCGGTGCCGCGGTGCAGCAGGCCGATGTGCGGATCCGCGCGCTGCACGACCTCGCCGTCGAGCTCCAGCACCAGGCGCAGCACCCCGTGGGCCGCCGGGTGCTGCGGGCCAAAATTCATCGTGTAGTTCTTGATTTCAGCCACGGCAGTGGCCTCTCGAGCGATGAATCTCGGTGCAGGCTGACTTCCGCCCTCGGAAGTCAAGCGTGCCGCCGGCGGCGGCGAGCGGGCCGGAGCCAAAATTCATCGTGTAGTTCTTGATCTCGGCCATGGCCCTAGCTCTTGCCCGTCCCGTAGGAGTCCTCGCGCACGACGCGGGGCACGATCTCGCGCGGCTCGATGGTCACCGGCTGGTAGACCACCCGCTTCTGCACCGGGTCGTAGCGCATCTCGACGTGGCCGGAGATTGGGAAGTCCTTGCGGAAGGGGTGGCCCATGAAGCCGTAGTCCGTGAGGATGCGGCGAAGGTCCGGGTGGCCGGAGAAGACCACCCCGAAGAGGTCGAAGGCCTCGCGCTCGTACCAGTTGGCGGCCGGCCACACGTCGATGAGCGAGTCGACGACGGGGAAGCCGTCGTCGGGGCAGTACACCTTCACGCGAAGCCGCCGGTTGTGCCGGATGGACAGCAGGTGCACCACCACGGCGAAGCGCGGGCCCGCGAGCGGGGCGTTGGCGAAGCCCTCGTAGTCGTTGGCGCAGAGGTCGACGAGGGTCGAGAAGGCGAGCGAGTCGTCGTCGCGCAGCGCCCGCGCGCACTCCACCAGGTCGCCCGCGGCCACCTCGATGGTCAGCTCGCCGAGGTCGGCCACGGCGCGGACGAGCTTCGCCCCGAGCGCGTTGGTCACGTCCCTTTCCAGGGACTGCAGTTTGTCGCTCATGCCCTAGCGGCGGCGGATGGTCTGCGTGCGCTTGATCTTGTTCTGCAGCTGCAGCAGACCGTAGATGAGCGCTTCCGCGGTCGGGGGGCACCCCGGGACGTAGACGTCCACGGGCACGATGCGGTCGCAGCCGCGCACGACCGAGTAGGAGTAGTGGTAGTAGCCGCCGCCGTTGGCGCAGGAGCCCATGGAGAGCACCCAGCGCGGCTCGGCCATCTGGTCGTACACCCTCCGCAGCGCCGGGGCCATCTTGTTGCAGAGGGTGCCGGCCACGATCATGAGGTCGGACTGGCGCGGGCTCGGGCGGAACACGATGCCGAAGCGGTCGAGGTCGTAGCGCGAGGCGCCCGCGTGCATCATCTCGACGGCGCAGCAGGCCAGCCCGAACGTCATCGGCCAGAGCGATCCCGTCCGCGCCCAGTTGAGCACGCTGTCCACCTGGGTGACGACGAAGCCCTTGTCCGAGAGGCCGTGCGAGAGGTCAGTCATTCACGCCTCCAATGGGCAGCGCGGCCCGTCCGTCCGGCGCATCCCCACAGGAACGGTGGGGCCCCTGCTTGGCGGCCTGGGCCATTACTCCCATTCCAGCGCCCCCTTCTTCCATTCGTACACGAAGCCCACGACGAGGATGGCGAGGAAGACCATCATGGCGGAGAACCCGAACCAGCCGATCTCCTGGAGCACGATGGCCCACGGGAAGAGGAAGGCGATCTCGAGGTCGAACAGGATGAAGAGGATGGCCACGAGGTAGTAGCGCACGTCGAACTTCATGCGCGCGTCCTCGAAGGCCTCGAAGCCGCACTCGTAGGGGGAGAGCTTTTCGGGATCGGGATTGTACGACCCGGTGAGACGGCCGAGCACGCCGCTCGCGACGATCGCCCCGATGCCGACGGCGCACCCTATGGCGAGGAAGAGCAGGACGGGAAAGTAGTTTTCCAGCATGGCGCCTGTTGGGAACCGCGGATCACCCTTGCCGGGAGTTGTGGGAAGCCCGGCGGCTTCTCGATTCTGGTGCGGTCGGAGAGACTCGAACTCTCACGCCTTTCGGCACTGCCCCCTCAAGACAGCGTGTCTACCAATTCCACCACGACCGCGTTTGTCGCTACCGGTGCTGCGGGTGCTACTTCGGGATCTCCTTCGACTTCGAGAGGGGATCCCCCGACGGCGCCGGCGCCGAGGAGGCGGGCGCTGCCGGTTGCGACTCGGGCTTGCCCGCGTCGACCTTGATCGATTGCGTGACGCCGCCGGACTTCGTCGGCGCCGCGCTGAGGAAGGTGAGCCCGAGGCTCGTCGCGAAGAACACCGCCGCGAGGATGCCCGTCGACCGGGAAAGGAAGTTGGCCGCCCCGGAGGAGCCGAACAGGCTGCCCGCGGAGCCGCTGCCGAACGCCGCGCCCATGTCGGCGCCCTTGCCGTGCTGCAGCAGCACGAGGACGACGATGGCCGCCGCCGCGAGCACGTGAAGCACGATTACCAGGGTATGCATTTCAAGCCTCTGTCCTTGACTACGCTGCGGCGACGGCTGCGCGCCAGATCGCCAGGAAATCCCCTGCCACCAGCGACGCCCCGCCGATGAGCCCTCCATCGACATCCGGCATCGCGAACAATTCCGCCGCGTTCGATCCCTTCACGCTGCCCCCGTAGAGGATCGGCAGCCGCGAGGCCACGCCCGCGTCCTTCTTCGCCACCCTTCCCCTCAGGAAGGCGTGGGCGTCCTGCGCCTGCGCCGCCGTGGCGGTCCTGCCGGTGCCGATGGCCCAGACGGGCTCGTAGGCGACCACGCCCCCGTCCAGCGCCGCGGGGCCGGACTTCTCCAGCACCGCGTCCAGCTGCCGTGCCAGCACCGATTCCGTCACGCCCTTCTCGCGCTCGGCGAGCGTCTCGCCGACGCAGAAGATGGGCACGAGGCCCGACTTCCGGGCGGCGGCGTACTTCTGCGCCACGGCCTCGTCCGTATCCCCGAACAGGGTGCGGCGCTCGGAGTGCCCGACGATCGCGAAGGTGGCCCCGAACTCCCGGAGCATCGCGCCGGAGACCTCCCCCGTGTACGCGCCCTTCTCGAAACGGCTCACGTCCTGCCCGCCCCATGCGACCGGAGAGCCTTCCAGCAGCCCCCGCACCTGCGCGAGGTAGGGGGCCGGCACGCAGACGGCGAGCGTCCGGCCCGGCTGCGGGGTGGCTTCCTGGAGGATCGCGCGGACGAGCTGCTCGTTGCCGGGGAGGCTGCCGTTGAGCTTCCAGTTCCCGACGACGAGTTTCTGCCTCACGTGGCGCCCCTCAAAACCGCAGGATTTTACGGCATTGGGGGGTAGGGGGTCAATTTGCGGTTTGCGCCCGACCGGCGGCCTCAGCCGAAGCGGCCGGTGATGTAGTCCTCGGTCGCCTGCTCCTTGGGCTTGAGGAAGATCTGGTCGGTCTCGCCGAACTCCACGAGGTCCCCCAGGTACATGTAGGCCGTGTAGTCGGAGCAGCGCGCGGCCTGCTGCATGTTGTGGGTCACGATGACCACCGTGTAGTCGTTCTTGAGCTCCTCGATCAGTTCCTCGATCTTGGCCGTCGAGATGGGGTCGAGGGCCGAGCAGGGCTCGTCGAGGAGCAGCACCTCGGGCTTCACCGCCACGCCGCGCGCGATGCAAAGCCTCTGCTGCTGGCCGCCCGACAGGCTCGCCCCGCTCTGGTGCAGCTTGTCCTTCACCTCGCCCCAGAGCGCCGCCTTCTGCAGCGCCCACTCGACGCGCTCGTCCATCCGCGCCCGGGGCAGGCGCTCGAAGAGGCGAACGCCAAACGCGATGTTGTCGTAGATCGACATCGGGAAGGGCGTGGCCTTCTGGAACACCATGCCCACCTTGGCGCGGATGAGGGAGACGTCGCGCTTCGAGGCGAGGAGGTTCTCGCCGTCCATCCGGATCTCGCCGACGGCCCTCTGCTCGGGGTAGAGCTCGAACATGCGGTTGAAGGTCCTGAGGAGCGTCGACTTGCCGCACCCCGACGGCCCGATGAAGGCGGTCACCTTCTTCTCGGCGATGTCGAGCGAGACCTTCTTAAGGGCGTGGAACTGGCCGTAGTAGAAGTCCAGGTCGCGCACGCGCAGCTTGGGGTTGTCGAGTTCCAGCACGGTGGGCATGGCAGGGGAATCTCCGTCAGTGCTTCTTCGAAAACAGCATGCGCGCGCCGATGTTGATCGCGAGCACGAGCAGGGTGATGAGCGCCGCCCCGCCCCAGGCCAGGCGCTGCCAGTCGTCGTAGGGGCTCATCGCGAACTGGAAGATCACCACCGGCAGGTTCGCCATCGGGGCGTTCATGTTGGTGGAGGTGAACTGGTTGTTGAGCGCGGTGAAGAGCAGCGGCGCCGTCTCGCCGGAGATCCTCGCGATGGCGAGCAGGATCCCCGTGACGATGCCGGCCCGCGCCGCGCGGTAGCTCACCATCGTGACCATCTTCCAGGTGGGGCAGCCCAGTGCCACGGCCGCCTCGCGGAGGCTGTTGGGCACGAGCTTGAGCATGTCGTCGGTCGTTCGCACCACCACCGGGATCACGATGACGGAGAGCGCGAGCGCCCCCGCCCATCCCGAGAAGTGGCCGACCTTCGCCACGTAGACGGCGTAGACGAAGAGGCCGATGACGATGGAGGGCGCCGACAGGAGGACGTCGTTGATGAAGCGCGTCGCCGGCGCGAGCCACCCCCGGCGGCCGAACTCCGCGAGGTAGGTGCCGGCCAGGATCCCGATGGGCGTGCCGATCAGCGTGCCGACGCCGGCCATCATGACGCTGCCCAGGATGGCGTTCGAGAGCCCGCCGTCGCCCCCCGGCGGCGGCGTGGGCTGCGTGAAGAGCGAGGGCCGCAGCGCGGAGGCGCCCTCCCAGAGGAGCGTCCCGATGATCCAGAAGAGCCAGAAGAGGCCGAAGGCGAGCGCCAGGGCGGAGAGCGCCATCATGACGGCGTTCACCCGGCGGCGGCGCCGGTAGACGGCGTTGGCGGAATCCATCGCGGCGCTCACGTGCGCGCCCCTTCCTGCCTGGCGAGCTGCATGAGCAGCAGCTTGGAGCAGGCGAGCACGACCGTGGTGATGAGGAAGAGGATGAGCCCCAGCTCGATGAGCGCCGAGGTGTACAGGTCCCCCACCGCCTCGGTGAACTCGTTGGCGAGCGCGGAGGCGATGCTGTTGCCCGGCGCGAAGAGCGAGGCGCTCAGCCGGTGGGCGTTGCCGATCACGAAGGTGATCGCCATGGTCTCGCCCAGCGCGCGGCCGAGCCCCAGCATGATGCCGCCGATGACGCCGACCTTCGTGTAGGGGAGCACGACCTTCCAGGTGACTTCCCAGGTGGTGGAGCCCAGCCCGTAGGCCGACTCCTTGAGCATGGGCGGCACCAGCTCGAAGACGTCCCTCATCACGGCGGTGATGAAGGGGATGACCATGACCGCGAGGATGATGCCCGCCGTCATCATCCCGATGCCCATGGGCGGCCCCTCGAACAGGGCCCCGATCACGGGCACCTGGCCCAGCGTGGAGATCGCGAGGGGCTGCACGTGCTCCTGGAAAAGCGGCGCGAAGACGAACAGGCCCCACATGCCGTAGATGATGCTGGGGATGGCGGCGAGCATCTCGACGGCGGTGCCCAGCGGCCGGCGCAGCCACGGCGGCGAGAGCTCGGTGAGGAAGAGCGCGATCCCGAAGCTCACGGGGATCGCGATCGCCATGGCGATGGCCGAGGTGACCAGCGTGCCGAAGATCGGCACCAGCGCCCCGAAGTCCTCCTGGACCGGGTCCCAGTTGTCATTGAACAGGAACCCGGCGCCGAACCTCTCGAGGGAGAGCGTGCTTCCGACGAGCAGCGAGACCAGGATCGCCGCGAGGAGGCTGAACACGACGAAGGCGAAGAACCGCGTGACGTTGCGGAAGATCGCATCCATCAGGGCGTTGTTGCGGATCATCTGCGGCGCCTTTCCCGGCCCGGTGGCGCGGGAAATCTCTCTCGTCGCGGGGCCACTAGTATGCCCGAGCGGATCGGCGGCGGCGGCCATGGCGGGGAGCGGGAAAGGGAAAGGGGCGGCTCGTCACCGCCCCCATCGCGTCGCGAGGCGGGAAGTCGCGGTCAGAACACCGGCTTGCCGGAGGGGTCCTTGATGTTCTTCCACTGCGCCTGGATCACCTTGACCACGGGCTCCGGCATCGGCACGTAGTCGAGCTCGTCGGCCATCTTCTGGCCGTTGGCGAACGCCCAGGAGAAGAACTTGAGCACTTCCCTGCCCGCCTCCGGCTTCTCCTGCGACTTGTGGATGAGGATGAACGAGGCGCCCGTCACCGGCCAGCTCGCGTCGCCGGGCTGGTCGGTCAGCACCACGGCCATGCCCGGGGTCTTCGTCCACTCGGCGCCGGCCGCGGCCGCCTTGAACGAGGTGTCGTCCGGGGCGACGAACTTGCCGGCCCTGTTCCGCATCTGCCCGGCGGTGAGCTTGTTCTGCTTCGCGTAGGCGTACTCGACGTAGCCCAGCGAGCCGTTGATCTTCTGCACGTAGGAGGCCACGCCCTCGTTGCCCTTGCCGCCCACGCCGGCGGGCCACTTGACCGAGGTGCCCTCGCCCACGGCGCCCTTCCAGTCGGCGCTCACCTTGGACAGGTAGTTGGTCCACAGGAAGGTCGTGCCGGAGCCGTCGGAACGGTGCACCACCGTGATGTTGTCGTCGGGCAGCTTCACGCCCGGGTTCGCGCCGGCGATGGCGGCGTCGTTCCACTTCTTGATCTTGCCCAGGTAGATTCCGGCCAGGAGCTCGCCCGTGAACTTGATCTCGCCGGCGCCGATGCCCTTGAGGTTGTAGACGGGCACCACGCCGCCCATGATGGCCGGGAACTGCACCAGGCCGTTCTTCTCCAGGTCCTCGGCCTTCATCGGCATGTCGGAGGCGCCGAAGTTCACGGTCCTGGCGGTGATCTGCTTGATGCCGCCGCCGGAGCCGATGGACTGGTAGTTCATCCCCGTGCCCGTCGCCTTCTTGTAGGCGTCGGCCCACTTGGCGTAGATCGGATACGGGAAGGTGGCGCCGGCGCCGGTGATGTCGGCGGCCGCGGCGAATTGCGGGAGGGCCAGGGCCGCCACGAGGGCGGCCGGGGCGATGAAGCGACGGGACATGGCGAGTCTCCTGGAATGGACCTCGCCACTATAGGGAAGCCTTGTGACAGCCCCGTGACAGGGGCCCCGGGCCCTTCAGGCCGCCTGCCGGACGGCCTCGGCGATGCTCTCCGCGAGCGAGCTCACCCGCGCCGGGTCTTCGCCTTCGACCATCACGCGGATGACGGGCTCGGTGCCCGACGGGCGCAGCAGGACGCGGCCGCGGCCGGCGAGCGCGGACTCCGCGGCGGCCACGGCATCCCTCACCGCCGGAAGCCCCGACACGTCCCCGCGGCTCGCGAGCCGCACGTTCACCAGGACCTGCGGCAGGAGCGAAAGGTCGCGCGTGTAGTCGCCCAGCGTCTGGCCGGCGGCCACGAGCGCCTCGAGCACCTGCAGCGCCGAGATGATGGCGTCGCCCGTGGAGTGGCAGTCGAGGCACAGGATGTGGCCCGAGTTCTCGCCGCCGCATTCCCAGCCCCGGTCGTGGAGCATCTCCACCACGTAGCGGTCGCCGACGCGGGCCCGCGCGAACGGCACGCCCAGCTCTTCCAGGCGCCGCTCGAGGGCGAAGTTGGTCATGAGGGTGCCGGCGATGCCGCCGTGCAGCCGGCCCTGCTCGTGGCGGTGCTTGGCGATGGCGTAGAGGAGCTGGTCGCCGTCGAAGAGCCGGCCATCGTGGTCGGCCATGGCCAGCCGGTCGCCGTCGCCGTCGAAGGCGATGCCGTAGTCGGCGCCGTGCTCGACGACCGCCCTGGCCATCGCCGCGGGATGCGTGGCCCCGCAGCCGTGGTTGATGTTGGTGCCGTTCGGGTGCGCGCCGATCGCGACGACCTCCGCGCCCAGCTCCTGGAAGACGCGCGGGCCGACGCGATAGCCGGCGCCGTGCGCGCAGTCCACGACGAGCTTCAGGCCCCGCAGCGTCCGGTGCTTGGCGAACGTCCCCTTGCAGAACTCGATGTAGCGCCCTTCGGAATCGTGGACGCGCTCGGCCTTGCCGAGCTGGGCGGAATCGCGCGTGGCGAGCGGGCGGTCGAGCTCGGCCTCGATCTCGTGCTCGACGGCGTCGGGGAGCTTGGTGCCCTCCCCGGAGAAGAACTTGATGCCGTTGTCCTCGAAGGGGTTGTGCGAGGCCGAGACCATGATGCCGGCCGACAGGCGAAGCGCCCGCGTGAGGAAGGCCACGCCGGGCGTGGGCATGGGGCCCACGAGAAGGGTGTCGACTCCCGCCGCGGAAAGCCCCGATTCGAGCGCCGCTTCCAGCATGTAGCCCGAGATGCGCGTGTCCTTGCCGATGAGGACCGCGGGGCGGTCGCGATGGGGAGGCGCCACGTCGGCCCGGGAGAGGACCTTGCCGGCGCAGTAGCCGAGCTTCAGGACGAAGTCGGGCGTGATGGGCGGCTCGCCCACGCGGCCGCGGATTCCGTCGGTGCCGAAGTGTTTTCGGATCATTTCTTCAGTGCCAGGAGGACCTTGAGAGCGTCGACCGTTTCCTTCACGTCGTGCACGCGCACGATGCGAGCGCCATTCTGAACCGCGACGAGGGCCGCGGCAACGCTGCCGGCGACGCGCTCGCCGACGGGGCGCCCGGTGATCTCGCCGATCATGCGCTTGCGCGAAAGCCCGGCCACCACCGGATAGCCCGCCGCGCAGAGCGCCGGAAGGCCCGCGAGCAGCGCCGCGTTGTGCGCGAAGCTCTTGCCGAAGCCGAAGCCCGGGTCGAGGGCGATGCGATCGCGCGCCACGCCGGCCGACTCGAGCGCGCGGGCCCGCCCGAGAAGGTAGTCTCGCACCTCGGCCACCACGTCGTCGTAGCGCGGGTCGTCCTGCATCGTCTCGGGAGTTCCCTTCATGTGCATCGCGCAAAGCGCCACGCCGGAGGCGGCCACCGCGGCGACGGCGCCCTCGGCGCGGAAGGCGTTCACGTCGTTCACCATCGCGCAGCCCGCGTCGATGGCCTGGCGCATCACCCCGGGCTTCATCGTGTCCACGGAGACCGCGACGCCCTCCCCGACGAGCGCCCGCACCACCGGCATCACGCGGGCGAGCTCCGCCTCCAGGGGAACGGGCTGCGCGCCCGGCCGCGTCGACTCTCCGCCCACGTCGACGAGGTCCGCCCCGTCGGCCGCGAGCGCGAGGCCGTGCCCGATGGCGCGATCCTGCGCAAGGAAGCGCCCGCCGTCGGAGAACGAGTCCGCGGTGACGTTCACGATGCCCATCACCCTCGGCCGCGAGAGGTCGAGGGCGAAGGCGCCGCACCGAAGGATCGAATTCACCGTTGTCCGGTACCGGAAAAGAAAAGGGGACGTGCTATTCGACACGTCCCCGTTCGGCTGCCTCGCGGAGCTTCGTCAGGCGCTTTCCGCCGGCGTGGTGCTGGCGGGCGTCTCGGAGCCCTTGGCGCCGCCGTCGCTGGGCGGCGTGCTGGGCTTGGAAGCCACCGGCTTGGGCGGGTGCGGCGGCCGGCCGGCCATGATGTCGTCGATCTGCTCGGAGTCGATCGTCTCCCACTCGAGCAGCGCCTTGGTCATGGCCTCGACCTTGTCGCGGTTGGTCTCGAGGAGGCGGCGCGCCAGCGCGTACTGCTCGTCGATGATGCGGCGGATCTCCTTGTCGACGTTGCGCATCGTCTCGTTGGAGATGTTCTGGTGCGTGGTGATCGAGCGGCCGATGAACACCTCGCCCTCGTTCTCGCCGTACACCATCGGGCCCATCACGTCGGACATGCCCCACTCCGTGACCATGCGCCGCGCCATCTCGGTGGCCCGCTTGAAGTCGTTCGAGGCGCCGGTGGTCATCTGGTTCATGAACAGCTCCTCGGCGATGCGACCCCCGAAGAGGACGGCGATGTTGTTGAGGAGGTAGTCCCGGTTGTAGCTGTAGCGGTCCTGCTCGGGCAGCTGCACCGTGACGCCCAGCGCCCGGCCGCGCGGGATGATCGTCACCTTGTGCACCGGGTCCGTGCCGGGCAGCAGCTTCGCGACGATGGCGTGGCCCGACTCGTGGTAGGCGGTGTTGCGACGCTCCTCCTCGGGCATCACCATGGACTTCCTCTCGGTGCCCATGATGATCTTGTCCTTGGCGCGCTCGAAGTCGTCCATGTCCACCAGGCGCTTGCTGCCGCGCGCGGCGAAGAGGGCCGCCTCGTTCACGAGGTTGGCGAGGTCGGCGCCGGAGAAGCCCGGGCAGCCGCGCGCGATGACGGAGGCGTCCACGTCCGGGGCGATCGGCACCTTGCGCATGTGCACGAGAAGGATCTGCTCGCGGCCGCGGATGTCGGGCAGCGGCACAACCACCTGGCGGTCGAAGCGGCCCGGGCGCATGAGCGCGGGGTCGAGCACGTCCGGCCGGTTCGTGGCGGCGATGACGATCACGCCCGAGTTGCCCTCGAAGCCGTCCATCTCGACGAGGAGCTGGTTCAGCGTCTGCTCGCGCTCGTCGTTGCCGCCGCCGAGCCCGGCGCCGCGCTGGCGGCCCACGGCGTCGATCTCGTCGATGAACACGATGCAGGGCGCGTTCTTCTTGGCCTGCTCGAACATGTCGCGCACGCGCGCCGCGCCCACGCCCACGAACATCTCGACGAAGTCGGAGCCGGAGATGGAGAAGAAGGGCACCTTGGCCTCGCCCGCGATGGCGCGCGCGAGCAGCGTCTTGCCCGTGCCGGGCGAGCCCACCATCAGCACGCCGCGCGGGATGCGCCCGCCGAGCTTCTGGAACTTGGAGGGGTCGCGCAGGAAGTCGACGAGCTCGCCGACCTCCTCCTTGGCCTCGTCCACCCCCGCCACGTCGGCGAAGGTCACCTGGTTCTGGTTCTCGTCGAGCATGCGCGCGCGGCTCTTGCCGAACGAGAAGGCGCCGCCGCGCCCGCCGCCCTGCATCTGGCGCATGAAGAAGATCCAGACCCCGATCAGGAGGAGCATCGGGAACCAGGACACGAAGATGTTCATGAGGAGCGAGGGCTCCTCCTCGGGCTTCGCCTCCACGGACACGCCGCTCTTGAGGAGGTCCGAGACCATCCACGGGTCCATGATGCCGGGGGTGTAGACGGTGTAGGTCTTGCCGTCCTTCGCGGTGGCCTTGAGGGTCCGGTTGCCGTCCATCTTCACCTTGGCGATGCGCCCCTGCCGCGACTCCTCCATGAAGGCGGAGTACTCGATCACGTTGGCGCTGGTCTGGCGATTGCCGACCTGCATGAAGACCATGGTCAGCACGATGCCGATGACCAGCCAGACCATGATGGTGCGAACGGTGTTGTTCACGAACGGTTCCTCGGTAGAAAAGACCCCAGCGAATCAGCGGGATAGCGGAACTGATTACTATAGCAAAGTTCGGGCGCCCGGCCGTGTTTCAAGGGGGTGGCCCCAAAGGCCACCTCAGGCGGCGCGGCGCGCGCCGCGGGCGAGGAGGTACAGCTCGGCGCTTTCGTCCCGCGACGCGTCCGGCTTCCTAACCACCACCTTCTCGAACGCGACCCGCAGCGACCGCAGGAACTCGTCGTAGCCGGCTCCCTGGAACACCTTGACCAGGAGCGCCCCGCCGGGTTTCAGGCGGGAAATGGCGAAGTCCCGGGCGAGCTCCGCCAGCGCCATGGAGCGCGCCTGGTCGCTGATGGCGATGCCGGAGAGGTTGGGCGCCATGTCGGAGAGCACCACGTCCGCCCGGGCGCCGCCCAGTGCGGCCTCGACCTGCGCGAGCCCGCCGCCGGTCGAGAAATCGCCCTGCACGAACACGGCGCCGGGCACCGCGTCCATCGCGAGCAGGTCGATGGCGACGACCTTGCCCGATGGCCCCACGCGCTTCACCGCCACCTGCGTCCAGCCGCCCGGGGCGGCGCCGAGGTCGACCACGACGCGCCCCGGGCCGAGCAGCCGGTCGCGGTCGTCGATCTCGAGGAGCTTGTAGGCCGCGCGCGAACGGTAGCCCTCCTTCCTCGAGCGCTGGACGTAGGGGTCGTTCACGTGCCGCCGCAGCCACTGCCGGCTCGAGGCGGAGCGCTTCATCGGTCCGCCCGCGCGTTTCGCGTCATAATTCGCCCCATGTCCCCGCTCTCCCCCGCCCGCCGCAGCGAGCTGCGCGCCCTGGCCCACGCCCTCTCCCCCGTCGTCATGATCGGCGACAAGGGGCTCACCGACACCGTCGTCGCCGAGGTGGGCCGCGCGCTCGAGGCGCACGAGCTCATCAAGGTGAAGGCCGCCACCGACGACCGCGAGGCCCGCGCCGCCTGGATGGCGCAGCTCTGCGAGCGGCTGGAGGCGCATCCGGTGCAGTCCATCGGCAAGATCCTCGTGATCTGGCGGGAGAACCCGGAAAAGGCGAAGAAGGCCGCCGCGAAGGCCGCGCCCAGGCCCGCCCCGAAGGCGAAGGCGGGCGCCTCAGGCGGTCAGAAGCGCAAGACGAAGCACCGCACGGCCGAGGAGCTCATTCGTATCGAACGTCAACGATCTCGAACTCCTTCACCCCGCCCGGAGCCCGAACCTCGGCGACGTCGCCCGCGTACTTCCCGATGAGGGCCTTCGCGATGGGGGAGGAGTAGGAGATCTTCCCCGCCTTGATGTCGGCCTCGTCCTCGCCGACGATCTGGTAGGTCATCGTCTCGGAGCCGGCGGATTCCATCACCTCCACGGTGGTGCCGAACACCACGCGGCCGTCGTCCTCCAGCAGCGCCGGGTCGATCACCTGGGCGTTGGCGAGCTTGGCCTCGAGCTCCAGGATGCGGCCCTCGATGAAGCCCTGCTTCTCGCGGGCGGCGTCGTATTCCGCGTTCTCCGAGATGTCGCCGTGCGCCCTGGCCTCGGCGATGGCGGTGATGACCGCCGGGCGGTCCACGGTCTTCAGCCGGTGGAGCTCGGCCTTGAGCAGGTCGGCGCCGACCCGGGTGATCGGAAATTTTCCCATGCCGGATTGCCCCCTTACTGGATGGTGGCGTGCAGGCCCTGCAGGTCGTACGGCCGCAGTTCCTCGAGGTGCTGCATGCCGACGCACGCCGCGCGCGCGCCGGAGACCGTCGTGTAGTAGGTGACCCTGCCCTGCAGGGCGGAATTGCGGATCGACCAGGAGTCGCGCACCGAGCGGCGGTCCTCCTCGACGGTGTTGATGATGAGGCTGATCTCCTTGTTGCGGACCATGTCCACCACGTTCGGGCGGCCCTCCATCACCTTGTTGACCCGCTGCACCGCGAGGCCGGCCGCCTCGAGCGCCGCGGCGGTGCCCTTCGTGGCCACGAGCGTGAAGCCCAGGCCCGCGAGGGTGCGCGCGATCTCCACCGTCG
>JBBIJT010000095.1:0-14065 GCA_037445795.1 Betaproteobacteria bacterium | reverse complement strand
GACTGCCTTGGAGAGCACGGTGCCCTCCTCGGGGGCGGAGCGGGCGGCGGGGGCGAGGCGGGCGGTGGGCATGGCCGGTCCTTTCTAGAAAGAATTATCTCATAACCTTTCCAAGGAAACACCACAGCGATCCGCGTCAGTGCGACCGCCTTCAGCCCGCCGCTACGGCCAGTGTCCCGGAAAGTCGAACGACAGCTGTCGGTGGTGACGGATGGCGAGCAGGTGGATCCCGTCTGGCCCTATCGCGTACAGGACGATGAAATCGCCACGGATGAGTTGGCGAAGCGAGGCCTCCGGCCCGAGCAAGGCCAGCACCTTCGCGAAGCGGGCCCGCCCGTCGGCCGACAGCGGAGCCCGGCCGAGGAAATCCGCGCCGAACTCCGGGAACCGTTCGAGGTCGGGGATGACTTCGTCGGCCAGGCTTCGAAGGAGCCGGTCGAATTCCTTCGGCGCCCCGGCCCCCGCCAGGAACGCCTCGATCTGCTCGAGGTTCCGGCCGAAATTGGCCGTTGCCCGAACGACGTGCTTGCGGCCCCTCACTTGCGCCGCTTCGCCCGGTACCTGGCCACCATCTCGCGCGCGGTTTCCACCCGGCCGTCGCGGACATCCTCCAGCCCCCGGGCGGCCTCATCCAGCAGGGCAAGGTGGATGTGCTCGCGCTCGAGGCGGTGGTAGTGATCCAGGCGGCGTGCGTCTACCAGCGCCACGTAGCTCTCGCCGTTTCGCGTGATGATCTTCTCGGCACCCGCACGCACTTCCTCCGCGAGCTCCGTGAGCCGGGCGCGGACCTGGTTGAGCGGCACGATATCTTCGGACTTGATGGCCATGGGGATCCGGACGAGGGTTGAACGGATACATTAACGGATTCCGACAAGCACGGGTGGACCCGCGCGAGCGTCATTCGACCGCAGCGGAAGGGAATTCGCCCCCGTTCCCGCGGGATAATGCGCGCATGATCGAGTTCCGCCTGCTGCCCGCCTTCGCCGTCGTCGCTCTTCTTGCCTCGGCCGCGCCGGCGCAGGCCGCCGACCCGAGCAAGGTGTTCCGCTACGCCTTCCCGGTGGCCGAGACCTCCCTCGACCCGCAGAGGATCAGCGACCTCTACTCGAACGTCCTGAACAACGCGATGTTCGACGCGCCGCTGCGCTACGACTACCTGGCGCGGCCGCTGAAGCTCGTGCCCAACACGCTCGCGGCGATGCCCGAGATCAGTGCCGACGGCCTCACCTACACGCTGCGCGTGAAGCCCGGCATCTTCTTCGCCGACGACCCGGCCTTCGGCGGCAGGAAGCGCGAATTGGTGGCCGAGGACTACGTCTACTCCATCAAGCGGCTCATGGACCCGAAGCTCGCGGCGCCGCTGCTCTCGGAGATCGAGGGCGTCATCGTGGGCAGCGACGATGCGTTGGCCAAGGCGAGGAAGGCCAACCGGTTCGACTACGACGCGCCCGTCGAGGGGCTGAAGTCGCTCGACCGCTACACCTTCCGGATCCGGCTCACGAAGCCCTACTACGTCTTCATCTACCAGCTGGCCGACTGCCGCGTCACTTGCGCCGTGGCGCGCGAGGTGGTGGAGCACTACGGCGACGACATTGGCGCGCACCCCGTGGGGACGGGCGCGTACCGCCTCGCCTTCTGGAAGCGGTCGTCGAAGCTCGTCTTCGAAGCGAACCCCAACTACCGCGAGGAGCTCTTCGATGGCCAGCCGCGCCCCGACGACGCGGAAGGCCAGGCGATCCTCGCGCTGCAGAAGGGCAAGCGCCTGCCGATCGTGGGGCGGGTGGAGGTGTACATCGTGGAGGAAACGCAGCCGCGCTGGCTCGCCTTCCTCAACGAGGAATACGACCTCGCCTTCGAGGTGCCGTCGGAGTATGCCAACGTCGCCTGGCCCGGCAACAAGCTGGCGCCGAGCCTGCGCCGGCGCGGGATCCAGATGGCGCAGGTTCCTGGGCTGGACCTCGTCTACGCCTACTTCAACATGGAAAACCCGACAGTCGGCGGCTACACGCCGGAGAAGGTAGCGCTCCGCCGCGCCATCTCGCTCGCCTACAACACGCGCGACGAGATCGCCATCGTGCGCAAGGGGCAGGCGATCCTGGCCGACGCGCCCTACAGCCCCGGCGTGGCGGGCTACGACCCGGATTTCCGCACCAGCGCCAACGAGTACAGCGTCGCCAAGGCGAAGGCGCTCCTCGACATGTACGGCTACGTGGACCGCGACGGCGACGGCTGGCGCGAGATGCCGGACGGAAGCCCGCTCGTGCTCGAGTTCGCCTCCACGCCCAGCGCGAGGGACATGCAGATCGACGAGCTGTGGAAGCGCAGCATGGACGACGTGGGCCTCAGGATCACGTTCCGGAAGGCCAAGTGGCCCGACCTGCTGAAGGAGTCGTACGCGGGCAAGCTCATGATCTGGCAGCTGGGCGGCGCGGCATCCATGCCGGATGCGGACACGTGGCTGTCGGTGCTCTACGGCCCGAACGCGGGCCAAAAGGGCAACCAGGCGCGCTTCCGGCTGGACGCGTACGACCGCCTCTACGAGCAGGCCCGCGTCACGCCCGATTCGCCGGAGCGCACGAAGCTCTACCAGCAGATGACGAAGCTCGTCGTCGCCTACGCCCCCTGGAAGGTGAATACGCACCGCATACTCACGGATATGTGGTATCCGTGGGTGCTGGGCTACCGCCGGCCGGCCGTCCAGAGCAACAATTTCTGGAAGTACATCGACATCGACCTCTCCAAGCGCGCCGCCTCCACACGTTGAGCGCCACGACAATGGACCCCATCGCCCACCTCGCCCTCGCCTCGCTCGTGTTCCTCGCCACGCACTTCGTGACCAGCACGCCGCTGCGCAAGCCGCTCGTGGAGGCGATCGGCGAGAAGGCCTACCTCGGCGCCTATTCGGCCGTCTCGTTCGTGACCATCGGCTGGATGGGGTGGACCTATCTTCGCGCGCCGCACCTGCCCCTGTGGGATATCCCGGGGGTAAGGCTTTGGCCCCTGGTGGTGATGCCCTTCGCGCTCATCCTGGTGGCGTCGGGGGTGATGACGAAGAACCCGTCGGCCGTGGGGCAAGCGGGCGCCCTCAGGGGGGAGGAACCGGCGCGGGGGATCATCCGGGTGACCCGGCACCCGGTGATGTGGGGGATCGCGCTGTGGGCGGCCGTGCACGCGCTGGCACGGGGCGATGCAGCCTCGCTGGTGTTCTTCGGCAGCTTCCTCGTTCTGGCGCTGGCGGGCACCCGGCTCATCGACGCCCGGAAGGCCGACTCCCTGGGCGAGGACTGGGCGCGGTTCGCGGCGGTGACCTCCAATGTGCCCTTCACGGCCATCGTCGAGGGCCGCAATCGCTTCCAGGCCTCGGAGATCGGGGCGAAGCGGGTGTTCGTGGGCCTGACCCTGTACGGGATCGTCCTGGCCGCCCACCCATGGCTCTTCGGTGTGAGGGCCTACTGACCTATGTAATCGGATTACTTCCGGCGGGCAACTTTCCGCCGAAAGTAATCGGATTAGGGTACAATGCCGCTCCAAGGTTTTCGAGGCGCTTCAACCGGTTAGCGCTTCCGGCCCCACCGCAGGCCCACAAGGCGCGGATCCCAACGAAGCACGTTTCATCTGCCTGAACCGGTCAGGGGCGCCAGTCGCCCTTCCAGGCCGATCATTCAGGAGAGAACCATCAGCCAGGCTTTCGAAAGTCTCGGGCTCCTGCCCGAGCTGCTCCGCGCCATCGCGGAACAAGGCTACACCGAACCCACCCCCATCCAGACCCAGGCCATCCCCGTCGTCCTTTCCGGGCGCGACCTCATGGGCGCCGCGCAGACGGGCACCGGCAAGACCGCCGGGTTCGCGCTGCCGCTGTTGCAGCGCCTCGCCCCGATGGCAAGCAAGAGCTTCTCGCCCGCGCTGCACCCGGTGCGCTGCCTCATCCTCACGCCCACCCGCGAACTCGCCATCCAGGTCTACGAGAGCGTCAAGACCTACGGCAAGCACGTCCCGCTCAAGCCCTTCGTGGTCTACGGCGGCGTGAACATCAACCCGCAGATCCAGGAGCTGAGGAAGGGCGTGGAGATCCTCGTGGCCACCCCGGGCCGCCTGCTCGACCTCACGGGCCAGAAGGCCGTGGACCTGCGGCAGGTCTCCATCCTCGTCCTGGACGAGGCGGACCGCATGCTGGACATGGGCTTCATCCCCGACATCAAGCGCATCATCAACATGCTGCCGGGCTCGCGGCAGACGCTGATGTTCTCGGCGACCTTCTCGGACGATATCCGCAAGCTCGCCACCCAGTTCCTGCACGATCCGGCCACGGTCGAGGTTGCGCGCCGCAACACACCGGCCGAATCCGTGACGCAGTGGGCGCACTTCGTCGACTCGAAGAGGAAGCGCGAGCTCCTCTCCCACCTCGTGAAGACGAACAACTGGGAGCAGGTTCTGGTCTTCTGCAAGACGAAGCACGGCGCCAACCGGCTGGCCTACCAGCTGGAGCGCGACGGGATCAACGCCGTGGCGATCCACGGCAACAAGAGCCAGAACGCGCGCATCGAGGCGCTCGAGACCTTCAAGGCCAACACGGTGCGGGTGCTCGTGGCGACGGACATCGCGGCCCGCGGCCTCGACATCGAGGCGCTGCCGCACGTGGTCAACTTCGACCTGCCCCACGTCCCCGAGGACTACGTCCACCGCATCGGCCGCACCGGTCGCGCCGGCATGGAGGGCGAGGCCATCTCGATCGTGTGCCCCGAGGACAGGCCGCTTCTCGCGGCCATCGAGCAACTCATCAAGCGCAAGATCGAAGTGAAGCCGGTCCCGGGCTTCGACGGGTCGCGCGCAGCCACCTACCCCGATGAAGCGCCAGAGCACTCCCGCGGTGAGCGCGGGCGTGGCCGCGGCCGCCGCGGTGCCGAGCAGGGCGAGCGTCGCCCGCCGCGTGGCGAGCAGCGTGCGGAAGAGCGCCCGCCCCGCACCGAGAAGCGTGCCGAGGAGCGCCCGCCCCGCGCCGAAAAGCGCGCCGAGGAAGGCGCCCGGCGGCCGGAGCCGAAGCCCGCAGCCGGGGAGATGGATTTCTCGAAGCCCTACGAGCCCTCGCCCGACGCGAAGCCCATCGAGCAACCGGACGAGGCGCCCGTGAGGAAGCGCCCGTCGCACACCGTGCCCGCCCTTTTCCGCCGGAAGGCTGCCTGAGCGCAGCGGCATCACCATGCTCGACACGGCCTCCCGCGTGATCCGCCTGCAGGATTACACGCCGCCCGCGTACCTGGTCGACACCGTCGACCTCGACGTGGGCATCGAGCGTCCCTGGGCCACGGTTCGCGCGCAGCTCGCGATGCGCCGCAACCCGGCGGGCGCCGGCGGCCCGCTGGTGCTGCAGGGCAGGCACCTCGAGCTCCTGTCGATCGCGCTGGATGGCCAGGCGCTCGAGGCTGGAAGCCACACCGTCGCCGAGGGGCTACTCACCATCGGCCGCGTGCCCGAGTCCTTCGTGCTCGAGACCGAAGTCCGCTTCGACCCGTGGAAGAACACGCGCCTCGAGGGCTTCTACGCCTCGCGGGACGGCCTCTTCTCGCAATGCGAGGCGGAGGGCTTCCGCACCATCACCTTCTTCCCGGACCGCCCGGACGTGATGGCCACCTACCGGGTGACTCTGCACGCCTCGCGCGAGGAATTCCCGCGGCTCCTGGCCAACGGCAACCTCGTCGACTCGGCGGACGAGCCGGGCGGGCGCCATCGCGCCACTTGGGAGGACCCGTTCCCGAAGCCCTGCTACCTCTTCGCGATGGTGGCGGCGAAGCTCGACCTGCTCGAGGACCGCTTCGTCACCGCGTCGGGCAAGAACGCCCTGCTGCAGGTCTACGTGGAGCCGGGAAAGCTCGACCAGGCCGGCTTCGCGATGCAGTGCCTCAAGCGCGCGATGCGCTGGGACGAGGAGCGCTTCGGGCTCGAGCTCGACCTCGACCGCTTCATGATCGTCGCGGTGGGCGACTTCAACATGGGGGCCATGGAGAACAAGGGCCTCAACATCTTCAACACGAAGTACGTGCTGGCGCGCGCCGACACCGCGACCGACGCCGACTTCATGGGCATCGACCGCGTCGTGGCCCACGAGTACTTCCACAACTGGACGGGCAACCGAGTCACCTGCCGCGACTGGTTCCAGCTCTCGCTCAAGGAAGGGCTCACCGTCTTCCGCGACCAGGAATACGGGATGGACGAGTACTCGCGCGCCGTGTCGCGGATCCGCGATGTCCGCGGCCTTCGCGAGCGCCAGTTCCCCGAGGACGCGGGCCCCATGGCGCACCCCGTGCGCCCCGACTCCTACGTCGAGATCAACAACTTCTACACGGCGACCGTCTACGACAAGGGCGCCGAGGTCGTGCGCATGTACCAGGCCCTGCTGGGCCGCGAGGGGTTCCGGCGCGGAATGGACCTCTACTTCGAGCGGCACGACGGGCAGGCGGTGACCTGCGACGATTTCCGCGCCGCGATGGCGGATGCCAACGACGTGGACCTCGAGCAGTTCGGCCTGTGGTATTCGCAGGCGGGAACGCCGGTGCTCGAAAGCCGCGGCAGCCACGACCCCGTCGCACGGACCTACACGCTCACCCTGCGCCAGTCCTGCCCGCCCACGCCGGGGCAGTCGGCGAAGAGACCCTTCCACATGCCCGTGGCGATCGGCCTCGTCGATTCGCAGGGGCGCGACATGCCCCTTCGCCTGGAAGGCGAGGAGGCGGCCTTCGCAGCCGCGGATCCGGCGACGGGCGCCGTGACGCGCGTCTTCTCCGTGACGCAAGCCGAAGACACGCTCGTCTTCACCGACGTCCCGGAGTCGCCGGTGCCTTCGATCCTGCGCGGCTACTCCGCCCCGGCGCTCCTGCGGCACGATTACGCGGACGCGGACCTCACGCACCTGATGGCGTACGACGCCGACCCGTTCAACCGCTGGGAGGCCGGCCAGGTGCTCGCCACCCGCCTGATCCTCGCGGGCGTGGAGGAGATTCGTGCCGGCCGCGCCATGGTCGTGCCGCCCGCCTTCGTGGAGGCGCTCGGGCACGTGCTCACCGACGGCGCCAGGGATCCCGCGTTCGCCGCGGAGTGCCTGCAGCTTCCCGGCGAGGGATTCCTCGCGGAGCAGATGGCCGTCGCCGACCCTGACGCCATCCATGCCGCGCGCAAGCAGCTGGTGCTCGAGGTGGCAACGCGCTACCGGACCCGCTTCGAGGGCGCGTTCCGCCACTTCACCGTGCCGGGCGCCTATTCGCCGGATGCCGTCGCCGCCGGGCGCCGCGCCCTTCGCAACGCCGCGCTCGCCTACATCATGGCCCTCGACGACTCGACGGCCCGCGCCCTCACGTTCCTCGAGTTCCGCCGGGCGCAGAACATGACCGACTCGATGGCGGCCCTGGGCTGCCTGGCCGACTCGGCCGGAGCGGAGCGGGAGCGGGCGCTGGCGATGTTCCACGAGCGGTGGAAGGACGAGGCGCTCGTGATGGACAAGTGGTTCCGGGTGCAGGCCATCTCGGACCTGCCGGGCGCCGCCGCCCGGGTCGAGGCTCTCCTCGCCCACCCGGCGTTCGACCTGCGCAACCCGAACCGCGCGCGCTCCGTGCTGCACGCGTTCGCATTCGACAACCCGCTGCACTTCCACGCGGCCGACGGGTCGGGCTACCGCCTCGTCGCGGGCAAGCTGGTCGAGCTGGACCGGCTCAACCCCCAGATCGCCTCGCGCCTGGCCCGCGCCTTCGATCGCTGGCGAAAGTACGACGAGGCGCGGCAGGGCCACGCGCGAGCGGCCCTCGAGTCGATCGGCAACGCGAAGGGCCTGTCCTCGGACGTGGCCGAGGTCGTGAACCGCGCGCTCGCCTGAGCGCGCCGCCAGGTCCCGGAAACGACGAGGGCCGCTTTCGCGGCCCTGTCGGGAACAACCGGGCGCCCTCGGCGCTCAGTTCTTCTTGATCTGCTCGAGCACCTTGAAGGTCGACTTCGACGCGCCGTGGAACAGGCGCTTGAAGGCCTTCGGCAGGCAGCGTCGCTCGAGGGTGTTGCGCCGGGTACGTTTGCGTTCGGCCATGGGGAACTCCTTATTGCGGAACCTGCAATTATACCGGAGCCCCCTGCGCGGCGCACCCCCCGGGTGCCGGCGTCAGTTCGCGAGGCGCACCGCCCCGTCCACGATCTCCGCGTCGATCCGCGTCCCGTCCACCTTGACCATGGCGCCCTTGGCCTTGGCCAGGCCGTTATCGAAGACCCCCTCGAATCGCGACCCGTCGGCGAACCAGAACGTCCCCTTGCCCTGCGGGCGGCCGTTGGCGACCTCACCCTCGTACTTCTGGCCGGAGGCGTAGAAGTAGGAGCCCGAGCCGGTGAGCGCCCCGTCCCTCAGGTCGCCCTCGTAGCGGTCGCCGTTCGAGAAGTGGTAGGTGCCCTTGCCGTTGGCCTTCCCGTCGACGAACGTCGCCTCGATGCGGTCGCCGCCCTTGGCGAAATACCGGCCCTTGCCCTGCGGCCGGCCGCCGACCATGTCGCCCTCGTAGCGGTCGCCGCTCGCGAAGCGGTAGATGCCGGCGCCGTTGGCGCGGCCGTCGGTGAACGAGCCCTCGATGCGGTCGCCCGACTTGGTGACGTAGGTGCCGCGGCCGGTGATCACGCCCGCCTTCACTTCGCCTTCGTACGTGTCGCCGTTCGCGAACAGGTACTTGCCCCTTCCGCTGGGCCGGTCCTCGGCGAAGTCCCCTTCGTACCGGTCGCCGTTCTCCCACACGTAGGAACCCGGGCCGTGCTTGAGCCCCTCCTTGAATTCGCCCTCGTACTGGAACGACTTGGACTTGTACTGGCCCTTCCCGTGCAGCTGCAGGCCCCGCACCGCGCCGACATAGACGGAGCCATCGGCGAACTGCAGCTCGCGGATGCCGGGAGCGATCTCGCGTCCCGGGAGATCCTCCTTGGGCTTCGGCGGTGCGGCTGTCGCCGGGGCCGGGGCCGGCGTGGCGGCCGACTCCGCGGTCGGCGCGGTCGCGACCGCGGGCGCCTCGGGCTGCTTCTTCGCGGCGGCGGAAGGGGCCACGACTTCGCGCGGTGAAGCGGGCGCCGGAGGCGTTGTCGCCGCCGCCGCGGGTGGCGCGGCAGGCGCGCTGGCGCCAGCCGATGGGGTGGGCGCAGTCGCGATTGCCGCTGCCGGCGCCGATGCCTGCGTGGAAGCGGCCGCCGGTGCGGACGCCACGCGGGTGCGGCCGATGAGCGCATCGATCCGGTTCCGGGCGAGAGTCGCGAAGACGCCGTTGGGGTACTTGTCGAGGTAGGCCTGCACATCCTCGGCTCGGGTGGAATCCTGCACGCTCTTCCAGAACTGCAGCTCGAGCTGCGCCGCCACGTCCGCCGATGGACCCCCGCCCGGCGACGCCGCGGTCGCACCGGCGCGGCCCGTGGGATTGAAGACGAAGTCCCCCTTGATCGAGGAGAGCTCCCAGGGCGTCTGCAGCCGCTTCGTGTCGCGCTCCACCCCCTCCCGCACCTTCCGGAAGAGCACTTCGACCGGCATGTCCGGCACCTTGATGTTCTGGAGGATGTGGCCCGTGTACACGCCGTTGCGCCCGAACCCGTCCTGGGCAGTCATGCCAGGCGCCGTGGCGTAGGCGATGAGGGTGCCCGACGGCCCGCTCATCTGCGCCAGGCCGGAGGCCGACACCTTGAACGTGTCGCGGAAGGGGTTGTCGCGGCAGGCGTCGAGTATCACGAAGTTGAACCTCGTCCTCGCGCGCTCCATCCGGTCGAAGACCTGCGCCACCTCGACGGAGAAGAAGGTGACGTCGTCCTCCGAGCCCATGACCGCGTCGATCGGGATGAGGTAGTTGCGGTCCTTGAACTGCATCGCGTGGCCCGCGTAGAAGAAGACGGCGGCTTCGGCTCCATCGAGCGCCTTCCCGAATTCCTGGAGGGCGCCGATCATTTCGGCCCGCGAGGTGTTCTCCTTGACGATCGTCTTGAACCCCAGATCGCGCAGCGCCGCGCCGAGGTCTCGCGAGTCGTTGACCGCGTTGCGCAGAGGTGAGGTGGGGTAGGCGTTGTTCCCGATGAGGAGCGCCACGCGCCCGTTGGCCGCGGCCGGCGGTGCGAGCAGCAGGCAGGCGGCGAGCGCGGCCAGGAATGCAGCCAGCGTGCGCGTCGTTTTCGAGGTCGTCCCCGTATTCATCGTGGTCCCGGACGCGGGAGGAGAGCCCGCGCCCGCAACGCCGGATTATCGCTCAAGAAGCACCCGCGGGGCGGCGCGGGTGGCTGCGTGGCGCTAACGCGCCAGCTTGGCGAGCTCGGGAAGGTCCGGGCGTTCGGCGGAGAGCTGCGTCCAGACTTCGCGGGCGTCCTGGGGTGCGCCGAGGTCCTGGAGGACCATGGCGAAGAGCACGCGGTCGGAGAAGGTCCTGGCGCCGCTCCTCGCCTTCTCGGCCGCGGCGATCGAGTCCGCGGGCAGCGTCTCGAAGTGGGCATCGCCGAGCGTGGCTTCTCCCGCGGAATAGCTCCACGTGTAGCCCTGGCCGGCCTGCAGCCGCGCGGACAGCGCGAGCGACGAGCCCTTGGCCGTTCCGCGGAAGACCTCCTTGCCGGAGGCGGAGGTCACCACGACGGAGTAGGCCGCGCCCGGCTCGCCCTTCCAGCGAAGCGTGGGCTGCAGCGTGGCGATTCGCGTGTTCACGGGGTAGACCGGGGCGGAGCGCTCGCCTTTCGGCGCCGGCGCGCTCCGCATCCGCAGGCTCGCCGTGGCGGCCCGCGAAGTGTCGACGTACGCTGCGGCGCTCACCTTCAGCCCCGGCACGCGGCTCGAGGGAGCGGCGCCCTTGCTGGCCTTCACGCCTTCGCGGGTGACGACGAATTCGCCTGGCCCTTTCAGGGAGAACTCCTCGCCGCTCACCACGAACATGACGGCGGCCGCCGCGTCCTTCCCGAGGACGAGCTTCGTGCCGGGCAGCAGCTCGGAGAGGAATGGTGGCCTCCCCGAGCCGTTCATGACGACCTCCCCCTTCACGTCGGAGAGGAAGGCCACCGGGTCGGCCGCGCGCGCAGCGAACGAGAACAGGAGAGCCAGCCCGATGGCCAGCGTTCGAGCCAGTTTCGACATGGAACCTTCCCTCGGCGAGGATGCGGGACTACTTGTTGGCGAGACTGGCGAGCTCGGGCAGGTCGGTGCGCTCCTGCGCGAGCTTGCCGAAGACTTCCTGGGCCTCCTGGACCGCGCCGATCTCCTGGAGGAAGAGCGCGTAATTGAGCCGGTCGGAGAACTCGGCCTTGTCGGACGGGCGGCGCTTCTCGGCACCCTGGATCGCAGTCGCGGGCAACGTCCGGAAGCGCGCCGATCCGATCTCCTGCCCGCCCACGGACACGGACCATGCGTATTCGGTGTCGGGCTGGAGCCTCGCGGGGAACCGGTGGCTGGAGCCCTGGACCTTCGCGTGCGCGAAGGGCTTGCCTTCCTTCCCCACTATCGAGAGGGTGACTTCCGCCGGCGCCTTCGCGTCGGGCACCGTCCAGCGAAGCGTCGGCTGCAGCTGCGTCACCGCGCCCTGCGTCGGGAAGTCCAGCTTCGCCTTGGCGTCGGCCCTGGGCACGGCCATGGAACGCATGCGGATGCTGGCCGACGAGGTCTGCGAGACCTTCACGAGCACCTGGTTGCTCGGGCGCCACGCCGTTTCGCGGGCGGTCGGCGGCATGCCGTTGCCGGCGGAGACGTCGCGCTCGCCCATGACGTAGTCGCCGGGCCCCTTGAGGACGTATTCCTTGCCCGAC
This sequence comes from Betaproteobacteria bacterium, assembly GCA_037445795.1. Lineage (GTDB taxonomy): Bacteria > Pseudomonadota > Gammaproteobacteria > Burkholderiales > Usitatibacteraceae > FEB-7. The sequence continues at coordinate 2,296 of JBBIJT010000095.1, read as the reverse complement.
TGGATGTACATGACGGAAAGCTGCGAGTCCTTGCCCACCACGACCTTCTGGCCCTTGGCCAGCTCGCTCATGAGCACGGGGCGCGGGGTGCCGTCCACGGCGACCTCGCCCTTGAGGTTGGTGACGAACGCGACACCATCCGCGGCCAGCGCGTGGGGGGCGGCGAAGGCGGCGGCGGCGAGCAGTGCGCGGATGATCGTTCTCATGTGGATCTCTCCGGTGTGGCCCCTGGCGCGGGTCTCGTCGTGCGGATGCCCCACACGTTCACGGGGCTGTGTCCCTTGACGTGGTGGCTGCCCAGGGGATCGAACTGGAACCCCTCCCCCAACCGGCTCACCACGGCCTCGGTAATCACTATCTTACGCCCGAGTTCCTTGGTGAGTCCTTCGAGCCTCGCTGCGACGTTCACCGCATCGCCGATGGCCGAGTAGTTGTGGCGCTCCGACGACCCGATGTTGCCGACGGTGACGGTCCCGTAGTTGATGCCTATGCCGATGGTGAGCGTCGGCAGGCCCTCCGCCTGGAACTCGGCGTTCAGCGCGTCGAGCTCGGACATCATGTCGAGGGCGCACTCGACCGCGTCCGCGCACGGGTCGGCGGACTTCCTCGGCGCCCCGAAGAGCACCATCATGCCGTCGCCGATGAACTTGTCGACGGTGCCCTCGTGCCGGTGGACCGCCCGCACCATGCGGTCGAAGTAGCGCTGCAGCACGTTGGTCACGACTCCGGCCGACATCCGCTCGGAGAGGGAGGTGAAGTCGCGGATGTCGCTGAAGAGGATGCAAACGTCGGCGAGCTGGCTGCTCACGCCCGAGGAAAGGCTGCCCGCCAGCATCTCGTTCATCACCGCCGGGCTCACCTGGCCCGCGAACGTCCTGCGAAGGCGGCCGCGCTCCACCGTGTTCTCGATGCCGTCGACAATGGCCCGCGTGACGAAGCCGGCGCAGAGGGTGAACACGAGCGAGGCGACGGGCACGATGACGCGGTGCGCCCGGATGGCGTAGAGCCCCGCGCCGGACACGATGGCGGCGAGGGCGAGGACGAGCACGAGGGCGAAGGCGAGCCGGAAGTGGAAGAACACGAGCCCCGCGGCGAGGAGGCAGAGCGCCCAGCGCATATCCTCCCGCATGGGTTGGAGCAGGCCGCCGGCCAGGTGGCTTCGCAGCACCTGGAGGTGGGTGATGACGCCGGGCTGGCTCGACCGCCCGAGGCCGTCGGAGCGGTCGGGGTCGATGTCGATCAGCTGCACCGGGAGCCCCCACCGGTCGGCGCGCTTCATCACATAGCCCACGAGGACCATCTTCCCGGCGAGGGCGCGCTGGAGGCTCGCGACGTCCCCCTTCTCCTTCCACGCGATGACGTCCTGCATCGGCACGTACTCGACGCGCGAGCCGACGCTGTAATCGATGTACCCGGCGCCGACTTCGAGCCCCACGCCGCGAAGCATCTGGCCCGCCAGCGTCTTCACGGGCTGGGTCCTGCCCAGGTCGATCTCGCTGAACCGCCGGCTCACCGAATCGGGATCCTGCAGCTGCTGGTCGATGCCGAGGCCGTCCTCCCCTATCACGCGAAGGAAGGTCGGGTGCATCCGCGCCGCGTGGCCCTCGCGATCCACCGTCAGCGCGAAGACGACCGTGGTCTTCTGGCGGATGTCGCGGATCGCCCGGAAGAGGGCGAGGTCGTATCCGGGAACGATGTTGTCGTAGGAACGCGCGGGCGGCACGACGTCGACCCCGATGGCGCGCGGCCCCCCTTCCCCGAGGGCGCCGAGCAGGCGGGCGAAATGCAGGTGCCACAGCGCCAGGGGCTCGACGAAGAGTTCCTCGCTGCCCTCGTCTATGCCGACGAGCACGACGTCGTTGGCGACGGGCCGCGGCCAGCGCTCGCGAAGGACGTGCATTTGCGTGTCGAACGCGGCGCGCTCGAGCCGCGCCAGGGGGGAGTCCTCGGCGCTGGGAACGACGCTCGCGGCCACGAGAAGGAGGACCACGAGCAGGTACAGCACGAAGCTGCGCGAGCGGGGCTGGCTCCAGAGCCGCCGTGCGAGCACCGCCAGGGCGCGGGCCCGGGATTCGCGTTCGGCAAGCGGTGCGCTGGTGGCCGCCATCACGCGAGGTTATCGCCCGCGGGCCGGCGTGTGCAAGGCGGGCGGGGGCGCGGGGGGAGCCGGAAATGAAAAAGCCCGACCTCTTTCGAGATCGGGCTTTCAACTGCTTGTGGTCACGGTGTTTGCGCAACCACGGGTAAGGCCCTGGCGATGACCTACTTTCTCACGGGCAATCCGCAATATCATCGG
>JBBIJT010000094.1:0-14069 GCA_037445795.1 Betaproteobacteria bacterium | reverse complement strand
ATCGCCATCGCCATCGGCGCCATGATCGACGCCGCCATCGTGATGATCGAGAACGCCCACAAGCACATCGAGCGGCTGAAGCCCGGCGAATCGCGGACGCAGGCCATGATCGACGCGTGCAAGGAAGTGGGCCCGGCGCTCTTCTTCTCGCTCCTCATCATCACGGTGTCGTTCCTGCCGGTCTTCACGCTCGAAGCCGAGGAAGGGCGCATGTTCGCGCCGCTCGCCTTCACGAAGACCTTCGCCATGGCGGGCGCGGCGCTGCTGTCCGTCACCTTCGTGCCGGTTCTCATGGGCCTCTTCATCCGCGGGCGGATCCTGCCCGAGGCGAGGAACCCGGTGAACCGCGTGCTCATCGCGCTCTACCGGCCGATCATCGCCTGGGTGATGCGCTGGAAGAAGACCACGATCGCGCTCGCGGCCGCGGCCCTCGCCATCACCGTCATCCCGGCCGCGAAGCTGGGCACGGAGTTCATGCCGGCCCTCAACGAGGGCACGATCCTGTACATGCCCGCCTCGCTCCCGGCGATGTCCGTCACGAAGGCGGGCGAGCTCCTCCAGGTGCAGGACCGCATCCTCAAGAGCTTCCCGGAGGTGGCGAGCGTGGCCGGCAAGGCGGGCCGGGCGCTCACGGCGACCGACCCCGCGCCGCTCGAGATGTTCGAGACGGTCATCAACCTGAAGCCGGAATCCGAGTGGCGGCCGGGCATGACCATGGACAAGCTCATCGCCGAGATGGACAAGGCGATGCAGTTCCCTGGCGTCTCGAACGCCTGGACCATGCCCATCCGCGCGCGCATCGACATGCTCGCCACCGGCATCCGCACGCCCATCGGCATCAAGGTCTTCGGCAAGGACCTCGGCGAGATGGAACGCGTGGCACGCGAGATCGAGGCCGTGGTGAAGGAGGTGCCGGGGACGACCAGCGCCTACGCCGAGCGCCTCACCGGCGGCTACTACCTCGACATCGAGCCCGACCGCACGGCGCTGGCCCGCTACGGCCTGGCCGTGGGTGAGCTCCAGGACGTGATCATGACGGCGCTGGGCGGCGAGATGGTCACCACCACCGTCGAGGGCCGCGAGCGCTTCGGCGTGATCGTGCGCTACCCGCGCGAGCTGCGCTCGGACCCGCAGGCCATCGCCACGCAGGTGCTGGTGCCCACGATGGCGGAGATGGGGCAGGCGCCTGCGATGGTGCCGCTGGGCGAGGTGGCGCGGGTGAAGGTCACCAAGGGCGCGCCGGCCATCCGTACGGAGAACGCGCTGCTGTCGGCCTACATCTACGTCGACCTCCACGGGCGCGACATCGGCGGCTACGTGTCGGATGCCCGCAAGGCGGTGGCGGACAAGGTGAAGTTCCCGCCGGGCTACTACGTCGCCTGGAGCGGGCAGTTCGAGTACATGGAACGCGCGGTGCAGAAGCTCAAGATCGTCGTGCCGCTCACGATCCTCGTGATCATGGTGCTGCTCTACCTCAACTTCCGGCGCATGACGGAGACCCTCATAGTGATGCTCTCCGTGCCCTTCGCGCTCGTGGGCGGTGTCTGGCTCGTCTGGGTGCTGGGCTACAACGTGAGCGTCGCCGTCGCGGTGGGTTTCATCGCGCTGGCGGGTGTTGCCGCGGAGACGGGGGTGGTCATGCTCATCTACCTGGAGAACGCGTGGGAGCGCATCCGCGCCGAGCGCGGCACGCCGACGGCGCAGGACCTCTACGAGGCCGTGATGGAGGGCGCCGTCGAGCGCGTGCGGCCCAAGATGATGACCGTCGTGGCGATCATGGCGGGGCTGCTGCCCATCATGTGGAGCACGGGGACGGGCTCCGAGGTCATGCGGCGCATCGCCGCGCCCATGGTAGGCGGCATGATCTCCTCGACCATCCTCACGCTGGCCGTCATTCCCGCGATCTACGCCCTCGTGAAGGGGCGCGGGCTCGCGGGCGGACCGCGGACCGGCTGAGGCGCGGGGCCGCGACATGGACCGCTCGAGCGACGCCGCCTGGCTCCTCGTCTTCGGCTGCTGGGTGGTGGCGAGCCTCGCCACGCTGGGCGCGCTCTTCTTCAGCGAGGTGATGGAGCTGCCGCCGTGCGTCCTGTGCTGGTACCAGCGCATCTTCATGTTCCCGCTGGTGCTCCTGCTGCCCCTCGGGCTCTTCCCCTTCGACGGTCGCGTCGTGCGCTACACGCTGCCGCTCGCATTCGGGGGCTGGCTCATCGCGCTGTTCCAGGCCCTGCTCGTCGCCGGCCTGATTCCCGAGAGCATCCGTCCCTGCACGCAGGGCGTGCCCTGCTCCGAAGTCCAGATCCAGTGGCTGGGATTCCTGAACATCCCGGTGCTGTCCTTCATCGCCTTTTCCACCATGAACGCGCTGCTGGTCGCGGCGCACCTGCGGAGACCGAAATGAGCCGGAAGAGCAAGCGGAACCAGTCACCCGAAGTCGCCGTCGCGCCAAGCGCCACCCCGTCCACCGGCGGGAACGGCCGCCGCAACCTCTTCATCGGAGCCGCAACGGCCCTGCTACTCGCTTTCGCGTCCGCGGCGCTCTTCTACGGCAGCGAGAAGGCGCAGGCCGCGCAGCGGCTCGCAGCGAAGAACCGGGAGCTTCTCGCGAGCGCCCACTCGCCCTCCTACGGCAGCGCGGACGCGAAGGTGCACATCGTCGAGTTCCTCGACCCTGCGTGCGAGACGTGCGCCGTCTTCTACGGGCACGTGAAGAAGCTGATGGCCGACAACCCCGGCCGGATCCGGTTGTCGGTGCGCCATGTGCCCAACCACCCGGGATCCGATCAGGTCGTCCGGCTCCTGGAGTCTGCGCGGGCCCAGGACAAGTACTGGGAGACCCTGGCCGCGGTCTTCGTGGCGCAGGACCGGTGGACGGTGAACCACCGCGTCTACGCGGAGAGGGTGTGGCCGGCGCTCGAGGGCGTCGGGCTCGATATCGAGCGGGTGCGGCGCGAGCTGAACGCGGCGGACATCGCGGCGCGGATGGAACGCGATGCGGCCGATGCGAGGACGCTGGGGGTCACGAAGACGCCCGAGTACTTCGTGAACGGCCGGCCGCTGCCGCATTTCGGCCTCCAGGAGCTGCAGGCCCTCGTCCGGGAGGAGCTGCAGCTCGCCTACCGGTAGCGGCCCGCTACCGCGACCGCGGGCTCACCGTGCCGAACTGGCGCAGTTGCCTCCAGTTCGGGTCCTCCTTCATCACGATGAGCGCGCCGGCGCGCGTCTCCATCGCGACGCCGTCCTTCATGTAGACGGGCTTGCCGCCGGCCGCGAACATGCGCATCCAGCCGTTCGGGGCCACGACGAGGGTCGTGCCATCCTTCAGGGGGTAGGTGCCGGGAGCGGGAGCGTCGGGGCGGGCCGCGAGGGCCGGGCTGGCGATGAGTGCGATGACAGCGGCCGCGAGGAGCGTGGCTCCGCCGCCCGTCGTTTCGAGAATGGCTTTCATGGCGCTTCTCCGGTGGCGTACGTGATCCGTACGCCTCGATGCTGCGCCGCCGCCGCTGTCAGCCGCGTGACGGCCGGATTACGAGGCGGAGATCGCCGCGGCGGGGAGGATCACCTCGAAGCGAGTGAGCCCTTCCGCCGAGGAGACCGAGATGGTGCCGCCGTGGGCGGCGACGATCGACCGCGTGATGGCGAGCCCGAGGCCGGCGCCGCCGCTGGAGCGCTGCCGGGCGGGGTCGACGCGGTAGAAGCGGTCGAAGAGTCGCGGCAGGTGCTCCGCCGGAATCGTCTCGCCGGAATTGTCGATGCGTACGCCCACGCGACCTTCGTCCCGGGCGCCGATGGATACCGTGACGCGGCCGCCGGGCGGGGTGTGGGCGATGGCGTTCGACAGCAGGTTGCCCAGCGCCCGGCGCAGCATCAGGCGGTCGCCGTCGACCCCTCCTTCGCCGGCGCAATCCAGCCCCACCCTTCGCTCCTCCACGAACGCGTCGTAGAACTCGAAGAGCTCGCGGACCTCCTTCGCCAGGTCGATCCTCTCGACCGACGGCACGACCTGGCCGTGGTCCGCCTTGGCGAGGAACAGCATGTCGGAGACGGTGCGTGCCAGGCGGTCGCATTCCTCGAGGCTCGAGTACAGGACCTCCTTGTATTCGTCGGCCGACCGCGACCTCGAAAGGGCCACCTCGGTCTGCGTCATCACGTTGCTCAGCGGCGTCTTGAACTCGTGGGCGAGGTCCGAGGAAAAGTCGGAGAGGCGGCGGAAGGAGTCCTCCAGGCGCGCGAGCATCTCGTTGAACGCGATCGCGAGGTCCGTGAGTTCCGCGGGCAGCGTCTCGGTCCGCAGCCGGTCGTGCAGGCGGCTCGCGCTGATGCGGCGCGCGACGTCCGTCATCTCGCGCACCGGCGTGAGGCCCCGTCGCGCCGCCACCCAGCCCAGGAGCGCCGTGAGGAGCGCTCCGGCGGCCACCGAGATCCACAGGTTGCGCCTGAAGGTGTCGAGGAAAGCGACGTGGTGGTCGATGCTCATTGCCACTGCCACGTTGGCGAGCGGCAGTTCGGGATAGGCCGTCGGCACGCTCGTCAGGGTCCCGCGGAACTCGTGGTGGCCGTGGCGCCAGGTTGCGATGGAGGGCGAGCCGGGAAGGCCGCCCTCCGTGCGCAGCGGGAACTCCTGCGCCGGGAACGTCGCGTCGGCCGAGACATAGAGGAGCCGGCCGTCGGGGGCGGAGATGCGGACCCCGAGATGGGAATGACCGACGAGCGCATCGTCCATCCGCGCCGGCATGGCCGCGAATTCCCCGGGCGTGTGGATCTTTCCGAGCGCGTGGCGCACGAGCTCCACCTTGCCGAGGAGCTCGTCGCGGTCGATCTCGACGAAGTGCGCCTGCACCGCGAGGCTCACGAGGTAGCCGAGCACCACGAGCACGGCGGTCGAGGCCGTGCCGAACAGCAGCGTGAGGCGCAGCGTGAGCGAGGGGCGGCGCATCAGCGCGCGTCCGGCGTCTCTAGCACGTACCCCATGCCGCGCACGGTGTGGATGAGCTTCGTCTCGTAGCCGTCGTCTATCTTCGCGCGCAGCCTCCGCACGGCCACCTCGATCACGTTGGTGTCGCTGTCGAAGTTCATGTCCCACACCTGGGAGGCGATGAGCGAGCGCGGCAGCACCTCGTCGTGCCGGCGCATCAGCAGCTCCAGCAGCAGGAATTCCTTCGCGGTGAGGTCGATGCGCTTGCCGTCGCGGTGGACGCGCCGCCGCATCAGGTCGAGCTCCACGTCCGCCACGCGCAGCACCTCGGGCTCCGTGGCGCGGCCCCGGCGCAGGAGCGTGCGCACGCGCGCGAGCAGCTCCGCGAAGGCGAAAGGCTTCACGAGGTAGTCGTCGGCCCCCAGCTCGAGCCCCTTCACGCGGTCCTCGACCTGGCTGCGCGCCGTGAGGAAGAGCACCGGCATCATCCGGCCCTCCTTGCGAAGCGCCCGGAGCACGCCCCACCCGTCGAGCCCCGGAAGCATGACGTCCAGGATCACGAGGTCGTAGTCCTCGCTCCCGGCCTGGTGCAGCCCGTCGGGGCCGTTTCGCGCCAGGTCGACGACGAAGCCCGACTCGGCGAGGCCCTGCTTCAGGTAGTCGCCGGTCTTGGGCTCGTCCTCGACGACGAGGATCTTCACTGCGGCTCCAGTCTCGTGGGGTCAACGGCCGCATTTTCGCGCCCCGCCGCGGACGGGGGTCAATGCTTACCCAATTGTAATGTCGATGTCAGCCGGGGGTCGGCGTTGGCGAACCAATATTCGGGCCATGCGGGCGGCGGCGAAGGCCCGCGCGCAACCTTTTCCCAGGCGCGAGTCCCCATGAAAGTCCCGACGATCGCAGTGGCTGTCGCCATGCTCGCGCTTTCGCAGCCGGCCGGGGCTCAGGCAATCGGGGAAGCCGCGGCGAGGGATCCGGCCGATCCGCGGGCCGACGTTCCCGCGCTGCCGTACCGGTCGCCGTTCGTGGGCTATCGCCCCTTCGTCAGTGGCCCCGTGGGCCCGTGGAGGGACATGAACGACGAGGTGGCGCGCATCGGGGGCTGGAAGGCCTACGCGCGCGAAGCCTACGAAGCGTCGAAGCAGGTTGCGCCCGCAGCCGACGGAGCCGGCAAGGCTCCTGCGGCGCAGCAGGAATCCGCAGGACCAAGGGCGAAGTAGGCCATGCCCGACCGCCTGCGTCTCGTCCGAAGGCTCGCCGCCGCCGCGCTGGGCGCGGCCATGCTGGCCGGCTGCGCCTCTTTCACCCCCGACGGCGGCTTCGGCACGGTACGCGACGCGGTGCAGGAGCGAATCGGCAAGGGGGCAGCCTGGGCCCGAACGGACGCCGACCGCGCGGCTCTCGACGATCGCGTGACGCAGCTGCTGGCCAAGGGTCCGCTGTCCGCGGACGACGCGGTCCAGGTGGCGCTCCTCAACAACCGCGGCCTTCAGGCGGACCTCGCGCACCTGGGCATGGCCGAGGCCGACCTCGTGCAGGCCGGAAGGCTGCCGAACCCGCGCATCGCCCTGCACCGCGTGCCCGACGAGCACCATTACAAGTTCGAGCAGGCGCTCTCCTTTAACATCTTTTCGCTCGTCACCCTGCCGCTCGCGACCGAGGTGGAGAAGCGGCGCTTCGCCGCGGCGCAGCAGCGCGCGATCATCGACGTCCTGCGCCTCGCGTCGGAGACCCGCAAGGCGTGGGTCGCGGCGGTGGGCGCGGAGGAGTCGCTCCGCTACATGCGCCAGGTGAGGCTCGCGGCCGACGCCGGGGCTGAGCTCGCGTCCCGCATGGCCAGGGCCGGCAACTGGAGCACGCTCGCCCGCGCGCGGGAGCAGAGCTTCTACGCCGACGCGGCACTCGCCGTCGCGCGCTCGGAGCAGGCGGCGAACGGCACCCGCGAGCGGCTCACGCGCCTGCTGGGCCTGTGGGGAAGCCAGGCCGGCTATTCGCTGCCCGAGCGCCTGCCCGACCTGCCGGCGCAGCCGCAGGACCGTCCCGCCATCGAGCGCGAGGCGCTCGCGAAGCGCCTGGACGTGCGCGCCGCTGTCTACGACACGCAGGCCATGGCCGAAAACCTGGGTCTCACGCAAACCACGCGCTTCATCAACGTGCTCGAGATCGGCGCGAGCCGCGAGAAGGAAGGGCGCGACGAGCCTTACGCGAGGGGTTACGAGATCGCGCTGGAACTGCCGCTCTTCGACTTCGGAACCGCGCGCGTGGCGATGGCCGAGACGCTCTACCGCCAGTCGCTCGACCGTGCGGCGCAGGCGGCCGTCGACGCGCGCTCGGAAGTGCGCGAGGCCTACCGCCATTACCGCCTCGCCCACGACATCGCGAGGCACTACCGCGACGAGGTCGTGCCGCTCAGAAAGCGCATCGCGGAGGAGAACCTGCTGCGCTACAACGGCATGCTCATCGGCGTCTTCGAACTGTTGGCGGACGCCCGCTCGCAGATCGCGAGCGTCACCGGCTACGTGGAGGCGCTTCGCGACTTCTGGATCGCCGAGGCCGACCTCGGCATGGCCACCATCGGGCGCACCGCCCCGCCGGCGGTGGCGCGCGCGGCCCTTCCGCAGGCCGAGTCCGGCGGCGGGCACTGAGGCGAGGAAACGACGATGGCATCGCGACGCGACTTCTTCAGGAACGCCGGGCTCGCCGGCGCGGCAGTGGCCGCCGGCGCGGTGAGCCGGGTGGCGCTCGCGGCGCTGCCGGAGGCGGCCGCCATGCAGAGCGCGGCCACGCAGCCTCCGCTCGTGCCGCCCAACGGCCTGCCCTACAACCCGGTCGTGACGCTCAACGGCTGGACCCTGCCATGGCGCATGAACAAGGGAGTGAAGGAGTTCCACCTCGTGGCCGAGCCCGTCATCCGCGAGATCGCCCCGGGCATGAAGGCGCACCTGTGGGGCTACAACGGGCAGAGCCCGGGCCCGACGATCGAGGTGGTCGAGGGCGATCGCGTGCGCCTCTTCGTCACCAATCGCCTCCCAGAGCACACGACCATCCACTGGCACGGCCAGCGGATCCCCAACGGCATGGACGGCGTGGGCGGCCTCAACCAGCCCCAGATCCCGGTGGGCAAGACGTACGTCTACGAGTTCGTCGCGCGCAGGCCCGGCACCTTCATGTACCACCCGCACGCCGACGAGATGACGCAGATGGCCATGGGGATGATGGGATTCTGGGTCACGCACCCGAGGGAGGCGCACCCGCTCATCGAGGCCGTGGACCGCGACTTCTGCTTCCTGCTGAACGCCTTCGACATCGACCCCGGCAGCTTCACGCCGAAGGTCAACACGATGCTCGACTTCAACCTGTGGACGTGGAACAGCCGCGCCTTCCCGGGCATCGACTCGCTCAACGTCCGCCTCGGCGACAAGGTGAGGATCCGCATCGGCAACCTCACGATGACGAACCACCCCATCCACCTGCACGGCCACGAGTTCCTGGTGACCGGCACGGACGGCGGGCCCACGCCGCTCTCCACCCGCTGGTACGAGGTGACCACGGACGTGGCGGTCGGGCAGATGCGCCAGATCGAGCTCCTGGCCGACGAGGAGGGCGACTGGGCTTTCCACTGCCACAAGTCGCACCACACGATGAACGCCATGGGCCATGGCGTGCCCACGATGATCGGCGTGGACCACCGCGAGGTCGTGAAGGCGATCACCTCGCTCATCCCCGACTACATGGTGATGGGCGAGCGCGGCATGGCGGACATGGGCGAGATGGAGATGCCGCTTCCGGACAACACGCTGCCCATGATGACCGGCACCGGCCCCTATGGCCCCGTTGAGATGGGAGGCATGTTCACGGTGTTCAAGGTGCGCCGCGACCAGAAGCCTGGCGACTACAAGGACCCGGGCTGGTACCGGCAACCGCCGGGCTCGCGGGCCTGGGAATGGACCGGCCCGCTCTCGCAGCCCGCGCGATTCAAGTCCGGGGGCGGGCAGGCGATGCCCGCCGCCGGGAAGCCCGCCGCCGCCGAAGTCACGGTGCGAAAGCCGCGCGGCCATGGCGAACACTGATTTGCGCGAGACGAGGAGCAAGCCGTTGAAGACATTGATTGCCGCCGCCATTGCCACGCTGTCCCTCCTGCCCGCCGCCGCGTCCGCCCACGGGACCGAGGCGCACGGCAAGCCCGCCACCGCGAAGGCGATCTCGCCGGAGGAGCACCCCTGGGGGCGGCAGGGCGACCCGGCAAAGGCCGGGCGAACGGTCGCGATCGGCATGAGCGACGCCATGCGCTTCACGCCGGCCGAGATCCGCGTCAAACAGGGCGAAACCGTGCGCTTCGTCGTGAAGAACGGCGGGCAGACCATGCACGAGATGGTCCTCGGCACGCTCGACGAGCTCAAGGCGCACGGCGAGCTCATGAAGAAGCACCCCGGCATGGAGCACGACGAGCCCTACATGGCCCACGTCGCGCCCGGCAAGACACAGGAGATGGTCTGGACGTTCACCAGGGCGGGCGAGTTCCACTTCGGCTGCCTGGTGCCGGGCCACTTCGACGCGGGCATGGTCGGCAGGATCGTGGTCTCGCCGCGCTGATCGACCTTTTCATTTCACACCCAGAACGGAGCAGTCATGAAACGCATCGCAGCCATCACGCTTCCCTTTGCTCTCCTTGCGGCCGGCGCGTCCGTCGCGCAGACGGGAGGGCACATGCACAATCACGCGCCATCGGCTCAACCCGCCGCCTCAACCGCATCGGCTCCGTCGATGGCGGAGGGCGAAGTCCGAAAGGTCGACAAGGCCGCGGGCAAGGTCACGCTGAAGCACGGCCCCATCAAGAGCATCGACATGCCCCCGATGACGATGGTCTTCCAGGTGCGGGAACGCGCGCTCCTTGACCAGGTGAAGGAGGGCGACAAGGTGCGCTTTTCCGCGGAGGAGAAAGCCGGCGCCTACTTCGTGACCGCCTTGGAGCCCGCGAGGTAGGTCGCGCAGGTCGCGCGGGACGAGAGTGCTCCTCGAACCGGAAGAAGGAGGCGCCATGGACGATCGATCACCCGGCGGCAACCGCTTCGGACGGAGCGCCGTTCTCGGCGCGTGCGCGATGCTCGCGCTCGTGGGGCTGTTCTTTCTGCTGCGGGAGCATTGGGGCCACGTGGCGGGCTGGTGGCCCTACCTGCTCCTTCTCGCCTGCCCCCTCTTGCACCTCTTCATGCACGGCGGGCACGGGCAGGGGCACGGCCACGATCACGAGGAGCGATAACGCCGGTCTTTCCAAGGGCACCCTTCGATGAGCACAGGCGACCCGCACGCCCACCTGCATCACCACCACGCCGGCCACGGCAGTGTCGCAATGCCCGCCGGCGCGCCGGAGCCCGTCTCCACCGCGGCGCCCGCGACCGTCTACACGTGCCCCATGCACCCGGAGGTGCGCAGCGACAGGCCCGGGGCCTGCCCGAAATGCGGCATGACGCTCGAACCGTTGATGCCCGGTCTCGAGGACGACGAGAACCCGGAGCTCGCCGATTTCCGGAGGCGGTTCTGGTGGACGCTGCCGCTCACGGCCATGGTCACCGCCATGGCCATGCTCGGGCACCGGTCGGGCCTCGTCCCGTCGGCGGCGCAGAGCTGGGCCGAGCTCGCGCTCGCGACCCCGATCGTCCTCTGGGCGGGATGGCCCTTCTTCGTCCGCGGCGTCCGATCGGTGGCCAATCGCAGCCCGAACATGTGGACGCTGATCGGCCTGGGCACGGCCGCCGCGTACGCCTACAGCGTGGCCGCCACCGTGGCGCCGGGAGCGTTTCCCGCGGCGTTCGTGGTCGACGGGCGCGTCGGCGTCTACTTCGAGGCAGCCGCCGTCATCATCTCGCTCACGCTCCTCGGCCAGGTGCTCGAGCTGAAGGCGCGGTCGCGGACCTCCGCCGCCATCAAGTCGCTCCTGGGGCTCGCGCCCCGGACGGCGCGCCGGGTGAACGTGGACGCGAGCGAGGAGGACGTGCCGCTCGCCGAGGTCCACGTCGGCGACCTCCTGCGCGTGCGGCCCGGGGAGAAGATCCCGGTCGACGGCGTCGTGACGGACGGTTCCAGCGCCGTGGACGAGTCGATGCTCACCGGGGAGCCCGTCCCCGTGACGAAGCGCGCGGGCGACAAGGTGATCGGCGCGACGATGAACACCTCCGGGGCGCTCGTCATGCGCTCCGAGAAGGTGGGCTCGCAGACGGTCCTGGCGCAGATCGTCCAGATGGTGGCGCAGGCGCAGCGCTCGCGCGCGCCGATGCAGCGGATGGCGGACAGCGTGGCCGGGTGGTTCGTCCTCGCTGTCGTTGCGGTGGCCGTCGCCGCCTTCGTCGCGTGGGGCCTCCTCGGCCCCGAGCCGAGCTGGGTCTACGGGCTCATCAATGCCCTGGCCGTCCTCATCATCGCGTGCCCCTGCGCGCTGGGGCTCGCCACGCCGATGTCGATCATGGTCGCCTCTGGCCGCGGGGCAACGCAGGGTGTCCTCTTCCGCGACGCGGCCGCGATCGAGAACCTGCGCAAGGTGGACACGCTGATCGTCGACAAGACGGGCACGCTCACCGAGGGAAAGCCCGCGTTCGACCGCGTGGTCGCGGCTCCGGGCTTCGACGAGAACGACGTGCTGCGCCTGGCCGCGAGCCTCGACCAGGGAAGCGAGCACCCGCTGGCCGCGGCCATCGTGGGCGCCGCCCGCGAAAGGAGGCTTGCGCTCGCGAAGGCGGAGGAATTCGAATCGGGCAGCGGGGTGGGCGTGCGCGGGCGCGTCGAGGGCCGGCGCCTCGCGCTGGGAAGCGCGGCGATGATGGAATCGGAGAACGTCGCCGTCACGGTGCTCGCCCCGCAGGCGGAGGCGCTGCGCCGCGAGGGCGCGAGCGTCGTGCACGTGGCCGTGGACGGCGTGCTGGCGGGCCTGCTCGTCGTTGCCGACCCGGTGAAGGCGAGCACCCCGGAGGCGCTCGCCAGCCTGAAGGCGGCGGGCATCCGCGTCGTCATGGCGACCGGCGACGGTCTCGCCACCGCGAAGACGGTGGCCGCGCGTCTCGGAATCGACGAGGTGCACGGCGAGGTGAGGCCCGCCGACAAGCTCGCGCTCGTCGAGCGCCTCCAGCAGGAGGGCCGCGTCGTGGCGATGGCGGGCGACGGCATCAACGACGCTCCCGCCCTGGCGCGGGCCGACGTCGGCATCGCGATGGGCACCGGCACCGACGTCGCGATGAACAGCGCGCAGGTCACGCTCGTGAAGGGCGACCTGCGCGGCATCGAACGCGCTCGCGCGCTGTCGGTGGCGACCGTGCGCAACATGCGCCAGAACCTCGCCTTCGCGTTCGTCTACAACGCGCTGGGCGTCCCGCTGGCGGCCGGCGTCTTCTATCCCCTCACCGGCTGGCTCCTTTCACCCCTGGTCGCGGCGCTCGCGATGAGCCTGAGTTCCGCCTCGGTCATCGCGAACGCGCTGCGCCTGCGCGGCCAGGGGTAGTCGCGGATCATCCCGCGGAGTTGCGGAGCGCCGTGCGCTGCGCCGGGGTCAGCGGGCTCGTGTCGGCCTGGCGGTGCATGTGGCCGACGGGATCGTCCACGTGCACGAGGGCGCCCTTCTCGATGCGATATTGCATGGGACGGATCTGCCATCCGCCGCCTTCCCCGAGGTAGACGTACTGCCGGTCCGCGGAAATGTCGCCGAAGGCGAGCGGCCTGGTGTCGGTGGGGGTGGCGCTCCGGTAGGGCTGGCCGAAAATCGGCGACACGATCGTGCTGCCGGCCTCGTCGTTCGTGTTGACGAATGCGCCGTCGGCGATGGCGGCAAGCGGCGCGCCGAGCGCGACCGCGAGGGCGAGCGACAGGGTGGATTTGCGGTTGATCATGATGGGTTCCTTTGTCGAGTGATCCGCCGGTTGCGGCGGGACCGGCCCCTTGCCGGTACGGTTTCCACTCTACGAGGCGCGTGCTGACCGCAGCCGGACGCCGCGATTACGAACGTGTCGCCCGCTCCCCGGGCGCCGCAGATTGCGGGTTTGTAATGTCCTCGTAAGCCAGCCGCTCCCGCGCTGCAAGGAAGCGGAGAAAAAATCACGAATCCTCCCCGGAACCTTGTCCTATCTCAATCAGTCGATGCTTATTATCCGGAGCATGGCTACTCGGCGCCGCTTCGCAGTGAAACGTCGCGCCACGGTAGCGGATTACATCTCGCGAGGAAGGGGAGCACCATGAAAGGCATTTCCGCATTCGCACTGGCCGCGACGCTCGTTTCGGGCGCGGCCGCCGGCCAGATGATGGGCGGCCCGATGTCGACCGCGAACTACTTCCCGATGGTCGACGGGGCGCATTACGAGTACTTCCACACCGGCGGCCCGTGGGCGTCGAGCTCGATGAACGTTCGCGGCGGGCAGACGTGGGCGGGGCAGAGCGGGCTCTACGCGATGCATTCCACCTACACGTGCAACGCGGGCGCGACCTGTGCGCCGGACGCGACGGATTTCTACGGCATGGGGCCCGATGGCGTCCACTACTACGGTGGCGTCGGCGCGAACCCGATGGGGACGCAGTACTGGATGATGACCCTCACCGACCCGGAATGGGTCCTCGGGAACCCGGTCGTGCCGGGAACGATGATGAGCGGCGGCAGCTACGCCAACGCGGGATCGTGGACGGCCACCGTGCGCGGAACCGGCAGCATGATGGGCGCGCAGAGCTACATGTCCACCTACTACGCGCAGAGCCTCGAGACGGTGACGACTCCCGCAGGCATGTTCGCGAACGCCCTCCACGTCCGCGAGCAGCGCGGGTCCGGCACCGTTCGCGACGTCTGGTACGCGGCGGGCGTGGGCATGGTCATGATGAAAGACGACACGCAAGTCGTGAAGCTCGCCGGTTACACCCTGCCCGGCGCCTCGGGCCAGCCGGCCGGCGGCGCGGCGGCGCTTCCGTTCACGCCGTTCAACGGCCTGTGGTGGAACCCCGACGAGTCGGGCACGGGCTACAACCTCCAGGTGCAGCACGACGTGATGGTGGTGACGATGTTCAGCTACACGCCCATGGGCGAGCCCGTGTGGTACTACGCCCCGGGGCGCCTTGCCGCCGCGGGCGCCGGCGTGGCGATGACGGGCTCGCTCGACCGATACAGCGGCGGGCAGTGCGCTTCGTG
>JBBIJT010000093.1:0-14412 GCA_037445795.1 Betaproteobacteria bacterium | reverse complement strand
GCTAGCGCGGGTGCGGCCCGTCAGGCCTTCGGCGAAGGCCTCACCAGGTCGCGGAAGGCGAAGAGGTAGCCGGCGGCGAGGGGCAGCAGCAGTACCAGCCACACCGGCGAGCGCCGCTCGTCGACGATCTCCAGCTCCATCGAGGCGCGGTCGCCCTGCCGCACGTTGGCGAGCTGCAGCAGCGCGCCCTGCCGGCCTTCGAAGCGGTCCAGCTCCACGCGCGGGATGAACTCCTTGCGCCCGGGCTTCGGGGCCTGCTCGGTGGTGCGGTGCGCGATCACCTCCGGCGGGAAGAGCACCGTGGCGGCGTAGCGCCCGATGGGAACCTCCTGCGTGTTCACGAAGCGGTGCCGCAGCAGGCGGCTTCCCTTGGGCAGCGTCGCCTTCTGTCCCGCCTCGGGCTTCGGGACGAACAGCACGCCGTTCGTGCGGAAGGAGAAGCCCAGCTTCGTCTCGGACGGCACGCCTTCGGGCAGCTCCACCTCGACCCACGCGCCGTCCGCGTTGCCCTTCGCGGCCAGGACAACGCCGGGCGGCGCCTCCCCGGGCCGGAAATCGGCCAGCTTCGCGAAGCCCACTGGCAGCCGGAAGCGTCCGGCCGCGGCCCCCGCGAGGTCGACCGCCGCCGTGGCGAGCGCCGCGCCGTCGCGATCGACGTCGATCCGCGTCTCGTATCGGCGGATCTCCAGGGCCTGCGCCGCGCCGCACGCGAGCGCGAGGGCGAGGATGGCGAGGGGCCTCATGGCGCCGTCGCCCAGAAGGCCGGCGTGAGGCCGATCCAGTGGAACCAGGTCATCGCCGAGAGCACGAGCAGCACGACGCCCACGGTGCAGGCCGTGATCCCGTACCGGAAGTTGTCGCCCACGGAATACTGGTTGGTGGAGAAGAGGATCACGTTGGGCTTGCCGCTGATGGGCAATCCCACCACCCACTCGATACACAGCGCCGCCGGCAGCGCGAACGACACCGGGTTCCAGCCCAGCGACTTCGCCAGCGTGATGATGATGGGCAGCATGATGAGCGTGCGCACCGTCTTCGAGGTGGTGAGCAGGTGGCTGTACATCATCACCGCGATCACGATCGTGTAGGCCACGCCGAAGGGCACGCTCTTCAGGTCGAAGCTGCCGAAGAGCACCTTGACGCCCCACGCCGCCGCGCCGGTGTCGTCGAGGGCGAGGCCGCCGGCATAGGCCCCGGCGCTGAAGATGGGAAGGTGCCAGGGGATCTCCGCCTCCGACCACTGCAGCACGCCGTAGCGCGGGAAGAGGACGATCACCGCGCCGAGCAGCGCCGCGAAGGGGGCGCTGATCTCCACGCCGAACCACTCCATGTGGAAGATGTCGGTCATCCAGAGGGCCAGCACCAGCGAGAAGATCGCGATGGCCTTCTTCTCCGGCTTCGTGAGCGGCCCGAGGGACTCGTACTGGTCCTTCACGAGCCCGAGGCCCCCTTCGAGCTGCGGCACCCGCTCGTCCTTCGGGATGCGGAAGATCACCTTCTGGCCGACCCACCACATGATGAACATGGTGGTCACGGCGATGGGCGTGCCCACCTTCACCCAGTCCACGTAGTAGACGCGCTGGTCGGCCATGGTCTGGATCATGCCGACGGCGCGCGTCTGCGCCCCGCTGTTGAGGCCCACGAGGGTGGCGCCCATCGTGCCGGCGCCGGAGATGCCGCCGCAGGCCGAGGAGGCGACGTTCGCCACGCCCTGCGCGATGAGCTCGCGGTCGGAGTCGTGCCGGGAGCGCGTGAGCTTGTCCAGCACCACGCAGGTCTTCAAGGTGTCGATCGAGAGCAGCGCCGCCAGCGTGATGGCGCTGCCGGCGAGGCCCGCGACGTGCCCGACGCCCATGCGGCCGATGGCGCCCCAGCGCTCGACGAAGGACTCGAGGAAGTCGCCGCCGGAGCCGCCGAGCGGGCCCAGGACGAGGTCGTTGCCCGCGA
The DNA here is from genome assembly GCA_037445795.1 of Betaproteobacteria bacterium. Taxonomy (GTDB): domain Bacteria; phylum Pseudomonadota; class Gammaproteobacteria; order Burkholderiales; family Usitatibacteraceae; genus FEB-7. Next base: position 12,465 of record JBBIJT010000093.1, on the reverse strand, counting down.
GCACGAGCAGGCCGGGGTCGCGCATCGCGAGCAGGAAGTAGACGGCGACGCCGGCCGCGATGCCGAGGATGGTGCCCGGTATGCGCAGGTTCCATCGCGGCGCGGCGACCACGATGGCGGCCGTGACCGTGCCGATGGCGATCGAGCGCCAGTCCCAGCTCGCCGGGCTGCCGAGGCTCGCGAGGAAGTTCATCTCGTCCGGCACTCCCAGCAGCTTCGGCACCTGGCTGCCGATGATGATGAGCCCCACGCCCGTGAGGTATCCGCTCACGACGGGGTAGGGGATGTACCTGATGAGGCCGCCGACGCCGACGAGCCCGAGGAGGACCTGGATCACGCCCGCGAGCACGCCCACGATGACGAGCATGAGGACGATCACGTGCGGGTCGTCGCCGCGGTGCGCCATCTCGAGGGCGAAGGCGGACAGGATGGCGGCGGCCGGCGCGCACGGGGCGCTCACCAGCCGCTCGGTCCCGCCGAGGCTCGAGGCGACGAGGCCAATCAGGATCGTTCCCACGATGCCGGCGAAGGCGCCGTGGACCGCGAACCCGGGCCCGATGGCGGCGAAGACCGTGACGCCGAAGCCGATGGCGGCCGGCAGCGCGACGAGCATCGCCGCGAGCCCGCCCCACACGTCGCCGCGGCGAGGCGGGACGAGCAGCCTCGCGGCCGCCTCAGGCATCCGCCAGCCCGCCTCCTGCGTGTTCACCGCGAGGCACCTTCATCCGGCACTGCGCCGGCCTAGCCCCGACCACGCGCTTGGCCGCGCGCAGGTAGTTCGTGTTGGGCAGCTCGGAGATCCCCAGCTCGTCGACCACCTTGCGCATGCCGGCGTAGTTCTCGCTCTCGGCACACGCCGTCTCGACGAGCGCGCCGTTGAGCCACACCTGGGCGTACTCGCAGATGATGCCGTCGATGGTGAAGCCTTAACGCATCTTCTCCTCGGTGACCACGCGAAGCGCGGGGTGGGTGCGCGCCATCTCGATGAACTCAGCGATGGTGTAGGAGTCGCGGTCCAGCTTCATCTCGGCCTTCAGGTGCCCGAGGATCGTCGCGAGGTCGGCGCGGCTCACCGGGAACTGGAACTTCCCCCGCGGCTGGAATATCTCGTAGCCCTCGGGGGTCTCGCCCACCTTGGTCTTGATGTCGAGCAGGCCGTCGCGCACCTTCACGTTGGCGTCGTTGGTGTTGACCGACAGGAAGTAGGTCTCGGCCGGCATGCGCCGCGCCGCCTGGAGAACGGTGCGGCCGTTGTACATGTGGGCCCGCACGGTGTCGATGACGCCCTGCCCGAAGACCCGGAACTCCGCGCGCGGGACGATCTTCGCCGCTTCCTCGGCCGTCGTCGCCCGGTTCTTCGCAAGAACGTCGTTCATGGACATTCTCCTGGGTGGTATGGGGGAGCCCGCATCCGGCGGACGCGGGCCGCATCTCGCCGAATTCTAGGAATCCCGTCCCGGGAGCGTCCAATCAATGATTGAGATTCTGCTTATAAGCCGTTTTCTATATGCGGCCGAAGACCGCGATCGACTCCACGTGCCCCGTGTGCGGGAACATGTTGACCACGCCCGCGGCGAGGAGCCGGTAGCCCTTCACGTTCACGAGCACGCCCGCGTCGCGCGCGAGCGTCGACGGGCTGCAGGAGACGTAGACGATCCGCGACGGGGCGCCGGCATCCGGCAGCGCCTTGCAGATCTCCACGGCCCCGTCGCGCGGCGGGTCGATGAGGAGCCGGTCCACGGGCCCCAGTCGCGCGAGGGCGCCCGGCGCGTCGGTGTAGAGGTCGTAGGTGAGGAAGCTCGCGAGGCCCTCGAGCCCGTTGGCCCGGGCGTTCTCCTCGCCGCGCGCGGTGAGCGTCGCGAGCCCCTCCATGCCGACGACCCTGGCGCCCCGGCTCGCGATGGCCAGCGTGAAGTTGCCCAGCCCGCAGAAGAGGTCGCCGATGCGCTCGCCGGGCCGGGGGTCGAGCAGGTCGACCGCGCGCCGCACCAGCGCGCGGTTGACGCCCGCGTTCACCTGCGTGAATTCCGTCGGCCGGAAGGCGATGGAGAGGCCGAACTCCGGCAGGCGGTAGTCGAGCGCCGGCGCCGATTCCGGGTGGAACGGGTGCGCGGTGTCGGGCCCCTTCGGCTGCAGCCACCACTGGATGCCGTGGCGGTCGGCGAAGGCGCGGAGCTTCGTCTTGTCCTCCTCGCCCAGGGGCTCCAGGTGGCGAAGGACGAGCACCGTGACGGCCTCGCCCACGGCGAGCTCCACCTGCGGCAGGCGCTCGCGGAGGTCCATCGTCGTGAACATCTCGCGCAGCGGCACGATGAGGCTCGACACCGCCGGCGGCAGGATCTCGCAGGAGCGCACGTCGGCCACGTAGCTCGACTTGCGCTCGTGGAAGCCCACCAGCACCCCGCCCTTCTTCGCCACGTAGTGCACCGAGAGGCGCGCGCGGTTGCGGTAGCCCCAGGCCGGGCCGTGGATCGGCGGCAGGATGGACTCCGGCACGACCTTGCCGATGCGCGCGAGGTTGTCCTCCAGCACGCGCTGCTTGGCCGCCACCTGCGCCGCCGGCTCCACGTGCTGCATCGCGCATCCGCCGCAGGTGCCGAACCAGGCGCAGCGCGGCGTCACGCGCTGGCTCGACTCCGCGAGCACCTCGGTGGCCGTGGCGAGATCGAAGTTGCCGCGGCTGCGCCGCCGCTCGAAGGCGACGCGCTCGCCCGTGAGGCCGCCGTCGATGAAGACGACCTTGCCGTCGACGTGGGCCACGCCCACGCCCTCGTGGTCGATCGACTCGATCGTGGCCACGCCCGTGGAGGCCGGACGCGCGGCCTCACTCATCGGCGCACTCCGGGGCGGGCGTGCCGAACACGAGCCGGGCGATGGGCTTGGTGACGCTGGCCCCGTTCACGGTGTAGGCCAGCGTGCCGGTGTTGCCGTCCGAGAACGAGAGGCGCATCCGGCCGACCTCGGTGTTCGCGACGGCCCCCCAGGGGCTCGCATTGAAGGGCGGGCCGGCCGTCTGGTAGAGCGGGCCCTCGAAGGCCGAGGCCGACCCGACGCGGTCGCCGCGGGACATCACGAACCACCGCGCCCGCCCGTCGGCGCCGTAGGTGAAGAGCGTGGCGAACAGGATGTCGCCCTGGTGCGCGAGGTTGAGGCCCCAGCCCGGCTCGTCGGCCTTCCACCAGAGGTCCTGGTAGTTGCTCGCGTAGCTGCGGTCGAACACCGACCACGCGCAGGTGGTGTTGCTCGAGAAGCGCATGCGCCGGATCGACTTCGTCACGCGGGCGGCCCCCACGTTGTAGGCGAGGACGCCCTCGTCCGCCGAGGGGAAGGAGACGCTCATCGAGCCCACGAGCTCGTACGAGACGGCCGACCACGGGCTCGAGTCGAACGGGGTCCCGGTCGTGCGGAAGAGGTCGCCCCGGAAGCTGCCGTCGGCCTGGCGGTCGCCGCGCGACATCACGAGCCAGGCGGGGGTGCCGTCGGCGCCGTAGGTGAACAGCGTGGCGAAGATGATCGCGCCCTGGTGGTTGAGGTTGATGCCCCACCCCGACTCGCTGGGGTTCCACCACAGGTCCGTGTAGTTGTCCGTCGCCGAGCTGAGGGAGAACGACAGCGTGTAGGGCCCCGTTCCCGCCGACTCCCAGCGCGACACGACGAGGTAGTAGGTTCCCGCCGCCACGCGCTGCGCGAGGCCGAAATCGACGGCGCGCGTCTCGGCGTCGTCATTCGAGGCGATCCGCTCGCCGTTCGCGTCGAGGAGCACGCCGACCGTATCCATCCCCCCGGAGGCGCGCACGAAGAGCGTCCCGGCGGCCGCCACGGGGATGCGGAACACGTCCACGTCCCCCGGATAGTCGATGCGGCCGGCGACCGTCGCCCCGCCGGGGCCGATCGCGACGGTGGTGGCCTCCTCGGGGCGGTCGCCGTGGTCGTCGGTGACCGGAGGCGGGCTCGCCATGAGGCGGCGCGCGACTTCGGGGTAGAACACGTCCAGTCGGTTGTACACCCCGAACTGGTCGAGGTTCGTGCAGGAGAGCCCGCCCTCGGCGTCGATCGTGGTGGCCGAGAGGATGGCGCGCAGCTGCAGCGATCCCCCCGAGAGCGTGTAGAGCCCCGAGCCGCTGGAGCCGCCCTGGATGATGCCGCGGGAGTAGGTTGCGAGCCAGGCCGACTGCTCCCAGCCCGGAAAGCGCGCCGTGCCCGTCAGGGTCGCGAGCGCCCACTTGGACACGTCGCCCGCGGGGTGCGACAGGCTCACCACCTGCACGCCCTGCGTGAGCTTCGCCGCGTTCCACGCCGAGAACACGGTCCCCGAGGGCGGCGCCGAGTTCATCACGAGGAGGGTGTGGTCGGTGTTCGGGTCGGCGAAGTCGATCTTCATGCCGCCGCTCACCTGCTTGTAGTCGCTGCTGGTCACGCCCGAGGCGCAGGCCGTGGCCTCGTAGAACCAGAAGCTCGAGATGCTGGTGGCGACCTCGGCCCGCCCGATGCAGTGGTTCGCCGTGAGGAAGTACGGCACCGGGAACTTCTCCGTGTTCATCAGCGTGCCGGTGCACGCGTACGCCTTGCCGCCGTCGACGAACGTGATGCGGGCCATCGACTTGCGGCGCTCCGCGATGGCGGCGTCGAGGGCGGCGTCGCCGGTGGTGCACGACGCGTCGATGGTGCAGGCCCCTGCCGCCTTCGCGTCGAGGGGCCGGTCGAAATGGACGACGCCGCCGATCCTCAGGGATCCCGGGGCCGGCAGGCTGCGCGAGAACACCTCGACGGATTGCGACGCGCCTTCCGTCCACGGTCCCCAGGCAACGGGAGTTCCCGCGGGGACCGCCATCGATTCCACGCGCCCCTGCCCGTCGCGCGCGCGCACCTCGAGGTCACCCGTTCCCGCCAGGTCCAGGCGCACGCGAATGCCGAGGGCTCCCTCGGACGCGATGTCGAAGCGCGAGGCGAAGCCGCCTTCCACCGCCTGCCACGAGGGTTCCGCGAAGCCCTTGGGCGCCACGCGGACGAACCCCACGCGGGCGCGGCGGTCGTCGTCGGCCGGCGCCTCCTTCGCGAGCGGCGCCGCCCATCGGTAGATGATTGCGGCCGCACCGACGCGAAGCCCGGCCGGCGCGGGCTCGGCCGCCGTCCACGCGCGAGAGGGCATCTCGGGCGCCGCGCCGGCGACGAGCGGCGAGGCCAGGAGGAGCGCCGCGAGGCGCGAGGCGATGCTCACGCGCGCCCCGCCAGCCGCTTGAGTCCCAGCCACTGCTGCCGCCAGAAGCCCTCGCCGTAGTCGCGCCCGTGCAGCTGGTCGCGGATGCCCGTGGCCGGGTAGTCGCGGATGGGGTTGGCCGTGCCGAAGAGGTGATCCCAGACGGGGAAGAGCACGGCGAAGTTGCAGCCGCGCGGCCCACCCTCGTGTCCCAGCCCGATGGCGTGGTGCACGCGGTGGAAGCGCGGGCTCACGAGGAGCCGCTCGCCCACGCGCCCGAACGACATCCGCACGTTGGCGTGGGCGAGGCTCTCGAGCGCGCGCGACAGCGCCACGATCGCCACGAACTGCCCCGGCGCCACGCCCACCGCGAGCGCCACGATCGCGAGCGAGGCGTCGATCATCAGCGTGTCGAGCAGGTGGTTGCGGTCGTCCGTCCAGAAGGTCATCTCGCGCTGGCTGTGGTGCAGCGCGTGCAGCGCCCACCAGAAGCCGAAGCGGTGCTGCGCCCGGTGCAGCCAGTACATGACGAAGTCGATGACGACCAGGTAGGCGAGGAAGGACGCGAACGGGTGCGCGAAGAGGGCCGGAAGTATGTCCTCGAGCTTCGGCGGGATGATGTCGTGCATGCGCAGCCACCCGTCGAGGGCCGTCACGGCGGGCAGCAGGAGGAAGAAGATGGCGAGCGGGATGACGCCCAGCCGCACGAGGAGCGTGTAGATCACGTCCACGCGCACGGGGCGGCGGTCGGCCCACACCTCCACGGGGCGCCACTTCTCGAGCGCGCCCAGCACGAGGGCGAGGACGGCCACCTCGATGGCGCCGACGAGGAAGATCTCCGTCGCGTCGAAGGCGGCCTCGAGCCACGAGACCATGCCGAGGCGAAAGAGCAGCGGCTGCACCACCGCCTCGAAGACGGCGTCGTGCAGCCTCGCCCACAGCATCACCAGCGATTCCACTTGCGGTCGTCCGTGAGGCGGGCGAAGCAAAGGCCTTTCGCCTTGAGGCCCGCGATGAGGCGGTCGAGCTGCGGCCAAAGCGGCTCCTGGCGCGACCAGATGCCCAGGTGCCAGAGCAGGATGTCGCCGTCCTTGATGTCGCGCAGCTGGCGCTCGATGAGCTTGTCGCCCGGGTAGCGGTCCGAGGGCAGCTCGTCGCCGCTGAAGCCCGCGGGCGTCCATCCCGCGTGGGTGAAGCCGCAGCCCTTCGCGTACTCGACGGCAAGCGGCGTGATCCGCCCGCCGGGGGCGCGCCAGAGGCCGTCGAAGCCGCGGCCCGTCATGGCGCGGAAGGCCTCCTCGGGCTTCTTCAGTTCCGCGCACAGGGCGGCCGCGTCGAGCATCTCTCCCTGCGTGCCGCCCATCGGCGCGTAGCGGATCTTTCCCCTCGCCGTGTCGCCGGCGAAGTACCAGTGCCGCCAGGTGTGGGAGCCGAAGGCATGGCCGGCGTCGGCGAGCCTCTTCCAGTAAGGGGCCCACGAGGCGTCGAGCGACATGTCGCCGCGCTTCGTCTTCTCGTTGGCGAGGAAGAAGGTGGCCTTCACCTGGTGCTTGTCGAGGATGCCGGCGATGGCTTCGGCCGGCTCCATGGTGCCCGTGTCGAACGTGAGGTAGACGGTGCCCGCGCAGGGGGCGGCGCCGGCGGCGGGCGCGGCCAGCGCGGCGATGGCGAGGAGCGCGGGGAATCTCACTGGCGCGGCGCGTGCGACTGGAAGTAGAGCCCGTGCGGCGACCTGCCCACGGGTATCTGGTACAGGACCTTCTTCGTCTCCAGGTCCACGACGGTGAGCGCGCGGATCCAGCGCGTGGTGGTCCAGAGCTGCCTGCCGTCCTTCGTGATCTCCATGCAGTCGGGCCCCCCGGGAACGCCGAAGGTCTCCTTCACCTCGAGGGTCTTCTGGTCGATGAGCGAGATGGTATTCGCCATGCGGTTCGACAGGAACACGTGGCGGCCGTCGCCCCTCGCGACGAAGTTGTGGGCGCCGAGGCCGGTGAGCAGCTTCTTCACGAGCTTCCTCGCGCGCCAGTCGACCACCTCGACGTGGCTCTCCCCCGTGATGCCGATGAGCAGGTGCCGGTCGTCGGGCGTCATCCAGATGCCGGCCGGCTGCTTGCCCGTGGGCATCGTCCACAGGATCTCCTGCCTCTCGAGGTCGATGGCCGCGAACTCGTTGGACTCCTGCATCGTCACGAAGGCCAGCTTGCTGTCGGCGGAGAAGGCGATGTGGCTGGGGACCTTGCCCGTGGGAAGGCGCCTGGCGAGCTTGAGGGTGGCGCCGTGGTAGATGTCCACGCGGTCGAGCCGATTGGAGGCGGAGACGAACCACTTCCGGTCGGGCGAATAGCCGATCTGGTACGGGTCGCTGATGTCGGGCACGCGGCGCAGGATCTCGCCCGTCTTCGGGTCGAGGAACACGAGGTCGTTGCTCGCGGCGTTGGCGACGATGAGCTCCTTGTTGTCGGGCGTGGCCATGAGGTGGTGCGGCTCCTTGCCCACGGGAATGCGCTTCTCTTCCTGCCGCGTGAGGGGGTCGATGATGGAGACGCTGCCGTCGCCCGAGTTGAGGACGATGACCTTCTCGCCGGGGCCGAACACGGCCTGCGCCCCGCCGGCCCAGGCAAGGGCCAGGAGGAGGAACGTTTTCCCGAGACTTTTCATGGGCTTATGATAACATGGCGCGCATGCCTTCCCTGCCTGCGCGCGGCGTCGCATGACCCGCCAAGCGGTACCGATCAACCACTGCAGCGCCTGCGGCGCCAAGGTGGAATACAAGGTCCCGGACGGGGATACGCACCCGCGGGCCGTCTGCCCCGCGTGCGGGCACATCCAGTATCAGAACCCCAAGGTCGTCGTCGGTTCCGTTCCCGTTTGGGAGGACCGCATCCTGATGTGCCGCCGCGCCATCGAGCCGCGCCACGGCAAGTGGACGCTTCCGGCGGGATTCATGGAGAACAACGAGACGGCGCCGGAGGGTGCGGCCCGCGAGGCGCTCGAGGAGGCCAACGCCCGCATCGAGGTCGAGCAGCTCTACACGCTCTTCTCCGTGCCGCACATCAGCCAGGTCTACGTCATCTTCCGCGCGCGGCTGCTGGACCTCGACTTCTCGCCCGGCGTCGAGAGCCTCGAGGTGAAGCTCGTGCGCGAGGACGAGGTCCCCTGGGACGAGGTGGCCTTCGCCAGCGTGCGCCGGACGCTCGCCCACTTCTTCGAGGATCGCCGCACGGGCATGTTTCTCCCCCGCTTCGGCGAGATCCGCCCGCCCGAGCGCTGAGCAGGGACAGGTTTTGGGGACCGTTCTCTTGACCCGTCCCCAAAACCTGTCCCTAGCGAACGCGGATCACTTCGTCGTCGGCGACGACGAAGACCTGGTCGCCCGCGCGGGGGCGCACCGCCGCGGAGCCGGTGAACGCGCCGAAGGAGGGCAGCACGCCCACGCGCGAGCCGAACCAGAAGCAGGGCAACCGCACCGACTGGCCGCCACGCTCGGAAAGCCGCACGGCCGGATGGACGTGGCCCGCGAGCGCGTAGCGGCCGCGGACGGTGGCCGGTTCGTGCACCAGCGCGAACGGGCCGAGGACGCTGCCGGGATCGACGCACGCGAAGTTCCAGGTGGCCGGCGGGTCGCCCGCCCGGTCGTCGTGGTTGCCCCGCACCAGCACGAGATCGAGCGCGGCACGGCTAGCGCGCCATTCGCCGAACGTCGCGAGCGTGCGCTCCGCCCTCCCCTCGGCGCTGTGCAGGAAGTCCCCGAGGAATACCACCCGCCCCGCGCCCGTCGCGGCGAGGCATCGCTCCAGCCGGTCGACGTTGTCGGTCGTCGTCCCCGAGGGCACCGGGACGCCCAGGCGCCTGAAGCTCGCGGCCTTGCCGAGGTGGAAGTCCGCCACGAAGAGCGTATTGCCCGCCGGCCACCACGCCGCGCGCTGGGGCAGCAGCACGAGGCGCTCGCTCGCGACGACGCACTCGGTCACCGGAAGAGCTCCGCCTGCGCGTCCTCGCCCGGCTCCTCCGAGGCCCGGTCGAACTCGAGCTGCATGCGCCGCACGCGGTCGGCGAGCTTCTCGCTCGTGAGCTTCTCGCGAAGCCGCGCCACCATGAGCGGGAACGCGAAGGGCGTGGGCTTGTGCGTCCCGCGCAGCACCACCGGCGAGGTCGCGAGCCGCCCCATCGCCCGGGCGAGCCGCGAGAACTCGAGCTCCCGCTCCAGCACCTCGCGCTCGGCCTGCGCGAGGAGCGGGTTGCCGCCATCCCACCGCGCGAAGACCTCGTAGATGAGCCCGCTCGTGGCCTGCACCTGCTTCGCCGTCTTGGGCTGCCCCGGGTATCCCTGGAACACGAGGCCCGCGACCCGCGCGATCTCGCGGAACTGGCGCTTCGAAAGCTCGGCCGCGTTGAGGCTCGCGAGCACGTCGGCGAGCAGGTTGTCCGGCGAGAGGAGCCCCGCCCGGATGAGCGGCCCCAGCTCGAAGCGCTCGCGCGAGAGCAGCTCGAACCCGTAGTCGTTGAAGGCCATGGAGAACGACGACGCGCGCGTTCGCGAGAGCCTCCACGCGAGGAGCGCCGAGAGGCCCACGTGCACGTGCCGCCCCTCGAAGGGGTAGAAGAACAGGTGGTGGCCCTCGCGCGTCTCGCACTGCTCCACCAGCAGCTCGTTGCGCCGCGGAACGCGCGACCACGAGCGCTGCAGCGCGAGGAGCCGGGCCACGGCCCGCATCTCCGGCTCGTCGGCGCGGCCCGCGATGTGCGCTTCCAGGAGCTCCCGCACGCTGTCGGAGACCTCGCTCGAAAGCGGGCTGCGGCCGCCCTGCCAGCGCGGCACCGTGGCCGCCCCGGGCCTGCCCGGCTTCACCAGCGCCGTCATGTTCTCGACGCGGATGAGCTCGAGCACGTGCCCCGCGAACACGAACGCGTCGCCCGGCGAGAGCCATGCGATGAAGGACTCCTCGACGTGGCCGAGGCGCCTGCCGTTGAGGTAGCGCACGTCCATCGAGGCGTCCGACACGATGGTGCCCACGGACATGCGGTGCCGGCGCGCGATGGCGGCGTCGCGCACCACGTGCCAGCCGTCCACTTCCTCGACGCGCCGGTACTCGGGGTAGGCCTTGAGGGCCTCGCCGCCGCGGCTCACGAAGTCCATGGCCCAGCGCCACTCGGCGTCCGTGAGGTCGCGGAAGGCCCGCGTCGACATCACCTCGGCCTTGAGCTCCGCCTCGACGAAGCCCTCGCCCGCGGCGATCGTGACGAGGTGCTGCGCGAGGAGGTCGAGCGGCTTCTCCACGGGGCGGCGCGACTCCATGCGGCCGGCCTGGGCGGCCCGCCGCGCCGCGGCCGCCTCGACGAACTCGAGCGCATGCGAGGGAACGCAGCTCACGCGGCTCGTCTCGCCGGGCGAGTGCCCCGAGCGGCCGGCGCGCTGCAGCAGCCGCGCCACGCCCTTGGGGCTCCCGACCTGCAGCACGCGCTCCACGGGCGAGAAGTCCACGCCGAGGTCGAGGCTCGAGGTCGCCACGACGGCCTTGAGCCTGCCCTCCTTGAGCCCCTGCTCCACCCAGCGGCGCGCGTCGGCGTCGAGCGAGCCGTGGTGCAGCGCCACGAGCCCCGCCCAGTCGGGCCTCGCCTCGATGAGCGCCTGGTACCAGATCTCCGCCTGCGAGCGCGTGTTGGTGAACACGAGCGTCGAGCGCGAGCCCTCGAGCGCCTGCAGGACTTCGGGCAGCATCGCGAGGCCCAGGTGGCCCGCCCAGGGGACGCGCCCGGCGTCCGCCGGGATGAGCGTGTCGATCACGACCGGCTTGTCGGCCACGCCGCGCACCACGAGGCCCGCGGCGCCCGCGAGGAGACGGTCGAGCGCCTCGTCGAGGTTGCCGAGCGTGGCCGAGAGGCCCCAGGTGCGAAGCGCCGGGTTCCAGTGCCGCAGGCGGGCGAGCGCGAGCTCGACCTGTACGCCGCGCTTGTTGCCGAGGAGCTCGTGCCATTCGTCCACGATCACCGCGCGCACGCTGGCGAGGCGCTCGCGCGCGTCCGCCTGCGAAAGCAGCAGCGAAAGGCTCTCGGGCGTGGTCACGAGCGCCGAGGGAAGGCGCCGCGACTGCTTCGCGCGCTCGGCGGGCGGCGTGTCGCCCGTGCGCAAGCCCACCGTCCAGCCGAGCCCCAGGCCCGCGACCGCCGCCGCCAGCGAATGCGCGGTGTCGCCCGCCAGCGCGCGCATCGGGGTGATCCAGAGCACGCGAAGATGCGCCGTCGCGCGGCAATCCTCCGCGACGGCCTCGGCCACCGGCCCCAGGAACGCCGCGAGCGTCTTGCCCGTGCCCGTCGCCGAATGCACGAGGCCGGACCGGCCGGCGAGGTACGCCTCCCACACCTGGCGCTGGAAATCGAAGGCCTGCCAGCCGCGGGACGCGAACCACGACTCGGCGGCGCGCAGCGCTTCCCCGGCCGCGGGCCCGCCGGCGGCGGCCGGCGTGCGCGACGGAGCCCCGGGATCTTCACGGTAAGATTGCACCGTTTCCATTCTCCGTCATTTCCCATGTCCCGGGTCAGCGTGATCGTGCGCACCCTCGGTCGCGACACGCTCGACCGCGCGCTGGCGAGCCTTGCCGCGCAGACCCGGCCACCGGACGAGATCGTGCTCGTCGATTCCGCCGCCTCGGGCCGGCTCGCATCGCGGCGCGCGGGGACGATCCCGGTGCGCGTGGTGGGCGGCGGCCCCTACGACCGCGTGCAAGCCGCCAACGCCGGCCTCGCCGCCGCTGGTGGGGAATGGCTCGCGTTCCTCGACGACGACGACGAGCTGGAGCCGCGCCATTACGAGGGCCTCCTCGCGGCGCTCGCCTCCGTGCCCGGGGCGATCGCGGCCTACAGCCAGACGCGGCTCACCGGCCCCGGAGGCGAAGGGCGCGTCTTCGGCGGCCCCTTCGACCGGTTCGCGCTGTTCCAGTCCAATTACATCGCCATCCACGCCGCGCTCTTCTCGTGCCTGCCCGTGCGCGACGGCTGCCGGTTCGACGCCGCCTTCGGGATGCTCGAGGACTGGGACTTCTGGCTGCAGCTCGCGGCGCGCGGCCCCTTCGCGTTCTCGCCCTCGCCCACCGCCATCTATCGCGCCGCGGAGGGCGCTTCGGGCGCCGGTGCCGAGGCCAACCGCGATCGCGAGGCGCTCGCCGCGCACCGCGAGAAGATCCGCCGCAAGTGGGGCCCCCTGCAGGCGCGGCTCGCCGAGCGCGAGCGCTACGCGCGGGAGCGCGCCGCGTCGCTCGCGCGCGCCGGGC
>JBBIJT010000092.1:0-14531 GCA_037445795.1 Betaproteobacteria bacterium | reverse complement strand
GCAAGCACCAGCACCGCAGAAGTAGTGAGCCACCATCTCACCATGCGTCGGGCGTGACCGTGCTGACTGCGATGCATCTTGATCATTTGCCCCCCTTTCGCACAGGGCGCGACTGAAGTTCCTCGATCATCCCTCTTAACGCGTGTAAACCTTGTTTCCTTGCGCCTAGGCGTTGCTCCTCCGAAAGCTCTAACTTCAAGAATTCAATTGCCGCTTCGACGTCCTCGCGCGACTCCGCATGACTTCGGTAGACGTCACCGTGCCCCAACTGCCACGACGGGGCCGCTGGATTCTGCTTCTGCAAGGGAAGGTCGCGCCCCGTGTACGCTTCCTTTCCCTGCTTTCTTTGGACGGAGGCGGGCGGCGTGTATCCCGGAAGGCTGAAGTACCCCGGCTTGATCGCCATGACCATCCCGGGGCTGTTGCCATCGAGCCTCTCGACCGGGAAATGAAACGCGCCATCTTTCCCGGTGTACATGCCTTTGGCGCGCTTGCAGTGCGAGGTGAGTGCCGCCGGTCCAGTGATGTCCACGTAGTAGAGCGCCACCACATAGGCCCCCTCGATAGGCTCCTTCGTGATGCCGTCGTATAGGCGCCCCGTCAGTTCGAAGTCCGGCTTGCCGAACGACAGGGGCGAACCGACGGCCGCCTCTCCATGGGAAGCCACTACGGCAAGGCAAAGCGCCAGAATCCATGCCGGCCCACTGGTTCGTGAGCCTATTGCGGGTGTACACGCCAATTGCTCGTCACGTTTCATGTCAGAGGGCCTCAATTCGCCATATTCCATCTTCGCCTCGCACCAGGTAGATCATGAATATCTGCTTGGTGCCGCTCACCATCCGGGGCATGACTATCTCGGCCGAGCTCTTCGAGAAATTGATGCTCTCGACAGTCCCGAGTTGATTGGCAATCGCTGGCAAGTCCGTTCCCGGCTTCGTGAAGATGTCCTCGTAGGTTGCCCTGGCGTACCCGAAGAAGAGGTTGAGCGCCGTGGCATTGGTGCCCGCCTTCAGTCGGTTCACCGTGTCCGTGTACGCCCCTCTCACCAGGTTGTACTTGTCCGCCGGGTCCACGATGTGCACCTGCTTCGTGGTGGTGTAGATCACGCTGCCGCCGGCGTCCTTGAAAGTGATCCTCGGCCTCACCGTCCCGGCCGAGCTGTAGGTGGCCTGCGCCCCCCGCCGCCGGAATCCCCTGCGTGGTGAAGTCCACCGTCCCGTTGCCATCCACGTCGATCTCGACCGACGCCGCCGGTGTTCCCCCTCCCGCTACGTTGATCGTGATCGTGTGCGGCGCGATCCCGTCGGGCTCGTCGATGGAGACGGTAAAGGGTGCGGCGGCCCCGCTGCTGTTGATGGTGATCGCCCGGCTCGCCGTGGCCCCGTCCTGGATCGTCACCGTGAGGGTGATCGTGTTCGCACCCGCCACGAGCGGCACATCGTTCACCGAGAACTGGTTGTCGGTGCCCACCGTGGCCAGCATCCCGTTCACGGTGACCCCCGAGTTGGGAGGCGCCGTGATCGAACCATTGATGAGCACCGTGCCCTCGTTCACCGTCGAGCCGTCCAGGTCCGCGGCGGCGGCAATGGCGAGAGCGGGTGCGCCCGCCCCCACGCTGATCGAGACAGGACTGGACGTCGCCTGGCTGGTGCGGCTGTCGGTGGCTCGCGCGGTGAGGGTGTAGGCGCCCTGCGCCACGCCGGTCCAGCTGAAGGTGTAGGGGCTCGAAGTTGCCGTGCCCACCACGGTGGCGCCCTGTAGGAACTCCACCTGCGAAATGGTGGCGCCCGAAGCCGCCGTGGCGTTCGCGGTGATCGTCACCGTGGCCGGGGCCGAGAAGGCCATGCCGCGATCTTGCGCCCGGTGGCGCACGAAGCGATTCGAATTGAAGTCGGCGGAAAGATCAACGGGACGCACTCCGAGAGAATCGGGCGCGCCGGGAGAACTCTCGAATTTGCCGCGTTGCCGATCGGCGACGGGCGCTCGAAGTCGGAAGCGATCTGGTGTACGCCGTAAGCCCGAAACAATCTTGGCTAACGGTCGCTGTGGAATCCTAGCATGGGCAATCCAAGTGTCCGGGCCGGAAGCGCGTCGGGGATCACGAATCGCCAGACAACCGCCCGCGGGTTCTCGCCAGCATCGCCGCGCTCGCGAGCACCATCGCGCCGCCCGCGAGCTGCGCTGCCTCGAGGCTCTCGCCCAGCACGATCCACGCGAGCGCCGCCGTGAACACCGGCTCGAACGTGGAGACGACGGAGGCGGTCGAGGGGCCCACGCGCTTCAGGCCCTCGAAGAAGGCGAGGATCGCGACCACGCTGCCCACCACTGCGAGCGCCACCAGGGCCGCCCATCCCCACCACGTGCCGGGGAAGCGCGGCTCGGTAAAGGGCCCGGCGATCGCGAAGGTGACCGCGCCGGCGAGGCACACCACAGTGGTGCTCGCGAGCGCATCGGTGTGCGAGAGCTCGCGCGCGCCCACGAGGATGTACACCGAGTAGATGGCGGCAGCGCCGAGGCCCAGGGCCACGCCCGTCGCCGAGCCCGATCCGCCGCCCAGCATGAGCGCGAGGCCCGCGAAGCCCAGGCCGAGGAGCGCCAGGCGCGCGGCCGTGAGCCGCTCGCCGAGGAAGATCGCCGAAAGGATGACCACCAGCGTTGGGTAGACGTACAGCAGCAGCGCCACGAGCCCGGCCGAGGCGTAGTGCAGCGCGGAGAAGAAGCACGCGGCCTGCCCCGCGTAGCCGATGGCGCCCATGCCGACCGCCACCACGAGCGGCCGCCCGCGCGGCCAGCGGCGGCGCAGCACGACCATGATGGTGGCAAGGATCGCGCCCGCAATGGCGAATCGCGCGAGCAGCAGGCCCGGCACGTTGCCCCCCGCCGCGAAGACCCCGCGCGCGAGGATCGCCATCGCGCCGAAGCCGCAGGCGGAAACGACGACGAGGGCGATGCCGGAGGCGGAGTGACGCGTGGAAGGCATCACGCCTTCCCTTCGAGCCTCTCGATCCGCTTTTCGAGGCGCTCGACGGCGTCGCGCAGCTCGGAGACGCCGGCGATGAAGTCCTCGACCTTCACGCGCGAGGCGATGAGGGGATCCTCCTCGGTGAAGTACTCGGCGGCGCCGGCCGCGACCCGTTCCGTCGCGTCCTTGCCCCACGCGGCGGCGGCGCGGGCGGTGGACATGGCGCGGTTGGCAGCCGCATCGCCCACCACCTTCGAGAGGTCCTCCTCCACGTCCCAGCGCAGGTGCTTGGCGAGGTAGGCGACCTCGCCCGCGAATTCCACGTCGCCCGTCGTCTCCACCTCGCGGTAGGCGGCCTCGTCGTGGGCCGCCAGGCGCGGCAGCAGGAAGGGCGACATGCGCACCTCGAGATCGGGCGCCGCCCCGGCCGCCGCCGGCAGCACCTCGCCCGTGGTCTGCACGGTGAGGGCGACCGGGAGGGGGCCCACGCGGAAAAGGGCAGACTTGCCCGCGAAGCGCGCCAGGCGCTCGCGCGACATCGGCGCCGCGCCCGTGAGCCGGTTGATGGCCGCGGCGGCGAGGGTGGCGGGCACGGCGGAGAGCGAGGCGGGCACCGCGCCGATCACGGCTTGAACCCCCGGTGCAGCGCCACGACCCCCAGCGTGAGGTTGTGGTACTCGACCTTCACGAGCCCCGCGGCCTCCATCATCGACTTGAGGGTCTCCTGGTCGGGGTGCATGCGGATGGACTCGGCGAGGTACTGGTAGGCCGCCTCGTCCTTGGCGACGTGCTTGCCGAGCCACGGCAGCACGTTGAACGAGTACGCGTCGTAGGGCCCCGAAAGCGGCTTCCACACCTTCGAGAACTCGAGCACCAGCACGCGCCCGCCGGGCCGCGCCACGCGCGCGAACTCGGCGAGGCCACGGTCCTTGTGCGTGAAGTTGCGCAGGCCGAAGGCGATGGTGACGCAGTCGAACGTGTCGTCGGGAAACGGAAGCCGCTCGCCGTTGCAGAGCGCCGGCGGCGCGATCTGCCCGTGGTCCATCACCTTGTCGCGCCCCACGCCGAGCATGTCGCCATTGATGTCGGTCATCACGACGAGGCCGGTTTCGCCCGCGCGCTTGGCGAAGGCGAGCGCGAGGTCGCCGCTGCCGGAGGCCACGTCGAGCACCTTCTGCCCGGGCTTCACGTCCGCCAGCTGGATGGCGAAGTGCTTCCACAGCCGGTGCATGCCGAGCGACATGAGGTCGTTCATGCGGTCGTAGTTCTGCGCGACCGAGGTGAACACGCGCCCGACGTGGGCGCCCTTCTCGTCCTCCGGAACCTGCGAGTAGCCGAAGTGGGTGGTCTTGTCGGTCATTTCGGGTTGCGGGAGGCGCCGGCGGCCTCGAGGCGCGCGAGGTAGCTCTTCCAGCTCGATTCCTGCTTCACGCCCAGCTCGTGCAGGTATTCCCAGGAGTACAGGCCCGTGTCGTGGCCGTCCGAGAACGCGAGCTTCACGGCGTAGTTGCCGACGGGCTCGATTTCCTTGATCTCCACGTCGCGCTTGCCGACCTGAAGCACCTCCTGGCCGGGGCCGTGGCCGCGCACCTCGGCCGAGGGCGAGAAGACGCGCAGGTACTCGCAGGGCAGGCTGAAGCGCTGGCCATCATCGAAGGCGATCTCGAGGATTCGCGACTTCTGGTGCAGCTTGATCTCGGTGGGGCGGGGGGTATTGCGGTCCATGGGGAACGGGCTCGGGATTCCAGTCCGCCATTTTCCCATATTCCCCCCCGGGGAACCGAGCACGGCCGTTCCCGGGCGGGGTATCCTATCCCCCTGCGCACGTCACGGGAATTCCGAATTGAAGCAGAAGAACGCCTACACCCGCGAGGAGCTCATCGACTGCGGCCACGGCCTCCTGTTCGGGCCGGGAAATGCCCGGCTGCCGTTGCCGCCGATGCTCATGTTCGACCGCATCGCCCGGATCGGCGGAAAGGGCGGGGCCCATGGCAAGGGCGAGATCGTGGCCGAGTTCGACGTGAAGCCGGACCTGTGGTTCTTCGGCTGCCATTTCGAGACGGACCCCGTGATGCCCGGATGCCTCGGGCTCGACGCGCTCTGGCAGCTGGTGGGCTTCTACCTGGGCTGGCGCGGCAACCTGGGCCGCGGCCGCGCCCTCGGCGTGGGCGAGGTCAAGTTCACGGGGCAGGTGCTTCCGAATGCGAAGCTCGTGACCTACGAGCTCGCGGTCAAGCGCCTCATCGAGCGAAAGCTCGTGCTGTGCATCGCCGACGGCCGCATGCTCGTCGACGGCCGCGAGATCTACACCGCCACCGACCTCAAGGTCGGCCTCTTCACCTCCACGGACAACTTCTGATGCGACGCGTCGTCATCACCGGCCTGGGCATCGTCTCCTGCCTGGGCAACGACAAGAAGAGCGTGAGCGAATCCCTGCGGGAGATGCGCTCGGGGATCACGCACCAGCCCGAATACGAGTCGATGGGCTTCCGCAGCCAGGTCGCCGGCGCTCCCGTCGTCGACCTCGAGGCGTCGATCGACCGCAAGCTCAGGCGGTTCATGGGCACCGCGGCCGCCTACGCCTACGTGGCGATGAAGGACGCCATCGCGGACTCGGGGCTCGCGCCCGAGATGGTGTCGAACCCGCGCACGGGCCTCATCACTGGCTCCGGCGGCGGCTCCCCCGAGAACCAGGTGGAGGCCGCGGACATCGCGCGCAGCAAGGGCGTCAAGCGCATCGGGCCGTACATGGTCCCGCGCACGATGACGAGCACGACCTCCGCCTGCCTCGCCACGCCCTTCGAGATCAAGGGCCTCAACTTCTCCATCGGTTCGGCCTGCGCCACGAGCGCGCACTGCATCGGCGAGAGCGCCGAGAAGATCGCCCTGGGCAAGCAGGACGTGATGTTCGCCGGCGGCGGCGAGGAGCTGCACTGGTCGCTCTCGTGCCTCTTCGACGCGATGGGCGCGCTCTCGTCGCGCCGCAACGCCGAGCCGACGAAGGCCTCGCGCGCCTACGACGCGGACCGCGACGGCTTCGTGATCGCCGGCGGCGGCGGCATGGTCGTGCTGGAGGAGCTCGAGCACGCCCGCAAGCGCGGCGCCCACATCTACGGGGAAGTGGCCGGCTACGGCGCGACCTCCGACGGCTACGACATGGTCGCCCCGTCCGGGGAGGGTGCGGTGCGGTGCATGCGCATGGCGCTCGAAAACGTGAAGGCGCCCGTGGACTACCTCAACACGCACGGGACCTCGACGCCGGTGGGGGACGTCGCCGAGCTGGGGGCCATCCGCGAGATCTTCGCTTCCCTCGGCGTCAAGGCGCCGCCCTTCTCGTCGACGAAGTCGCTCTCCGGCCACTCGCTCGGCGCGGCCGGCGTGCAGGAGGCGATCTACTGCCTTCTGATGATGGCGGGCGGATTCATCGCGGGTTCCGCGAACGTGGTGACCCCGGACCCCGCGGTGGGCGACCTGCCCCTCGTCACGGAAACGCGCGATGCGCGCCTCGACACCGTGATGTCGAACTCCTTCGGCTTCGGCGGCACCAACGCCACGCTCGTGATCCGCCGCGTGTAGGGCCGGGCGGCCGGGGGAACGGCCGCGGGGCTGTAACCTGCCTGTCATGGCCGGGCCGTAACATGCCGGACACATTTCCCCCGGATCGCCGCATGACCGCCCGCATCCTCGTCGTCGAAGACGAACCCGCCATCCAGGAGCTGGTCGCGCTCAACCTCGCGCAGGCGGGGTACGAGGCTGCCCTGGCCGCGAGCGCCGAGGAGGCCCTGGAGCGCATCCGCGAAGCGCTGCCGGACCTGGTGCTCCTCGACTGGATGCTGCCGGGCCAGAGCGGCATCGACCTCGCCCGCCGGCTCCGCGCCGACGAGCGCACGAAGCTGCTTCCCATCATCATGCTCACCGCCCGCGGCGCCGAGGAGGACAAGCTGCGCGGCCTCGAGACCGGGGCGGACGACTACGTCACGAAGCCGTTCTCGATGAAGGAGCTGCAGGCCCGCATCAAGGCGGTGCTGCGCCGCCGCGCGCCGGAGATGACCGACGACGTGGTCGAGTACCACGGCCTGCGCATCGACCCGGCCTCGCACGTGGTGACGGGCAAGGGCCAGGCGCTCGCCATGGGCCCCACCGAGTTCCGGCTGCTGCACTTCTTCATGACCCACCCGGAGCGCGTCTACTCGCGCACGCAGCTGCTCGACCAGGTCTGGGGCGACCACGTGTTCATCGAGGAGCGCACGGTCGACGTGCACATCCGGCGCCTTCGCGCGGCCCTCGAGGCGAGCGGGCACGACGCCTACGTCCACACCATCCGCGGCAGCGGCTACCGCTTCTCCCGCGCGTAGAATGCAATCAGATTACTTTTTCTAATCCGATTAGAAAAAGTAATCTGATTACATCATGCCCCCCTGGATCGGACGCCTGGTTTCCATCGCCGCCATCGGCGGCGCCGGCGCGCTGCTGACCGGCATTCCCGTCGGGGCGTGGTTCGCCGCGCTCTTCCTCTTCGTCTACCTCCTCATCGTGGTCTCGATCGGCCTGGCCGCCCGAGCGCGCCTGGCCCGATGGCTCGCGGACCCGTCCATCGACGACTTGCCCGAGGACACCGGCCCGTGGGAAGAGATCTACGCGCGGCTGCACCGGATGCTGCGGGAGCAGGCGGCCTCGCGCACGAGCCTCTCGCACGCGCTGTGGCGCTTCCGGCAGGCGGGGGAGGCCATGCCCGACGGCGTGATCGTTCTCGACGCGGACGACCGCATCGAGTGGCTGAACCCCGCCGCCGAGGGGCACTTCGGCCTCACCTTCAAGGGCGACCGCGGGCAGCCCGTGACCAACCTCATCCGCCACCCCGCGTTCGTGGCCTACCTCGAGGCGCGGCAGTACGGCGAGCCGCTCACGCTGCGCGGCACCGTCGAGGGCGAGCGCGTGCTCTCGCTGCAGCTCGTGCCCTACGGCAGCCACGAGAAGCTGCTCCTCACGCGCGACGTGACGCGCTGGGAGCGGCTGGAGGCGACGCGGCGCGACTTCGTCGCCAACGTCTCGCACGAGCTGAGGACGCCGCTCACCGTGCTCATGGGCTTCCTCGAGACGCTCTCCGATGCGCGCGAGGCCGACGACAAGCTCTACCGCCGCTCGCTCGAGCTGATGACGGCGCAGGCGGAGCGCATGCGGCGCCTGGTCGAGGACCTCCTGATGCTCGCGCGACTCGAGGACTCCCGCTACCCGCTCACGGAGGAGCCCGTGGACGTGGCCGCCCTCCTGCGGTCGGTGGTCGCCGAGGCAGAGGGCCTGAGCCGCGGCCAGCACCGCATCATGGCGGACGTCGAGCCCGTCCGCATCCTCGCCAACCGCGAGGAGATCGCGAGCGCCTTCGCCAACCTCGTGAACAACGCCGTCCGCTACACCCCGGCCGGGGGCGACATCCGGGTCACGTGGGCGGTCGAGGGCGGCGAGCCCACGCTCCGCGTCCGCGACAACGGCGAGGGCATCGCGCCGGAGCACATCCCGCGCCTCGCCGAGCGCTTCTACCGCATCGACCGCGGGCGCTCGCGCTCCACGGGCGGCACGGGCCTCGGCCTCGCCATCGCGAAGCACGTGCTGCAGCGCCACCAGGCCAGGCTCGCGATCGAGAGCACGCCCGGGAAGGGCAGCACCTTCTCGTGCGTCTTTCCCGCTTCGCGGCTCGCGCCTAGAATGGCCGCATGATCGGCATCCTCCTCGTATCCCACGGCGCCTTCGGCGAAAGCCTCATCCACTGCGCGAGCCACGTCCTCGGCAAGCGCCCGCTCTACGTGCGCCAGCTCGGCGTCACGGTCCACGACGAGCCCGACGAGATCCTGCCCACGGCGCAGGACCTCATCCGCTTCCTCGACCAGGGGCAGGGCGTCCTCGTCATGACCGACATCTACGGGGCCACGCCCTCCAACATCGCGGCGCGCCTGCTCGTGCCGGGCCGCGTCGAGGGCATCGCGGGCGTGAACCTGCCCATGCTCATCCGCGCCCTCACCTACCGCGAGGAGCCCCTGGACGCGGTGGTCGCGAAGGCGCTCTCGGGCGGCACCGAGGGCGTGATGCGCATGCCCTCGAAGCCCTGAGGTCCGCCACGATGCAGAAGCAGACGATCACGATCGTCAACAAGCTCGGCCTGCACGCCAGGGCCTCCGCCAAGCTCACCCAGGCCGCGGCGCGGTTCCCCTGCGGCGTGCACCTCACCCGCAACGGCCGGCGGGTCAACGCGAAGAGCATCATGGGCGTCATGATGCTGGCCGCCGGGCTGGGCGCCACGGTGGAGATCGAGACCGACGGGCAGGACGAGGAGGCCGCCATGGCCGCCCTCGTGAAGCTCTTCGCCGACAAGTTCGACGAAGGCGAGTAGGAAAGCGCATGCCACCGGACGCCGCCGCCCCGCCCGCCCACAAGGTCTGCTTCACGATCCACGGCATCGGCGTGTCCGGCGGCATCGCCATCGGGTACGCGCACCTGTTCCTCGGCATGTCCACCGAGGTGGACCACTACGAGATCGCCTCCTACGACGTCGGGCGCGAGCAGCGCCGCTACGACCGCGCCGTGAAGGAGGTGAAGGAGGAGCTGGCGGGCCTCGCCGACAGCGTGCGCCACAGCGCCGCGGCCGAGCTGGCCCCCTTCGTGAACGTCCACCTCATGCTCCTCGAGGATTCCGCCTTCTCGGAGGCGCCGCGCGAGCTCATCCGTGAGCTGCGCTGCAACGCGGAGTGGGCGCTTCGCGTCCAGCTCGACGAGCTCACCGCGCAGTTCGACGACATCGAGGACGAGTACCTGCGCGAGCGCGAGGCCGACGTGCGCCAGGTGGCCGAGCGCGTCCTCGCCGCGCTCGAGGGATCCAAGCGGCGCTTCTCGATCAAGCCCACGCGCCAGGACGCCGACATGATCCTGGTGGCGCGCGACCTCTCGCCCGCGGACGTGATCCTCTTCCGCGAGCACCCCTTCGCCGCCTTCGTGACGGACATGGGCGGCGCGACCTCGCACACCGCCATCATCGCCCGCTCGCTCGCCATCCCCGCCATCGTGGCGCTGCACCACTCGCGCACGATGATCCGCGAGGACGAGCTCATCATCGTCGACGGCACGCAGGGCGTGGTCATCGTGAACCCCGACCGCGCGGTGCTCGCCGAGTACCGGCTCAAGCAGAACCAGGCGCGGCTCGAGCGCGAGAAGCTCAAGCGCCTCAAGTCCTCGCCGGCGGCCACCCTGGACGGCACCGCCATCGAGCTGCAGGCCAACATCGAGCTGCCCTCGGACGTCGACGCGGTGAAGGCCGCCGGCGCCGCCGGCATCGGCCTCTTCCGCAGCGAGTTCCTCTTCCTCAACCGCCGCGACCTGCCCAACGAGGACGAGCAGTACGAGGCCTACCGCGAGGTGGTGGAGGGGATGAAGGGCAGGCCCGTCACCATCCGCACCCTCGACATCGGCGCCGACAAGGCCCCGGAGGGGCAGGAGAACGAGGCGGAGAACCCGGCGCTGGGTCTTCGCGCCATCCGCTACTGCCTGGCCGAGCCGCGGATCTTCAACACGCAGCTGCGGGCCATCCTGCGCGCCTCGCGCCACGGCAAGGCGATGATCCTCATCCCCATGCTCTCCTCGTACGCGGAGCTGAACCAGGCGGTCGCGGCGGTGGAGCGCGCCAAGGAGGAGCTCAAGGCGGAGGGCGTGAAGTTCGACCCCTACGTGCCGCTGGGCGGGATGATCGAGATCCCGGCGGCGGCCATCGCGCTGCCGATGTTCATCCGCAAGCTCGACTTCCTGTCGATCGGCACCAACGACCTCATCCAGTACACGCTCGCCATCGACCGCGCCGACGACGCCGTGGCGCACCTCTACGACCCGCTGCACCCGGCGGTGCTCTCACTCATCGCGGCCGTGATCCGCACCGCCACCCAGCACCAGAAGCCCGTCGCCGTGTGCGGCGAGATGGCGGGCGACGTCGCCCTCACGCGGCTCCTCCTCGGCATGGGCCTGCGCAACTTCTCCATGCACCCGGCGAGCCTGCTGGAGGTGAAGCAGCGCGTCCTCACCACGAGCCTTCCCGACATCGCGCCGATGGTGGCGCGCGTGATGAAGCTGGACGACCCCGACAAGCTCGTCGCGCTGGTCGAGAAGCTGAACGACTGAGCGCGGCGCGGCCCGCCTATCGCCAGGCGGAACCGACGATGAGGTAGAAGGCCGAGTCCTCCGGCCCCCGCGCCACGTCGATGCCGGCGTGAAGGCCCATGGCGCGCGCGAGGTAGTAGCGGAAGCCCACGCCGCCCGCCCACCGCGTGGGGGCGGAGCCCAGCGTGCCGTCCTTCCCCGAGGCGCGCCCCGCGCCGCCGAAACCCACGAGCGACCAGCGGCCGTCGAGGTTCAACCGCGCCTCCACCTCCGCCACCGCGACGCGCTCGCCCTGGTAGCGCAGGTAGGGAATTCCGCGCAGCTCGATGAACGGGACCGCGTAGAACGGCGTGTCGCCCGAGGAGGCCCGGTAATCCAGGCGCCCCCCCAGCACCAGGTCGCGTCCCGGCCGCACGAAGGAATTGGCCGCGGCCTTGTAAAGGCGGAAGGAATCGTCGCCGCCGAAGCGCGGATCGAAGTCGCTCGCCTGCAGCTGCACGCGCGTGCCGCGGCTCGGCGTGAAGATGCTGTCGCGGTCGTCGTACTCCACCACGAGCGCGAGGCCCCCGATCGCCAGGTCGAGCTGGCGCGCGGGGACGCTGCCCGGCGCGCCCAGGTCGAAGCGGCTCTTCGTGTCCGCCCTGAGGTAGCGCAGGCCCGCGTGCCAGTCGGTGTCCGCGATCCGCCTGCGGGCCTCCGCGACGACGATGTCCGCGTCGAGCTTGTAACCCAGGTCGGTGCCGGCTCCCGGCAGAGGCGTATCGAGAAAGTAGCTGAGGTTCAGCGACGCGCGCGCCACGCCTCCGACGTAGCGCCAATTGCCGTCGGACGTGAATCCCAGGTGGCCCGCGAACCCGGCCCGGCTGCCGTTCTCCGTGGCGATGCCGCCGGCCGCCGTGATGTCGGGCGGCGTGAAGCGGCCGGGCCTCGGGCCCTCGCCCGGCGGGGGCGCGTTGCGGCTGAAGAAGAGGAGCGCCGCCCCGCCGCCATAACCGATGGCCGGCTCCGTCACGACGAGCGGCATCGGCAGGAAGCCGTTCAGGTCGAGCAGGAAGCGCGAGGTATCGAAGCGCCCGTCCTCGGGATCGCGGAAATCCTCGGGCGAGAGGGCGGACGCGGGAAGCGCCGTGGCGAGAGCGATCGACCCAGCGATGCGCGGCCAGGAAACCATCAGATCAGCGCGCGCCGCACTTCCGCCAGGATGTCCCGCTTCGGGATTTCGCCGCGCGGGATGGCGATGGGCAGCGCCACGGCGGAGAGCCCCGCGGCGTTTCGCAGCTCGCGCAACTGCAGCTCGATCGTGGTCCCGCCCGGCGCCGACTGCCGGATGCCCATGCGATCCATGAGGATCGTGACCGGCTCGACGTGGAGCGCCTGCTCGGGAGCCGACAGGGTCTCGACCAGGATCTCCAGGTGCCGGGGAATCGCCGTGGACCCCGACCCGGTCGCCGCCAGCTGCTTCTCGATGTCGGCGAGCTTGGCCTCGAACGCCGAGCCATCGGGCTTCTCCTCGCCTCCGCCCTCCGAGAAGTCCCATCGCGCCGATTGCAGGGCGCGGAGCTTGGCACGCAGCACCGCCTGGCTCGCTTCCAGCGATTCGCGCTCGCCTCCGACCGCGGTGATCCGGGCGAGCGCCATCGCGAGGACCTGGTCGAAGGCCCGGCGGGCGATGGCCCGCCGCAGCGCGTCCTCGCTGTCGCGCGGGTCGATGAGACGATGCTTGTCGAAGCTCACCTGCAACTGCGCCACGTCGCGCATCACCTGGTCGCCCTGCATCGCCATGCCGAGCACCTTCTTCTCCGTCCGCTCCACGAGGAGGACCGCGAGAACGGGTTCGGTGCCGACGCCCGCGGGGCTCTGCAGGTAGTCGTGGAGCGTCCGGTCCGCCCCGAACACCTCGGACATCCGCTCGGGGGAGGCGAAGAAGGATGACAGGCGAGGGTCGTCGCCGTAGGTCGCGTGGCTGGCCTCGACCGGGGCAGGCATCCCGAGCGCCAGCGCCTTCACGTGGTCGATCGCCTTGACGACGGCGGGTTCGAGCTTCTTCCGGTAGCCGGATGCCGCGCGAATGCGCGGGTCGGTCGCCTCGATCGCGCGCTCGATGGCCTCCTCGACGAGGGCCGGGGGATGGCCGCCGGCCTTGACCGAGGCGGTCGCGAAGATGGAGTGGAAGATCTTGAGCATGGAACTCCTTTCTGCGGGTCAGAGCCCGCCGCCCCAGCGGTACTGCCACGCGATGCCGAGCATGTCGAAGTCGTTTCCCGTTCGGTCGGAGACGCCGGTGCTCGCGTACAGCTTGATCGAGTTGTACCGGTCGATGGGGAGCGCGAGGGTGCCGCCCAGGCGCCAGTTCTGCTGCAGGTCGTTCGCGCGGACGCCGTCGATCGTCGTGCGGCCGCCGGCGAAGTACGTCGCGTCGAGGGAGCCCCATATGCCGGACGGGCGGCTGTGGATCACGTGCAGCTGGGTCGAGTAGAGGTTCGCCTGCGAGCGCGTCTTGCCGCCGTTGAAGTCCTTGTTGTCGGTGTAGAAGGTGGTCGCGGCCGTGAGCTCCAGCGTCCACGCGCCGACAGCCTTGGAGATCCCCACCTCCGGCTTGAACGAATAGCGGTTGCCGCCGATGTTCACGATCCGGGCGTTGTCGTACTGTCCCGTGGGCGCGATCACGCGAAGGCTGGCGCCGACGATGACGTCCTGCTCGTATCCCGCGAACTCCCGGAGGTTCATGGCCGGCGCCCCGACCAGGTTCGCGTTGAGGCGAAAGCTCGTGTCGGCCAGTCCGTTCACGACTCTTTCCACGGGCTGGCCCGCGTAGAGGGCCGAGCCGGAGAGCCAGGTGTAGGGCGCGATCACGTCCACCTTGGCCGACTGGCCCCACAGCTCGATCACGCGCCCGTAACCGACGACCGCGTTCGACGTCCTGAGCGAGGGATTCTCGATGGGAAGCGCGGGGTCGAAGGAGAGTCCGCCGCGCGTGGCGGCGTAGCCGGAAACGAGGAAATTCACGCCGATGGGCGCGTTGGAGTAGGCGCGCGGCTCGATGTCCTGCGCGCGCGAGGCGGGCGCCAGGACGAGGAACAGGAGGGCGGCAAGCGCCGCCCACCCCGCGCGATCCATCGCTGCCTTCCCGGAGCGGCTACTTGACCGTGTAGCCCTTGCCCTCGAAGCAGGCCCCGCGAGCCTTCTGGTAGGCCTGCTGGCCCGCCTGCTGCTGCTGGGATGCCTGCTGCTGGCCCTGCTGGGCGGCGGCGGCGTTCTGCTTGCGGCTCTGCCCGCGCGCGGCCGCCGCGCCCACCGCCGCACCGGTGCTCGCGTCGCCGCTGATGGCCTCGCCCACGACCGCGCCGCGCGCCGCGCCGCGCACGCCGGCGCCGGGAGTCGTGCCCGTGGCCGTCGTCGGCGGCTTGGCGGTGGGCTGCGCGGCCGGCGGATT
>JBBIJT010000091.1:0-14706 GCA_037445795.1 Betaproteobacteria bacterium | reverse complement strand
GTCATCATGGCGGCGTCGGTGATGGACGCCGCCGGAGGCATCGACTTCCTCGTGCGCATCGCCGAACGGATCATCCGCGCCAACCCGAAGTACGTGACGATCGTCGCGCCGCTCACGACGTGGAGCTTCACCTTCGTCGCCGGCACCGGCCACATCGTCTATCCGCTGCTGCCGGTCATCTACGAGACGGCGCACCAGAGCGGCATCCGTCCCGAGCGGCCGATGGCGGTGGCGACGATCGCCTCGCAGCAGGCGATCACCGCGAGCCCGGTCGCCGCGGCCACCGCGGCGATGATCGGGATGTTCTCGGAGAAGGGCCTCACGCAGTGGGGCCTGCCCGAGATCCTGATGGTGTGCGTGCCGGCGACGCTGACCGGCGTGGTTGCGGCGGCCATCATCTCGATGTTCGTCGGCAAGGACCTCAAGGACGACCCCGAGTACCAGGCGCGCCTGAAGGCCGGCCAGATCCCGGCGCCCAAGTCCACCGCCGACCGTCCGCCCCTGAAACCCGCGGCCAAGGCCTCGGCATTCATATTCCTCGTCGGCGTGGCCCTCGTGGTCCTCTTCGGTTTCTTCCCCGAGTTGCGCAAGCTCCCCGGCGCCAAGAGCGCGCTGGGCATGCCCATCGTCATCGAGATCGTGATGATGTCGGTGGCGGCGATCATGCTCCTCGTCACGAAGGTGGACGTGGACGAGGTTCCCAAGACGCCCACGCTGCGGGCCGGCGTGGTGGCCGTGATCGGCATCTTCGGCCTCGCGTGGCTGGGTGACAGCTTCATCGCGGCCAACAAGGACGTCATCGTGCCGGCCATCGGGGACATGGCGAAGGCCGCGCCGTGGACGTTCGCCTTCGGCCTCTTCGGCGCCTCCGTGCTCCTCTACAGCCAGGCGGCGACCACCCGCGCCCTCATGCCGCTGGGCATGGCGCTCGGCATCCCGCCGCAGTTCCTCATCGCGATGTTCCCGTCGGTCAACGGCTACTTCTTCATCCCGACCTACGGCTCGCTCATCGCGGCCATCAACTTCGACCTCTCCGGGACGACGCGGATCGGCAAGTACGTGCTGAACCACTCGTTCATGATTCCCGGGATCGTCGCGACCTCGGTGGCGGTATTCACGGGGCTCCTGCTCGCGAAGATGATGTTCTGACCGTGCCATGAGCCCGGAAGCGGCCGCGAATCTCACGATCGCCGTGCGGCTGGCGGGGCTGGTGGCGGGCCCGCTGCTGGCGGCGGGCTGCTTCCTGTTCCTCCCGGACTCCTACGCCACCGGGGCGGGGGAGCGGGCGGAATTCACGGCGGCCGGGCGCGCCACGCTTTCGATGGTGGCGTGGATGGCGGCCTGGTGGATGACGGAGGCGGTCGACATCGAGGTCACGGCGCTGCTGCCGCTGGCGCTGTTTCCCCTCCTCGGCATCACGAGCATCGCCAAGGCGGCGGCGCCCTACGCCTCGGACGTGATCTACCTCTTCATGGGGGGATTCATCCTCGGCCTCGCGATCGAGCGCTGGGGCCTCGACCGTCGCATCGCCTTCTTCACGCTGCGGCTCACGGGCACGCGGCCGGGCGCGATGGTCGCGGGGTTCATGGTGGCCACGGCGTACCTGAGCATGTGGATCTCCAACACCGCCTGCGCGGCGATGATGGTGCCGATCGCGGCGAGCGTGATCGACCTGGTCGTTCGCTCGCGCACGGGCAGGGGCCTGCGGGAGTGGAACGGCATCCCGCAGGATCTCGTGGCGGAGCGCAACTTCGCCCTCAACCTGCTGCTCGCCGTCGCCTACTCCGCGTCCATCGGCGGGGTAGCCACGCTCATCGGCTCGCCGCCCAACGGGATCGCGTCCCGGTTCATCGCGCAGACCTACGGAATCGAGGTGTCGTTCCTGGACTGGCTCGCGTTCGGACTTCCCTTCACGATCGCCTTCCTGCCGCTCGCCTGGCTCATCCTCACCAAGGTCCTCTTCCCCGTGTCGTTCCGCGAAGTGCAGGGCGGCCGGGAAATGATCGCCCGCGAATACGCGAAGCTGGGGCCCATGAACCGCGGCGAGCAGGTCGTGCTGGCGGTGTTCGCGGCGGCCGCGTTTCTCTGGATCTTCGGCGAGCCGCTTCGCGACCTCCGGGTGGCGGGCCTGCGGCCGCTCAAGGGGCTCACGGACAGCGGCGTGGCCATGCTGGCGGCGCTGGCGCTGTTCCTCGCGCCGGTGGATCGCCGGAAGCGCATTCACGCGATGGACTGGCAGACCGCGGTGAAGATGCCCTGGGGCGTGCTCGTCCTCTTCGGTGGCGGCCTGAGCCTCGCCGCGGCGGTCGAGGCAAACGGCGTGTCGGCGTTCATCGGCCAGGCCACGCGCGGGCTCGGCGTTCTGCCTCCGCTCGCGCTGCTCACCGCCGTGGTGGCGATGACGGTGTTCCTGTCGGAGGTGACGTCGAACACCGCGCAGGTCGCCACGATGACCCCCGTGCTCGCGGCCATGCCCCCCGCGCTGGGCCTGGACCCGAAGATGCTCGTGGTCGTCTGCGCGCTCGCCGCGAGCAGCGCCTACATGATGCCCGTCGGCACGCCTCCCAACGCGATCGTGTTCGGCACGGGACTCGTGCGCATGCCGCAGATGGTGAAGGCGGGCTTCGTGCTCAACCTGGCCGGGATCGTCGTCATCACCGCGCTCGGCTGGTGGCTCATCCCGCACGTCGTCGCCGGCCGGCTCTGACACTCCGCACGTGAATTCCCGCGGTTTCGTTGGACCAACGTCCAACGAAACGGGCGTTCGCGTCCCGCGCGTTGCGCCGCGTCAAGAATATCCGGGCCCCGGGGAAGAAAATCCGCCCATGGGTCGCCCATCCGGCGACTGACTGCGAAAGGAAGACCACCATGTCTGCCACCGCGCCCGGCCCGCTGCACGCCAACAAGGTGCTCGCGGAGAAGGCCCCCCACCACGAATTTCCCTGGCGAGCGCTGCTGCCGGTAGCCGTCACGGTGCTCCTCGCCGTCCTGCCCGCGCCGGCGGGCCTGCCGCAGCACGCCTGGTACTACTTCGCGATCTTCGCGGGCGTGATCGTGGGCCTGATGGTCGAACCCCTCCCGGGCGGCGCCATCGGCCTCATCGGCGTGACGCTCGTGGCGGTCCTCGCGCCGTACGTGCTCTTCTCCCCGGCGGAGCTCGCGAAGCCCGGCTTCAAGTCGGTGAGCGCCGCGCTGTCGTGGGCGCTCTCGGGCTTCTCCAACGGCACCGTGTGGCTCATCTTCGGCGCCTTCATGTTCGCGCTGGGCTACGAGAAGACCGGTCTGGGACGGCGCATCGCCCTGATGCTCGTGAAGGCGATGGGCAAGCGCACCCTGACGCTGGGCTACGCCGTGACGATCGCCGACACGCTCCTCGCGCCCTTCACGCCTTCGAACACGGCGCGCAGCGGCGGCACGATCTACCCGGTGATCCGCAACCTTCCGGCGCTCTACGATTCGAAACCCAACGACCCGTCCGCGCGGCGCATCGGCTCGTACCTGATGTGGGTCGCCATCGCGGCGACCTGCGTGACGAGCTCCATGTTCCTCACCGCCCTGGCGCCGAACCTGCTCGCCCTCGAGCTGGTGAAGAAGACGGCGAACATCGAAATCAGCTGGGCGCAGTGGTTCATGGCGTTCGCGCCGGTCGGGATCCTGCTGTTGGTGCTGATCCCCCTCATCGCGTACTGGATCTATCCCCCCGAGGTGAAGAGCGGCGAGGAAGTCCCGCGCTGGGCGGGTGACGAGCTGAAGTCGATGGGCTCCATCACCGGGCGCGAGCTGACCCTCCTCGCCCTCGTGCTGGTCGCGCTGTCGCTGTGGATCTTCGGCGGCTCCGCGATCGACGCGACGGTCGTGGCGCTTGTGGTGATCTCGCTGATGCTGGTGACCGGCGTGGTCACCTGGGAGGACATCACGGCCAACAAGGCGGCGTGGAACACGCTGGCCTGGTTCGCGACGCTGGTCGCGCTGGCCGGCGGCCTCAGCAAGGTCGGGTTCGTGAAGTGGTTCGCCGACGGCGTCGCCTCCAGCATGGCCGGCTACCCGCCGTTCATGGCCATGGTCGTCCTGGTGCTGGTCTTCTACTTCACGCACTACCTGTTCGCGAGCATCACCGCGCACGTCACGGCTCTCCTGCCCGTGATGCTGGCGGTCGGCACCACGATCCCCGGCCTCGACATGGCGCAGTTCTCGCTGCTGCTGTGCCTCACCCTCGGGATCATGGGCATGCTCACCCCGTACGCCACGGGCCCCAGCCCCGTCTACTACGGCTCCGGCTACCTGCCGGCCAAGGACTACTGGGTGCTCGGCGCGGTGTTCGGCGTCATCTTCATCGCGGCGTTCCTGCTCCTCGGGCTGCCGTGGATGGCGATGGTCAAGTAGCGCCGGACGGTCGCAAGCGAAACGGGCGGCCTTCGGGCCGCCCGTTGTTTTGTCGCCAGGGGAGGTTTGCGCATGCGCAATTGTTGCAATGCGGAACGGGTGGTACTATGATGCAAATAAGAATGACTCTCAAAGCCATGCCGTGACCACCCGTACTCCGCTGTCCCAGCTTGCCCCTGGCCACCGAGGGGTGATTGCGGCCGTCGACGGCCCCGAGGGGCTGCGCCGGCGGCTGGCTGCCCTGGGCTTCAGGGCCGGGCGTGCGGTGGTGGTGCTGCGGCGCGCCAGCCTGCGCGGGCCCCTGCACGTGCGCCTGGGGACCACCGACGTGGCGCTCCGGCAGGCCGAGGCGGGGGGCGTGTCCCTGCGCGCCGTGGCCCCCCTGGCCCCGCAGGCGGCCTAGGCGGCGCGGCCTGGATTCCCGGCCGCGGCTCCCATGAAACGCGTGGCGCTCCTCGGCATGCCCAACACGGGCAAGTCGACCCTCTTCAACCGCCTCACGGGATCGAACGCGCGCGTGGGCAACTGGCCCGGCGTGACCGTGGACCTCGCCACCGCGAAGGTGCTGGTCGGCGCCCACATGGTGGAGCTCGTCGACCTGCCGGGCGTGTACGACCTGCACGGCTTCTCCGACGACGAGCTCGTCGTGCGCCATTTCCTCGAGGCCGCCCCCGTGGACGCGGTCGTGGTGATCCTCAACTCCTCGCAGGTCGATCGCCAACTCGCGCTCGCGATGCAGGTAAGGGCGCTCGGCGTGCCGGCACTCGTGCTCCTCAACATGGCCGACGAGGCCCGCCGCTACGGCATCGAGATCGACGCGCCGCGCCTCTCGCAGGGCCTCGGCGCGCCGGTCGTGCCTCTTTCGGCCAAGTACGGCGCGGGCGTGCCGGAGGCGCTCGCCCGCCTTGCCCACGTGCTCGACCAGGCCGGCCCGCCGCGCGAGGCCTCCGTGCGCGCGGCGCTGGCCGAGGACCATCGCCGCGAGGAGGAGATCGAGTCGCTCCTGCGTACGTCCGTGGTCGTCCCCGAGCGGCTGTCGGAGCAGGCCTCCGACCGCATCGACCAGGTGGTGCTGCACCCGTGGCTGGGGCTGCCGCTCTTCTTTCTCGCGATGCTCGTGGTGTTCCAGGCCGTGTTCTGGATCGGCTCGCCGCTCCAGGACGTGGTCGAGTGGCTCTTCGAGGCCGTGCGCAAGTCAGCGCTCGAGCCCGGGCTCGCCTTCATGCCCGAGCTCGCGCGCGGGCTCCTCCTGGACGGCGTGTGGGCCGGCGTGGGAACCGTGGCGGCCTTCGTGCCGCTCATCGTGGTGTTCTTCTTCTTCCTCGCGGCGGTCGAGGACAGCGGCTACCTGTCCCGCGCCGCGTTCCTCACCGACGCGCTGATGTCGCGCCTCGGGCTCGACGGGCGCGCCTTCGTGATGCTGATCATGGGATTCGGCTGCAACGTGCCCGCGATCATGGGCACGCGCGTGATGCGCGACCGGCCCATGCGGCTGCTGTCCATGCTCACGATCCCGCTGTCGCTTTGCTCGGCCAGGCTCCAGGTGTTCGTCTTCCTCGCCGCCGCGGTGTTCTCGCCGGCCAGGGCGCCGTGGGTGCTGTTCTTCCTCTACGTGACGAGCTTCGCCACCGTGGTCGTGACGGCGCTCGTCTTCCGGCGCCGGTTCGCGAGCCGCGAGCCGTTCGTGATCGAGCTGCCGCCGTACCGGATGCCGACGCTCAGGCAGGTGTGGCTGCGCGGCTGGGGGGAGGTGAGGCACTTCCTGCGGCGCGCGACCTCGTTCATCTTCTTCGGCGTGCTGGCCGTTTGGCTCCTCACCCACTTTCCGGCGGGCGCCGCCCCGGCCGGCCCCGACACCATCGCCGGGTGGATCGGCTCGGCGCTGCAGCCGGTGCTCGGGCCCCTCGGCATCGACGAGAAGCTGGCGGTGGCGCTCATCTTCGGCTTCGTCGCGAAGGAAGTCGTGATCGGCGCCTTCGCCGTGATCTATGGGCTGGAGGGCAACGCGCTCGCCGCCGAGTTCGCGCGCAACATGGACTGGGTGGCGGCGACGAGCTTCATGCTGTTCACGCTCATCTACACGCCGTGCCTGTCGACGGTGGCCACGCTTCGCTCCGAGTCGCGCAGCCTCGGCTTCACCACGCTCGCGGTCGCCTGGCCGCTGGCGCTCGCGTGGCTCTTCAGCTTCGCCTTCTACCAGGGGATGCGCGCGCTCGGCTTCTAGGCGGTGCCGTGCACCGCGGCCGCGACCGCCGATCCGCCAGCCCCGTGAAGCTTCCCTTTGCCCAGGTGGAACCCACGACGCGCTGCAACTTCACGTGCGGGTTCTGCGCCGGCCGGCACATGCCGCAGCAGGACATGCCGATGGGGGCCTTCCACGCGTTCATCGACCAGGCGGAGGGCCTGGAGCACGTCGAGCTGCAGGGCGAAGGCGAGCCGCTCCTGCACCCGCAGTTCTTCGACATGATCGGCTACGCGAGGAAGAAATTCCCGCGCCTCAAGGTGTCCACGATCACCAACGGGTCGCTGCTGACGGCCGGGAACATCGACCGGCTGCTGGAACACGGCGTGACGCGGATATTCGTCTCGATGGAGTCGGCCGACAACGAATCCTTCCAGCGCATTCGCGGGGGCAAGCTGGAGAGGGTCAGGAGGGGAATCGCCAAACTCCTGGCCGAGCGCGATGCCCGGGGGATGGGCCTGCCCGTCGTCGGCCTGGCGGTGACGGTGCTGAAGACCACGGTGCGTGAGGCCAGCCGGGGCATCTCGGACTTCTACCGCGACCTCAGGCTCGATGGCGGCATCGTCGTCCAGCGGCTGCAGGCCATGCCCGGGTACAGCAAGCTGTACGGGGAGGAAACCCGGGCCGAGATGCCCGACGACGGCGACATGCGAAGGCTGCACGACGACATCCGCGGCAACGCGCCGTTCGTCGCCGCGCTGCGGAAGCGGCAGGAAGCCCCGGGGTTCTACGAGGCGTTGTATGCCAGCGTGGACCCGGGAGCCCAGTGCCCCTGGCTGGAGAATGCCCTCTACGTGTCCGCGCAGGGCGATTTCGTCGCCTGCTGCCACCACAAGAATTACGCCGAGCAGAAGCTCGGCGACGTGCGATCCGGGGTCGAGGGCGCGATCCGCAGGCGCATGGCGATGGGCGCGCAGGTGCGGGAGGGAAGGATGCCTTCCGCGTGCACGGGTTGCCCGATCGCGAACAACATCGCACGCAACGCCCTGATCCGCGCGCCTGGCGGATCGGCGGTCATTCGATCGCCGATCGCCAGGGAATGACCCGCGACCGCGCGCCGCGGCCTGCCATCGGGAAGCGCTATTTCTTCGCCGGCTTCTGGAGGGGATGGCCGGCCTTTGCCCAGTCCTCGAACTTCATGTCGGCCGAGACGACGTTGGTGAAGCCGAGGTCCTGCAGCGACTTGGCGGCGAGGGCGCAACGCCCGCCGGTCGCGCAGTAGAGGGTGAGGCGCTGGTTCATGTCGACGGCGTTGGGGAATCCCAGTACCTTCCAGATCCGGAATTCGATGAGGCCGCGGGGCACGTTGACCGCGCCCGGAACGTACCCGTCCTCGAATTCGTTCTCCTGGCGAACGTCGATGATCTTGCCGAGCTCCTTTTTGTCCAGGGCCGCGCGGAACTCGTCCATCTTGATGGTCTTGATCTGCTTCTTGGTGTCGGCGACGAGCTTGCCCACGACGGGCGGATAGCTGGGCGGCGGCGG
Source organism: Betaproteobacteria bacterium (assembly GCA_037445795.1). Classification (GTDB taxonomy): domain Bacteria; phylum Pseudomonadota; class Gammaproteobacteria; order Burkholderiales; family Usitatibacteraceae; genus FEB-7. The sequence goes on along the minus strand of JBBIJT010000091.1, from coordinate 6,596 downwards.
GGCGAGTTGGGCGAGTACCAGGCCGGGAAGCAGCAGGCCCGCGGAAGCGAGAAGGGTGGCGACAAGCGTCTTGCGGGGGGTAAGCATGGTCATCTCTCCGCTCGGTGAAGAACCGGGTATATGAACGAAAGCTTATTCTCGGCGCGGCCGGCGCCGTTGACGCGAGTCAACCGGGCAGCCGTGGCGCATGGGACGAAGGTCCCACGCGGCGGGCGCGGCGTGCCGCCATCGCGTTGCGGTCAGTGGAACAGCGACTCCATGATGTCCGCGATCTCCGAGCTGAAGTAGCTGAGGACGACTGGAGCGGAAAGCAGCCCGAGAACCCAGCCCAGGAAGAGCCGCGCGAAGGCAGGCAGCGCTGGCGATGGATAGACGACGTTCCTGAGTTTCATGGGCGATTCCCCCGGCGCGGATGCCATGAATCGTAACAGGCGGCGCTCGCCCGGCCGGCCTTGGCGGGAGCGGCCGTGCGGTAGACTTCCGCCACGACGCGGCCGCACTGCCGATGACGCCCAGCGGAGTGCGATCGGGTTCCCGATGAAGCGTCCCTCGACAGGGCGGGCTGTCTCTCATGGAGGTGTTCCGTGCGCCGCGCATTCGCAGTGATCTGCCTTGTCCTCAACCTGTTCGTTTCCACGCCGTCGAGCGCGGCGAATACCTGGGGCACCGACCTGAGCGACTTCTGGTGGAACCCCAGTGAATCCGGATGGGCGATGAACGCGTCACACCAGGGCGAGATCATCTTCGCCACGATCTACGTCTATGGCCCGGACTCGCGGGCGCGGTGGTATGTCGCCTCCTCCATGCAGTCCCAGGGCGGCTCGAACACCTTCACCTTCGTGGGCGACCTGTACGAGACGACGGGGCCGTATTTCGGCCTTGGCACGTTCAACGCGGCGCAGGTCGGGGCCCGCAAGGTCGGCGCCGCGACTTTCACCGCGCAATCCATCGATGGCGCGACGCTCGCCTATTCCGTCGACGGGACGCAGGTCACGAAGTCGCTGCAACGGTATACGTTCCGGAGCAACAACCTGGCGGGGAGCTACATCGGCGCTTCCCGCGACACGGTGAGCGGCTGCGCATCGGGGAACGGCAGCTACGAGGACGCGGCCTACTTCTCCGTGACCCACTCGAGCAGCGGCAGCGTGACCATCACCGCCTCGTTTGACGGCGGCGCCTCGTGCTCGTACTCGGGGACCTACACGCAGGCCGGGAAGATGGGGCGGATCGTCGGCAACTTGAGCTGCTCCAACGGGGCCCGCGCAACGTTCGATGCCTTCGAGATCGAGGCCGGCTACAACGGCTTTTCGGCGCGCTACACGGCCATCTACGGAGGGACCTGCGCGGAGACGGGCCGGCTCATGGCGATGGTGCGTGACTAGCGCGGGCGCGGGCAGCGTCAATCGGTGGCGAGTCGTCGATTCCGGATGGGCTGGCGCGCAAGAGAAAACGCCCCGCCTTTGATGGGGCAGGGCGCTTCTCGAATGGTGGAGGCGGCGGGAATCGAACCCGCGTCCAGATGCCTATCCACAGACAGATCTACATGCGTAGCCGGTTGTTCTGCTCTCGCGGATCGCCCAGGAACCGGCTCCCGGACATCACCGCCAGCCGCCTATCGTTTAGGTCCTCACCAAGCAGCCCGATGAGTTCCGATTCCATGTTTATGACTCCGCTGCCGGTACTCTGGCCCAACCCATGGAAAAACTGGTGCGGAGCTGGCCGGGATTAAGCGGCCAGGGCGTACGTTTCGTCGTTCGCAGTTAAGTTTGCGAGTCCAGCGGTTTTACGAGGCGTTGGCGCTCGGCATGCCCTGCCTGCTTCACTGCACCTGTCGAAACCAGGTCGCCCCCGGAAACCGGGGTTGCTGCAAGAAAGCATTCTAACCGGTCGCCCCCGACGCGGGGCGACCATGCCCGTTAGATGGGGCCGGCGCCGCCGCGTTCAATCCCCACCCACCGGGCGATGCCCGCGGGGGAATCGACCACACCGTCGGCGCCCCAGCGAGCCGGCTCCGGGCCGTCCCCGAGGTAACCGTACGCGGCCGCCACCACGGGCATTCCCGCGGCGCGGGCCGCCTGGACGTCGCGCTCGTCGTCTCCCACGTAGAGGATCGACGCCGGCTTGAGCGCAAGCGCGTCGGCCGCGTGCAGCAGCGGGTCAGGGAAGGGCTTCGCCCGCGCGCAGGTGTCGCCACCCACCACGACCGATGAGCGCGTCGAGAGGCCGAGACCGTCGATCACCGACCGTGCGAGGCGCTCGAACTTGTTGGTGACCACGCCCCAAGCGATTCCGCGCTCCTCGATGCGGCCGAGCAGGTCGTCCATCTCGGGGAAGAGGCGCGTGTCCACGCAGAGGTTCTCCGCGTAGATCGCGAGGAACTCCTCGCGCAGCCCGGGGAACCGCGCGTCCTCGGGGCCGACGCCAAAGGCGGCCCCGATCATCCCGCGCGCGCCCCTCGACACGTGGGGTCGGACGATGTCGAGCGCGACGGGGGGGAGGCCCCGCGACTCGAGCATCGAATTAACGGTGCGCGCCATATCGGGCGCGGTGTCGGCGAGCGTCCCGTCCAGGTCGAAGAGGACCGCGCGGATGCCTTCGTTCATGCCGTGGTCCCGTCCGCTGGCCGGCGAGCGGCGAGGAAGTAGTTCACGCCCGCATCCTGGCCGAGGGCGAACACCTTGGTGAGCGGGTTGTACGTGAGACCCGTGATGTCCGCCATCGAGAGCCCCGCGTCGCGGCAATGCCCCGCGAGCTCCGAGGGGGTGATGAATTTCGCGTACTCGTGCGTGCCGCGCGGCAACAGCCCCAGGACGTACTCCGCGCCGACGATCGCGAAGAGGAAGGACCTGGGATTGCGGTTGATGGTGGAGAACACGACGAGCCCGCCCGGCTTCGCGAGGCGCGCGCACGCCCGCACGGTGCTGGCGGGGTCGGGCACGTGCTCGAGCATTTCCATGCACGTGACGACGTCGAAGGCGCCGGGCTCGGCCGCGGCCGCCTCTTCCGCCGACACGAGGCGGTATTCCACTTCCACGCCGCTCTCGAGGCGGTGGAGCGTCGCCACCTTGATGGACTTCTCCGCGAGGTCGATGCCGGTGACCGTGGCGCCGCGCGAGGCCATGGCCTCGGCCAGGATGCCGCCGCCGCACCCCACGTCGATGGCACGCTTGCCCGCAAGCCCACCCGCCAGGCGTTCGATGTGCGCGAGGCGAAGCGGGTTCATGCGGTGCAGCGGGCCGAACATGTCGCTTTCGGGGTCCCACCACTGGTGGGCGAGGGTGCCGAACTTGGCGAGTTCCGCCGGGTCGACGTTCGGTGCCGCACGTTCCCGCGTATCGGTCGTCATGAGGGGTTCCGGATCTTCTGCCGCCACCAGGCGGCCTTGGCCCGAATCTCGTCCTCGTCGAGGCCGGCAAGGCGCCGGTCGGCGAGGCGCGCCTCGCCCGCCACCCACACGTGGGTCACGTGCTCGCGCCCGGCCGCGTAGACGAGGTCGGAGACGGGATCGAAACAAGGGAGGGTTTCCAGCGCGGAAAGTTCCACGGCGGCGAGGTCCGCCGACTTTCCGGGGACGATCGAGCCGATGCTCGACTCGAGCCCCAGGGCACGGGCGCCGTCGAGGGTGGCCATGCGCAGGGCCTCGTGCGCGCCGAGCGCGCGCGCGTCGCCGCTCGCCCCCTTCGCGAGGAGCGCCGCCGTGCGCATCTCGCCCAGGATGTCGAGGCGGTTGTTGCTGGCCGCGCCGTCCGTGCCGAGGCCGACGTTGATTCCCTTCGCGAGGCAGGCAGCCACCGGTGCGATGCCGCTCGCGAGCTTGAGGTTCGAGGAGGGGCAATGGGCGATCGAGGCCCCCTCGCGCGCGAGGAGCTCGACCTCCGCCTCCTTGAGGTGGACGGCGTGCACCGCGATGAGCCGCGGGCCCACCAGGCCCAGGCGACGCAGCCGTTCGAGGGGCCTCACCCCGTGGTGCGCGAGGCCCTGGGCGATCTCGTCGGCCGTCTCGTGCAGGTGCGTGTGCACCGGGGCGTCGATCTCCTCGGCGAGTATGGCGATCCTCGCGAGCGTCTCGTCGGCGACGGTGTAGGGCGCGTGCGGGGCGAGGCAGAACGAGAGGAGCTCCTCGCCGCGATAGGCGTCCCGCGTGGCGAGCCCCTTGTGCAGGTAGCTGCCGGCGTCGGTCGCGTAGGCGCTCGGGAACTCGACCGCGATCACGCCGAGGCTCGCCCGGATGCCCGCCCGGAGCGCCGCGCGAGCGGTCGCCTCGGGAAAGAAGTACATGTCGTTGAAGCAGGTGATGCCGCCGCGAAGCATCTCCGCCGCCGCGAGGAGGCTGCCGTCGTGCACGAACTCGTCGCCTACGTGGCGGGCCTCCGCGGGCCAGACATGTTCCTTGAGCCAGGCCATCAGGGGCAGGTCGTCGGCGATGCCCCGGAGGAGCGCCATCGCCGCGTGGCCGTGCAGGTTCACCAGGCCGGGGACGAGGAGGTGTCGATCGAGCCTCACCTCCTCGCGCGCGGAGAACGCCGAGGCGGCTGCATCCGAAGGCAGGACGGCCTCGATCCGGCCCCCCCGCACCGCCACGCAGTGGCCCGGGAGCACGACCCCCGCGGGCTCGACGGGAGCGACCCAGGCCGCGTGGATGAGGGTATCGACTTCTCTCATGGCGTCGCAGGAACAAAAAACCCCGCCGGGGCGGGGTTTTCTGCCGGGTTCCGGAGGCTTACTGCTTGACGCCCTTGAACTCGATGTCCACGCGGCGGTTCTTCTGGCGGCCTTCCTTCGTCTTGTTGGTCGCAACGGGCTGCGATTCGCCCTTGCCGAGGGTCGTGACCTTCGAGGCCGCGATGCCCTTGGAGACCAGGTACTCCTTCACGGCCGCGGCGCGGCGCTCGGAGAGCTTCTGGTTGTAGGCGTCCGTGCCGACGTTGTCGGTGTGGCCGGTCGCGATGACCATTTCGACGGCGACGCCCTTCAGCTTGCCGAGCGCTTCGTCGATGTTCTTCTTGCCGTCCGCGCGGACGACCGACTTGTCGAAGTCGAAGAGGGCGTCGGCCTGGATGACGATGGCCTGCTTGACGGAGGCCGGGGCCGGCTTGGCGGCGGGCGCGGTCCGGGCCGTCGGGGCGGCGGGCGCACCGGGCTTGGCGGGCTGGGCGGGCTTTGGCGCGTCCTTCGGCTGGCAGTCGGGGTGCGCGACGCCGGAACTCAGAACGCAGTTGCCGGAGGAGTCACGAACCGGCACGCCCTGGCTGTCGGTCGCGACGTTCACGGTCTGGGCAAGCGCGGAGCCGGAAGCGAGCGCCACGGCGGCCACCGTTCCGAGAACCTTCCCAATCGACGAGATCTTCATATTGGAACTCCCAAGAGGATTTGGATGATTTTTTGATGCCAGGCTTTTTCTAGGCTCTCGCCTGAAAGACTGCACAATCATATACGAAGGCCCCCTCCTTCCACAACCGACCGTGGGTTTCCCGCAACATCCGGGGCATTCGGTTGCGGATTCGCCACACTTGCGCGCCGCCGATGCGAGTGGCGGCCGGGCGGGCGAGTGTGCTAGAATTTCCCTTTGCCCCGCCGTATTTTCTCCCAATAAAACAAGCGGTTAGGCCCGGGACCGCCATGGCCCCGCCGGACCGCCTCGATTTCACCGCTCATGGAACAGTTCGCCAAGGAAACCCACCCGATCAGCCTCGAGCAGGAGATGCGCCGCTCCTACCTGGACTACGCCATGAGCGTGATCGTGGGGCGGGCGCTTCCGGATGCCCGGGACGGCCTGAAGCCCGTCCATCGCCGCGTGCTCTACGCGATGCACGAGCTGTCCAACGACTGGAACAAGGCCTACAAGAAGTCGGCGCGCATCGTGGGCGACGTGATCGGCAAGTACCACCCGCACGGCGACACGGCGGTCTACGACACGATCGTGCGCATGGCCCAGGATTTCAGCCTGCGCTACCCCCTGGTCGACGGGCAGGGCAACTTCGGCTCGGTGGACGGCGACAACGCCGCCGCCATGCGCTACACCGAGATCCGGATGGCCAAGGTCGCCCACGAGCTGCTGGCGGACCTGGAAAAGGAGACAGTCGACTTCGGCCCCAACTACGACGGCAGCGAGCAGGAGCCCCTCATCCTCCCGGCGCGCTTCCCGAACCTGCTGGTGAACGGCTCCTCGGGCATCGCCGTCGGCATGGCGACCAACATCCCGCCCCACAACCTCGGCGAGGTCGTGGACGCCTGCATCGCGGTCCTCGCGAACCCCGACATCGACATCGAGGAGCTGATCGGGATCATCCCGGCGCCCGACTTCCCCACCGCGGGGATCATCTACGGCACCGCGGACGTGAAGGAGGGGTACCGTACGGGCCGCGGCCGCGTCGTGATGCGCGCCCGGGCGCACGTCGAGGACATGGAGAAGGCCGGCAAGCAGGCCATCGTCGTCGACGAGCTCCCGTACCAGGTAGGCGGCGACCAGCTCCTCAAGCGCATCAGCGAGCTGGTGCACGAGAAGAAGATCGAGGGCATCGCCGACCTGCGCAACGAGACGGACAAGAAGGGCATGCGGCTCGTGATCGAGCTGAAGCGCGGCGAGGTCGCCGAGA
>JBBIJT010000090.1:0-14773 GCA_037445795.1 Betaproteobacteria bacterium | reverse complement strand
AGTTGCTGCCGTCGGGCGGATTGTTGTCGTGGTCGTGGTCGCGGTGGTGCACCGTCAGCTCGCGCAGGTTGGCGCGGGTGAAGGTGCGCGCGCAGCGGCCGCAGACCCAGGGGTAGATCTTGAGCGCCTGGTCGCGGTAGGTGAGCTCGCGGCTGGCGGCCGCGCGCCGGGCGTCGGCGACGATGCGGTCGAGCTTCGAGGAATCGGCCATGCCCGCCGCCTACTTGACGCGCTTCACCCGGGGCGAGCGGTTGGTGCCTTCGACTTCGAGGTAGAAGGCCCCCAGCGCGCCGCGGCGCACGCGCACCTTGGGGTTCTCGATCCAGAGCGCGCCCTTGCTGTCGTCGGCGATCTGCCACGCCTGCCCGTTGGCGAAGCGGATGACGTCGTTGGGACCCCAGCCGTCGAACCGGCCCGGGATCGTGCTCTCGATCGCCTCGAGCTGCGTGGCCGCCAGGCGCTGCTCGAAGCCGAACTGCTCGGGCGTGGTCGACGGGGCGGGCTTCGGCGCGGCCGCCGCGGCGCCGGCGGGCGCTGCCGCGGGCTGCGTCGACGGCAACGGCAGCGCGTCGTAGCACGCGAGGCGCGCGGTGGAGTCCTTGATGGCGCGGCAGCGCAGGAGGCCCGCGTCGTCGGCGAGTGCCGGAGCCGCGGCGGCGAGCAGCAGGAGCGCGAATGCCCTCATGAAATTCCCGGTGGATGAAATGGAACCCGCATTCTGTCGGCGTGGCGCGGTGGGGTCAAACGCGGGCGGGGCCACGGAGATGCGTGGCGACTCAGCCGCGCGAGACCGCCTCGTATTCGAAGAGCCAGAAATTCTGCAGGCTCCGGTGCGACGGGTTCGCGCCGAACGGGGCGATCGACGCCTCCAGCTCGGCGCGAGCCGGAAAGTTCTTCAGGACGCGGTGCACCGAGCCATCCTTGAGCCGGCGGTCCTGGTAGGTGTTGCCCTCGGCGTCGCGCTCCGTGATGGGCAGGTCGCGCGCCTGCACCTCGGAGTTGTCCAGGAACACGACACGGGCGCCCGGAACGAGCCTGCGGTGGAGGCTCGCGAGAAACTCGTGGCGCCGCCCGACGGGCACGTGCGAGAACCAGAGCCCGGCGAAGGCGGCGTCGAAACGGCCCAGCGATTCGGGGAGGTCATAGGCGTCGGCCAGCTCGAACCGGACCGCTTCCACGCCGGGCCGCCTCCTGGCGAACTCCATCGGCTCGGCGACTGCGTCGGTGGCGGTCATCGTCGCGGCGGCCGGGGCGATGTGCTGCGTCCAATAGCCCGTGCCGCAGGCGACCTCGAGCACGCTTCGCCCTGCGAACACGGAGGGCAGGTGCTCGCGAAGGAAGGCGATGTCCTCGCGGCGCTCGGGCCTGTCGTAGACGTCGTCGTAGTACGGTGCGCGAGCCGCGTAGTAGGACTTGATGGGCTCGTCGGTCGCGCTCACGGGGATCGCGGGTGAAGCGCGGCCGCCGTCAGGAGACCAGCCAGGTCGCGATGGCCTTCCAGGCGGACGTGCCCGCGATGGCCAGCATCGCCACCTGCGAGACGATGAGGAAGGCGATGCCCCCGGCGAAGGCGGGGTGCAGCCGGCGCCTGCGCACGGCGTCCCACGCGGCGCACGCGATGGCGATCAGGTCCGTGAGCAGGAAGAAGACGACGATGCCGCCGGAGTGGATGGCGTCGATGGGGATGCGCGCGATGGCCGGCGTGAGCACGCTCACGCTCGCGAGCAGCATCAGGCGCTTGTGGTAGTCGCCGCGGCGGCGGTTGGCGATGCCTGCGGCGACGAAGATCGCGAACACGGCGATCACGCCGAGCGGGATGGCGAGGAACACGAGGGGAGGCGGGCCGGGCGAGACGCCGAGCCGGGCGCCCTCGATCGCGGTGGCCACGCCCACGACGAAGACGAGCGCCGCGATGCCCGCGCCGGCCATCCCGAGGCGGCGATGCAGGTCCACGCGCCGCGTGGAGACCAGGGCCACCTGCGTGACGAAGAGCGCGACCCACAGCGTCATCACCAGCCCGTGCGCGTGCACAAGCGTCGTGAGCGACGGCCCGCCGAAGACGCCCTTCAGGTAGTAGGTGCGCGCGAAGCCGATGAAGGCGACTGCGGCTGCAATAACCGCTGCGGCGAGATACAGGCGGCGTTCGGGGTCGATGCGACGCGGCTGCGGGACCGTGGCCATGGGGGCGTCTCCTCCATCGAGGGGTGGCCGATTCTCGGCGCCCGGCGGGGGCGCGTCAACCGGGGGCAGGGCGCCTCACGCCGCGCCGGACTTCGCCTTCCAGGCCTCGATGAGGGGAAGGAGCGCCTTGCGCCGCTCGAGGCTCTCCGCGGGCCAGTGCCTGTCGCGATCGTAGTACTCCGGCACGGAGGGCTGGCCGGGCGGGATCACCACCCACGGCTGCTTCGAGGCCGTGAAGATGTGGATGTCGGGCGGAAGCGCGTCCGGGTTGTCGAGCGTGCCCACGCGCACGAACTTCACCACCGGGCCGGCCCCGGCGTAGTTGCTCCACACGGCGACCTTGCAGCGCGGGCAGCGCGCGATGAGCTGGCCCTTGCCGCTCTCGGAGGGCGTATCCACCATCTCCGGCTCGCCGCCGAGGTTCGTCACGCGGTCGGCCTCGATCATGGCGTTGAGCGCGAAGGAGGCGCCCGACTCGCGCTGGCACCAGCGGCAGTGGCAGCAGTGGACGAAGAGGGGGCGCGTCTCCATGCGGTAGCGCACGAACCGGCAGTCGCAGCCTCCCTCGAGCGGGAACACGGGACCTACTCCGCGTACATGGGTTTGCCGTCGTTCAGGCGGATCCAGCCCTTCACGATGCGGTAGATGTACCAGATGAGGTCCGCGAACAGCACGACGAAGCCGACGATGATGAAGGTGGTCGCGACCCCGATCAGGCCCCACAGCAGGCTGAACCAGAAGGTGCGGATCTGCCAGCGGAAGTGGCTCTCGAGCCAGGTGCCCGCCACGTCGTCGCGCTTCACGTAGTTCATGACAATTGCGACGAGGACCGTGACGCCCACGACCAGCGACAGCGCGTAGAGAAGGTAGATGACGCTGGTGAGCGACTTGTCGGTGACGCTCTTGCCCGGCTCGGTCGACGACATCGTTGTTCTCCCCCCGAAAACGCAGATGTTACCCGCCGCTACCCTCGGGCGTGTTGCGGGTTTCCTTGACCATCAGGTGCTTGGTGATGCCCTGCGGATAGCCGGAGATCTCGGTGGCGGACGCGTAGCCGTGCTTGCGGTAGAACCCGGGCGCCTGGAAGCTCAGCGTGGTGAGGTAGAAGGTGTCGCATCCCCGGGTTTGCGCGCGCTTCTCGAACTGGCGGAGGAGGCGCGATGCGATGCCCTGCGCGCGATGGCCCTCCGCGACCCAGAGCTGCTGCAGCTCGCAGCAACGGCCCCACGTGCGCCCCACAGCGCCGCCGATCACCTCGCCCGTGGGCAGGCGCGCGAAGGAGGAAAGCGGCCTGACGTCGCGCACGGGCGCGGCGGCGTCGTTGTACGCGTCGAGGCCCGCGTCGACGATCGCGGTTTCCGCGGGCGGGCAGTCGTCGTGGGTGGAGATCGAGATCTCAGGGCTGCTTGGCAACTTGGGGAGCGCGCCAGGGCGGGTTGCGAAGAACGAGGATCATCGCACCGGCCAGGGCCAATGTGGCGATGCCGTGCGCGGTGGCGATCCAGCCGATGGGGCCATGGGGGTTGGACGGGATCCAGAGGAGGAAGCGGACGATTTCCCAGGCGCCGATGGCGAGCGCCAGCCACGACGCCCATGCCTCGCCGCGCCAGAGCCCCCACGCGGCTGCGATGCCGCCCGCCGTCACGACGAGGAAGCGAGGCTGGCCGAGCAATTGGAAGACTCCCATGGCGGCGGCGAAGCGCAGCGAGTTGGCCGTCTTCAGGATGATCGACACGACGAGGAGCACGGCGGCCATGCGCAGGCGTGCCTCTTCCACCTTCTGCGGGGAGGACTTCTCCTCGAGCTTGCGGGTGACGAAGGCGGGCAGGGCGAGGAAGCCGGCGAGGGTGGCGACGCCGCCGATGGCGATGGGAGGGTCGATCGCGGTGCCGCCCCAGCCTCGACCCATGTCCGAGAGCGCCAGGAGCACGATCGCCTGGAGGACCAGGCAGATGGCGGCGGCGATGGCGAACGCGATGACCGCGCCCCTGCCGCGCGCGGCGCGCCAGCCGACGACGAGGATGACCAGTGCGAGGACCGCGCCGCCCGCGTAGAGCGTGAGCAGCAGGAAGAGCTTGTCGAGGTTCAATTGCGGCCTCGAGCGGATGCGGCGAGCTGCCCTAACCGCACACGTTGTTGATGGAGTTGTGCCTCTTGTAATTCGCGCCGCCGACCGGCTCCAGCTTGGGCGCGCCTCCCGCGGCGGGGATCATCCGGTAGACCACGAATCGGCAGGTGTTGTTCGTGGCGTGGAGGATGGCCTCGTAGTCGGTGCCCGTCCTCGGGGTGAACGTGGCGGTCCAGTTGCACGTCGTGCCCGCGATCGATGCGACGAGCGTCATCGGCCTGTTCGCGGCGACCCGCAGCGCCTGGGAGCTTCGCTTGGCGGACTCATCCAGCGAGGCGCCGGAGAGAGTGAATGGAAAGCGGGCCAGGGTGGTCTTCTGCTCGTTGGGGCAGCCCGGGATGCTGCTGAACTCCGCGCCGCCATATGTCGTCGTCGAAAGGGTGAGCGCCGTGGTGGGGACGCCTTCCGGGGGCGGCTTGTAGTCGACGGCGCAGGCGGAGGCGAGGGCGGCGATGGAGAGGGCGAGCCAGGTGCGTGTGCGGGTCATCGATGTCATCCATTGAGTCTTACGATTGTGTTGCGCGGCCAGTCACGACGGATCTACCGCGGGCGGACGCAGACCACAAAATCTCATGGACCGCTCCGGCGCGTTGTTAGGCATGACGGCTAAGCCCCGTATCGACTCCATTGAAGTTATCGTCGGCGCAGGAAAGCAAGCAAAAAGAGCCACAGACTTATGTCACTCAATGCAACTGTCAGCAAGAGCCACACGGGCACTTCCCGCGGAGAGGTTGTGGCAGCCACTCGGTCCGCAAGGATGACGAGAACTTGCGCGGCCAACGGAACATCGGAATACCGCCGCTCAACTCCTCGATGCCTGTTCCAAGCGCTCATTCCAACTGACGCGTAGTTCACGCCGACAATCGCAATTGCGGTGATCACAAGTACGACTGCCAGCGTCGTCACGAACGTGCCTCCAATGACGCCGAAGTCGTTATTGGGGTGATGGCATCATTCCGCTTGAGCGCATGATATGACCTAGCGCACCGATGAATAGCGCTTGTATTCTGTCCGCCTGATAGTGGCCGGTCAATCGCAACTCCCCGATCCGCCACCGCAAAGCCGCATCCAGTCCCACAACGAAAAGGGCAAACCCGGCACCCCGCCGAGCCAAGCCCCGCAACCCCGGCGCCAGGAAGGAGAGCACGCCCATGCCCTCGAAGCCCCGCCGCACCCGCCCCGCCCGCGCCACAGCCCGCGCGCCCGCTCCCAGGCGCCCCCTCCGCAACGTCACCCCCGACAAGGTCGATCTCCGCGATCGCCCCTACCAGCCGTCGGTCGCCATCGTCCCGCCGCCCGCCTTCCGCGCGAAGACGAAGCTCCCGGTTCGCAGCCAGGGGGAAACGAACGCCTGCACGGGCTTCTCGCTCTCCACCGTCGTCGGCCACCTGCTCAGGCAATCGGGTCGCGCGACGGACGCGAACGTCTCGCCGTGGATGCTCTACTCCATGGCGCGCCGCTACGACGAGTTCCCCGGCGCGCAGGACGCGGGCTCCAGCCTGCGGGGCGCGCTCAAGGGCTGGTACAAGCACGGCGCCTGCTCGCTCGACCTCTGGAAGGAGATCGACATGCCGGTGGCCACCAACGTCCCGGGCAAGGACTGGTGGCTCGATGCCGTGAACCGGCCGCTGGGCGCCTACTACCGAGTCGACACGCGCTCGATCACCGACATGCACGTGGCGCTGAACGAGGTCGGGATCCTCTACGCGAGCGCCGTCTGCCACGACGGCTGGCTCGAGGACCGGAAGGCGAAATCGCGAAAGGACTGGGAGATCCCCTTCCGCAAGGCCAAGCCCACGGATGGCGGGCACGCGTTCGCCATCGTGGGCTACGACGAGCGCGGCTTCCTCGTGCACAACTCCTGGGGGGCGGACTGGGGCGATGGCGGCTTCGCCACGCTCACCTACGCCGACTGGCTCGAGCACGCCATGGACTGCTGGGTGGCGCAGCTGGGGGTGGTCACGGACGAGCACCGGCGCGTGGCTTCCTCGCCCACGCCGGGCGCGGACGGCAAGAAAGCCGGCCTCTCCGCCGACGCCATGCTGGCGCGCCACCAGCTCGCGCCCTACGTGATCGACATGGAGAACAACGGCCAGCTCTCGTCGTCCGGGGCCTTCCGCACGAGCGAGGACGACGTTCGCGCGCTGGTGAACGAGTACCTCGACGCCGCCTGCCGCGACTGGGGCGTGAAGGAGGGCAAGGACCTCGACATCTGCCTCTACGCGCACGGCGGGCTCGTGGGCGAGGACGCGGCCGCGGGCACCTACGCCAGGTGGTGGCCCGCGCTCTACCGGGCGCAGCGCTTCCCCATCTTCCTCATGTGGGAGTCCGACATCTGGTCCACGCTCAAGAACCGCCTCGCGGACACGCTGCGCGGCATCCCGCGGCCGACGGGCGGGCCGTTCGACTTCCTCGAGGAGAAAGCCCGCGAGGCGCGCGAGAAGGCGCGGCGCTGGTGGAACGAGCGGCTGGAGGCGGCGCTCGCCCCTCCCGGCACGGTGCTCTGGGGCGAGATGAAGCAGAACGCGCAGGCCCTCTCGGGCGAGGCCGACGCCGGCGTGCGGCTCCTCTTCAAGCACCTCAACGAGTCGGATGTCGCCCGCAAGCGCCGCATCCGCCTGCACCTGGTGGGGCACTCGGCGGGCTCCATCGCGCACGCCTACCTCATCGACCGGCTGGCGGCGCAGGAGTGGGATTTCGAGAGCGTCACGTTCATGGCGCCCGCCGTTCGCGTGGATACCTTCGACGAGCGCGTGCGTCCCTGGCTCGAAGGCGGGCGGGTGAAGCGGCTGCGCGAGTTCCACCTGACCGACGCGGCGGAGAGGCAGGACCCGACCTGCGAGCCGCTCCTCGGCTACGGCCGCTCGCTGCTCTACCTCGTCTCGCGCTCCTTCGAGGGCGGGAGCGAGGTGCCCATCCTGGGCATGGAGAAGCACTTCCCCTCCGACCTCGCCCGCCTTCGCAGCGTGAAGGTCTTCGCCGCGCCCGGCGCGCAGACGGCCAGCACCACCCACGGGGGGTTCGACGACGACGGCGCCACCATGGCGAGCGTGATCGCCGCCATGGGACAATAGCGTTCATGGATCTCTACATCGTCACGGGGCACACGAGGGGCCTGGGCCAGGCGCTCGTCGAGCGGCTGGGCAGGGAGGCGGATACGGAGCTCATCGCGCTGGGCCGGGCCAAGGACGGGCCCATCCCGGGCGGCGCGCAGCTCTTCGTGGATCTCGCCGATCCGCGCGCCACCGACGCCGTGTGCGACCGTGTCGAGGCGCGGATGCACGGCAAGCGGTACGCGAAGGCGGTGCTCATCAACAATGCCGGCCTCATCTCTCCCGTCGGCATGCTGGACCGCGTGGATGCCGCCGAGCTCGAGAGGAACCTGGCGGTCAACTTCACCGCGCCCATCCTCCTCATGCGCCGCTTCCTCATCGCCACGGCCACGTCGGCCAAGGTGCGGCGCGTGATCAACATCTCCTCCGGCGCCGGCCGCCGCCCGATCTTCGGCTGGGGCGCCTACTGCGCCGCCAAGGCGGGGCTCGACATGGTTACGCGCGTGGCGGCGCTGGAGGCGCAGACGGCCATGACGGGCGTGCAGGTGGTGAGCCTCGCCCCAGGCGTCATCGACACGCCCATGCAGGGCGTGGTGAGGAGCGCGAGCCCCGAAGAGTTCGTCGACGTGGAGCGCTTCCGCGAGATGAAGGCCAAGGGCGAGCTGCGCGCCCCCGGCGACGTCGCCGACGACATCCTGCGCCACGAGAGGTCCGGAAAGCTCTTCGCCGACCCCATCGCCGACCTGCGCACGCTCGGCGAGTGATCTCCGATCCGTTCTTCTACGCGGTGGCCATCCCCGCCGTGCTGGTCATGGGCGTCTCCAAGGGCGGCTTCGGCAGCGGCCTCGGCATCATGGCCACCCCGCTCGTCGCGCTCGCCGTTCCCACGCCGCAGGCGGCCGCGATCATGCTGCCCATCCTGCTCGTGATGGATGCCACCGGGCTCCTCGCCTACCGCGGCACCTTCCACCGCAAGAACCTGGGGCTCCTGCTCGCGGGGGGCGTGGCGGGCATCGGCCTCGGCGCGCTCACCTTCCGCTACTTCAGCGAGGCCGCCATCCGGGCGATCCTCGGGGCCATGGCGCTCGCGTTCGTCGCGCACCGCATGCGCCTCGGCGGCACGAACGCGCCGGCGGTGACGCCCTCGCGGGCGAAGGGGCTCTTCTGGTCCACGGTCTCCGGCCTCACGAGCACCATCGCCCACGCGGGCGGGCCGCCGCTCAGCGTCTACCTGCTGCCGCAGAAGCTCGACAAGGCGGTCCTGGTGGGCACCACGGTGATCTTCTTCGCGGTGATCAACGCGGTGAAGCTCGTGCCGTACTTCTGGCTCGGGCTCTTCGACGCGCGGAACCTGCTCACCTCGCTCGCCCTCGTGCCGCTCGCGCCCTTCGGCATCTGGCTGGGCGTGTGGCTCATGCGCCGGCTCTCGCAGGAGCTCTTCTACCGCATCGCCTACACGATGCTCGTGATCGTGGGCGCGAAGCTCCTATGGGACGGCGTTCGGGGCCTGGCCGCCTGACTCACTTTCGCGCCGGCCGCAGCGCCCGCCAGAGCGCGCCAGCCAGCCACGCGAGCGGCAGCACCCCCGTCGCAGTCCAGGCCAGGATGGGCAGGTTGGATCGCCGCGGCGGCGCGGGCCTCAGGTCGTCGTCGCGAAGCTCGGGCGGGAAGGGGCGCGGCGGCACCGGTATCACCTTCAGGTCGGCGGGGTCGGTGGGCAACGCGTTCACGTATTCGCGGGGATTGGCCGCGGGCCAGGTGCCCAGCGCGCGCGCGGAGGGGATCTGCGGCAGCCGCACGCCCACCAGCGCCGTCACGTCCTGCGCGAGCATCGTCTCGAGCGGGCCGTGCGGCAGCTCCGCGCCGCGCGCGAGCTGCATCAGCGAGAACACCGCCTCCTCGAACGCCGCCGCGGGCATGAGCCGCGTGCGGTCCTCGGTGAGGTATTCGTAGGCGGTGCGCGCGGGGCCCAGGCTCCCGTCGGTGAACACCTTCGCCGGCACCGCGAGCCAGCCGCGGATCGTGTCGGAAGGCCCGCGCACGGGCAGCGCCCAGCCCAGCGCGCGCAGCAGGTCCACGCTGATGGAGGCGCAGTTCATCGACGAGTGCCGGTACTCGAGCTGGTGGCGCCAGAACTGCAGGTAGAGGCGGTTGAGCGCCCCCTGCACGAGCTCCATCGCGCGGGCATCCCGCAGCACCGCGACCATCACGTACGAGGGCCGGTACCACGCCTGGCCGCTGTTCACGTCCGCGAGGTAGTTGTCGAGGGGCACCGGGGCGGCGAGGATGCCCTTCTCGCTCTCGGAGTCGAGCGTGTAGAAGTTGGAGACGAGCAGGTCCGAAAGGCGCCCGTCGGCGGGCAGCCGTCCCGTGGCGAGCGCGAAGTGCCCGCCCCACGCCTCGTCGTCGTCGCCCTGGGCCCCGTCGAGGATGAAGGCGAGCACGGGCTTGCCGGCCCAGTCGCGCTGCCCGCGGACGCGTTCCCAGACCGGATGCGTCTCGGGGGGAGAAGCGGCGCCGCCGCGAGGCGCGCTGCGGGCCAGCCCGCGGATCGACAGCCGCGGCGTGAGCGACGCTGCGAGGTGCACGGTCGGCGCCTGGCCGTCCACGCGCCAGTCCTCGGGCCACAGCGTGCGCGCCACGAAAACGCCGTCGGCCCGGGTTTCCCCGCGCATCGTGACCGTGCGCCCGGCCAGCCAGGCGAAGGTGGAGGCGTCGGCCCAGGAGCGGTTGAGCGGGATCCGGGGCGCCAGGGCGAGCGGGGTGGAGGCGCCGCCCGCCCTGAACGAGCTTCCGTCGGGCGAGGGGCTCGCGCCGGCCCGGCGCTGCGGCGCCGCGATCCACACCAGCGGCGGCCAGGCGAGGGGCCCCGGGCTCGCGGCCCAGGCGCGGATGTCCTCGAACGGATCCTTCGCCCGGGAATAATCCGCGAACGGGGGTGTTAGCGGGATGGCGATCGTTTCGTTCGCGAACAGGAACCGGGCGGCCGGGTGTAGTGTCTCACCGGCCGTCGTGCCCGTAGCCAGCCGGAAACCGGCGGGGAAGTACGGGCCGACGGGCGCGTCGGGCAGGGGAGTCGAAGGTGGAGGCATCGCAGCCTCCATCATGCACCGCCCCGATGCCCGCGCCCGCTTCGAGACCAACGACCAACAAAGGAGCATCCACCATGAAACGTACCGTTGCCGCCGTCGCCACCCTTCTCTTCGCCGGTTCGGCCCTGGCCTTCCACTGCCCGAAGGACATGAAGGCCATCGACGATGCGCTGGCCAAGAACCCGAAGCTCTCGGAAGCGCAGATGAGCGAGGTGAAGAAGTACCGTGCCGAAGGAGAGACGCTTCACAAGGCCGGCAAGCACCAGGAGTCCGTGGACACCCTGGCCAAGGCCATGAAGATCCTCGACATCAAGTAATCAGATTGGCCTTTCTAATCTGATTAAATGAGGAAGGCGCCGCAGGGGACTGCGGCGCTTTCTTTCAGCCGACGATGCCGGGCCGGCCCGCGAGGACCGTGAAGGTGGCGGCCGTGGAGACTTCCGCGTCGGTACGCGCCACCGTGTCGAGGACGCGCAGCTTCGCCTCGAGGCTTTCGCGGCCGGCCCGGAGCGTGATGTAGCCCCGCTTCGAGCCGTCGGCGAACTTGATGTGCGGGTTGGCGTCGCGGATGGCGGCCACGAGCTTCGGGCTCGGCCCCTCGGAGGAGATGGACGTCCCGCAGAATTCCGCCGCGAGGACGGGCGAGGCGGCATCGTCCGGGCGCGCGTGGATGTTCGCGACGTAGTTGGCGTGCACGTCGCCGCCCAGGATCACCGGGTTCGAGGCGCCGCTCCTGGCGAGGGAGTCGAGCAGCCGTGCCCGCGCCCAAGGGTAGCCGTCCCAGCCGTCCGTCCAGTGCTGCACGCCCTTCTCCGTGGGGCGGCCCGCCGGCGCCATGAGGGTCTGCTGCACGACGAGGTTCCAGCGCGCCTTCGAGGCCGCGAACGCCGCGTCGACCCAGCGCTCCTGCGCCTCTCCCAGCAGCGTGCGGCCTTCCCGCGTGCGTTCATCGCAGGAAGGGCCGACGACGTTGCTGCCGCCCCGCCCGCGCCGCGGGCAGGCCTGGTGTGCCCGGTACTGGCGGTCGTCCAGGACGAAGAGGTTGGCGAGGCCGCCCCAGCCCTGGGTGCCGTAGAGGCGGTACTCGCCGTCGGGGCGCAGGACGCTCGGCCGCACCGGCAGGTGCTCGAAGAACGCGCGGTAGGCGGCTGCCCTGCGGGCGAGGAAATCGGGGTCCAGGTCCTGGCCCCGGTCGTTGGCGTAGTCGTTGGCGACCTCGTGGTCGTCCCACGTCACGATCCAGGGCGCGCAGGCGTGGGCGGCCTGGAGGTCCGCGTCCGTCTTGTATTGCGCGTAGCGGTCGCGGTAGGCCGCGAGCGTCTTCGGCTCGGCGTTGTGGTGCTCGCGGACCTTGCGGCCGCGGCGGCTCGATTCGTAGATGTAGTCGCCCACGAACGCGACGAGGTCCGGCGACTCCGCCGCGAGGTGGCGGTGCGCGACGAAGAGCCCCTGCTCGTAGTGCTGGCAGGAGGCGAGCGCGAGCCAGAGGCCCTCGTCGCCCGAGCCCGCCTTCGGAGCCGTTCGCGCGCGCCCCACGGCGCTCGCCTCGCCGCCGGCGATGAAGCGGTAGTGGTACCAGCGCGCGGGCTCCAGCCCCTCGGCCTCGACGTGCACGGCGTGCGCGCGCGCCGCGTCGGCGCTCGCCGTGCCGCGCTTCACGATGCGCGAGAACTTCTCGTCGTCGGCGATCTCCCAGCGTACCTCGAACGACTCCGGCCCCAGCCCGCCGCCGGCGAGCGGCTCCGGGGCGAGGCGCGTCCAGAGCAGAAGCCCCGTCTCGGTGGGTGAGCCCGAGGCGACGCCGAGCGTGAAGGGGAAGGACTTGAATCGTGCCGGCGCCTGGGCGCGGACGAGGGCCGGCGAAAGGAAGCCCGCGGCCGCCAGCGCGACGGCGCGCCGCAGGAAGTCGCGGCGGTCAGGCACCAACCGGAACGGGGCGCTTGCGGAAGATGGCGAGCCAGGCGGCGGTCGCGATGAAGAGCGCGAACCACACCAGCGCCCATTCCGCGATCGACAGGCCGAAGAGGCTCCACTCGACCTTGGCGCAGTCGCCCGTGCCCTGGAAGATCTTCGGCAGCGCCTGCGCGAGGGGGAAGTTGCCCAGGAGAAAATCGAGGTCGCCGGTCATGCACTTGGCCGGCTCCGGCGCGGGAAAGCGCTGCAGCATCGACTGGCGCACCGACACGCTTCCCCCGGCGATCGCGAGGGCCGCGATGAGGAACGAGTAGAGCTTCACGCCCACGCGCACCGGCCCGTGGATCGCCGCGATGAGGGCCACCATGCCGATCGCCACGAAGGCGTAGCGCTGCAGGATGCACATCGGGCAGGGATCGAGCCCGACTTCGTGCTGCAGGACGAGGCCGAAACCGATGAGCGAGGCGCACGCCACGAAGATGGCGGCGAAGATCGCGCGGGAGGGCAGGCGGTTCAGCATGGCGTTCATCAATTATGTAAGACCTGCAATTTTCCCACAGGTTCCGGCTCGTGCCGTCCGACCAAGGTCCGGGGCAGGCTGGGTTCGTGGGGCGTGAGTCCCATCCGGCGCTCACCTCGTGGCCGAGGGATTCAAGGGCGGAAATTATAGCGGAAACAGGCCCTTGCACGCGAGCGCCCCGGAAGCGGGCCCGGGGGCGGCGAAGAAAAAACCGGCGGCGGGGCGCCCCCTGCTTCCGGAACCAGGCAGGGTCCCGGGGAGGCGGCCCGCTTGCGCAGGCCGGGAAAGGGGCGTCAGTCGTCGGCGGCGATCACCAGGAGGGCCATGCCGATGCCCACCGGGATGGCGATGCGCTCGAGGGGCGAGGCCGGCTCCATCGGGACGACCCGGACGGGGACCTGCGACATCTCGAGAAGGCGCGCGCTCACCGAGTTGCGGAAGAACTGCCCGAGCGCGCCGCGGCGCGTGGACGCGAGGACGATCTCGTGGGAGCCCAGCCGGCGCGCCTGCTCGGCGATCGACGGCCCCAGCGGGCCCGCGGCCGCGTGCGTGCGGCAGGCGATGCCCGCCGTCTCCACGAGCCGGCGCGCGGTCTCGAACGCGCGCTCGGACCGCTCGTCGCGCCAGGCCTGGCGGTCGCGCCACGGGACGAAGCGGGCCACGTGGCGCGGCAGGAGGGGCTGCACGTTCACGAGGTCGATCCGGTCGATGTGGCCGCGACCCTCCGCGATGGCGGCGCGGACCGCGGCCAGGCCCTGCCGGGATCCATCGACGGGAACCAGGATTCTTCTCATGGCGGGACTCCTCTCGTGGTGGACCGGAACGGGGTCGGGCAGGACATGCGGCCTGGCATTGGCGCGGGCGCGGGCGAGGTATCCGGCGCCGAACACGATGGCGAAGACGAGCGCATATAGGCCGGCCGTGGCCGGCGTGTTGTCCGCGAAGTAGGGTGCGAGCAGCGGCTCGCTCGCGATCATCTTGGCCGCCGTCCACGCGAGGACCGCCACGCCGACCTGCACGATCCACGGGTAGCGCGCGACCCACTTGAGGATGAAGGTCGAGCCCCAGACGACGATCGGGATGCTTATCAGGAGGCCGATCACCACCAGCAGGAACGAGCCGTGCGCTGCACCGGCTACCGCCAGGACGTTGTCCAGGCCCATGGCGGCGTCGGCGATCACGATGGTCTGCATCGCGCCCCAGAAGGTCACGGCCGCCTTCACCTCGTGGGACCCGCCGTCCTGCGGCTTGAGGAGCTTGTAGGCGATCCAGACGAGGATCGCGCCGCCCGCGGCCATGAGGCCGGGAATGCCCAGCAGCCAGACGACCGCGAGCGTCATCGCGACGCGGACCACGACCGCACCCACGGTGCCCCACAGGATGGCCTTGCGCTGCAGCGGTCCCGGCAGGTTGCGTGCGGCGAGCGCGATGACGATGGCGTTGTCGCCCGCGAGGGCGAGGTCGATGACGATGATCGCGGCGAGCGCGGAGGCGAATTCCGCCGAAAGGATCTCCACGGGCTTTCCCTTTCCTTGTTCCGGTTGTGCCGCTCGCCGTCGATCGCGGCGCGGGCGCCAGCGGGCGATTATCGGGAAGGGCTCCCCCGGGGCGATGGAGATTCGCAATCCGAAGGGCGCGGGACGATGGAAAATCGCAATCGGTCGCGTCCGCAAATCGGTTGCGCAAACGGGGCATTGCGTTTATAAATCGTCCGTCCTGCCGAAAGGGGGATAGCCCTACAAAGGGGAGTAGCTTTTCAACGGTGGTCCCGTCAGCACGGGCGAATTGCCCCGGGGCCATCGGCAAGCCGGCGCGCGCCGCGCGCAGGCTTGCAAGCGAGACCTTTGCCAGCTCGTGGCAAAGGTCTTTTCGTTTCAGCGGCCTT
>JBBIJT010000089.1:0-15029 GCA_037445795.1 Betaproteobacteria bacterium | reverse complement strand
GCCGTGCAGGAAGAAGGCGGGCGCCGCCCGGGCCGCCCGGCCGAGGAGCGCCGCCACGCGCGCCGGAAAGTCGAGCACGATCCCGTCGTCGCCGACCCAGTACTCGAAGAGGTCCCCGAGGACGTAGAGCGCGTCGGCGCCGGGCACCGCCTCGGAGACGAAGCGGGCGAAGCGCTCGGTGGTCGCCGGGCGGTCCTCGGCGAGGTGCAGGTCCGAGATGAAGAGCGTTCGCGCGGCGGCGCTCAGAGGCACTCGGCCTTCTCGATCACCACGGGCTCGAGCGGCACGTTCTGGTGCATGCCGGAGTTGCCCGTCGGGACCTTGCGGATCCTGTCGACGACGTCCTGGCCCTCGACGACCTTGCCGAACACGGCGTAGCCCCAGCCCTGCGGCGACTCGTCGCGGTAGTTGAGGAAGTCGTTGGCCTTCACGTTGATGAAGAACTGCGCCGTGGCCGAGTCGCGGACGCCGGTGCGCGCCATGGCGAGCGTGTACATGTCGTTCTTGAGGCCATTGGCGGCCTCGTTCTTGATCGGGGCCATCGTGGGCTTCTGCTGCATGTCCTTCGTGAATCCGCCGCCCTGGACCATGAAGCCGTCGATCACGCGGTGGAAGACGGTGTCGTTGTAGTGGCCGGAGTCCACGTACTTCACGAAGTTCTCGGCGGAGATCGGCGCCTTCTCCTTGTCGAGCTCGACGGTGATGGCGCCCATCGAGGTGGTGAGCTTCACTTTCATCGGTGCGGTTCCTTTCAGGTTGGCGAGGCAGCCGGCCGCGGCCGCGCCGGGCTTGTCCTTCGACTGCGCGCCGGCCCCGACGGGGATTCCGGCGATGAGGAGGAGGGCGCAAGCGGCGAGGAGGCGTCGGGAGTATCGGGCTGGTGTCATGGAGGAGTCAGGAGATCACGGTTTCGAAGACGACGCGCCACCGACCCTGGTCGCGGGACCAGTGCTGGCGCTTGACGGTGCGATTGGAGAGGTTGGAGGAGCGATAGTCCTGGGTGAAGGTGACCACCACCGTGTTCTCGCCCTCCGGGCCGCCGAACACGCTCAGGTCCGAGACGCCGACCTTGACCCAGGTCTTGCCGGCGTTCACCTTGCGCTTCTGGGCGCGCCAGGCCGCGAAGTCCTTGCTTTCGGAGCGGAAGCGCGGCGAATAGTGCGACAGGTAGCGGTCGGCGTCCAGGCTCTCCCAGTCGGCGCGCCACTGCTCGAAGGCAGCCAGGAACTCGCGCCGCGTCGACTCCCACCGGGTGGGCGGCACCCACTCGACGCCGTCGCTGATCACCACCGGGGTGCGGCCGACCGAGACGTAGCGCGCGAGGCTCGTCAGGTCGTCGTTGGTGAGCGCGACGCAGCCGTCGGTCGCGCGCGGGGGCCGGCTGTAGGTCTCCGACGGCGTGCCGTGCAGCCAGATGCCGTGGCCGTTGCGGCCGTTGAGCCTGTCCCACTCGTTGGGATAGCTGATCGGGAAGGCGCCGCCGCCGTAGAGGTCGGGGAGCTTCTCCTTCGAGGAGACGATGGTGTAGACCCCGAGCGGCGTCTTCTGGTCGCCCTCGCGCCGCTTCTCGACGCCGTTCTTGCCGAGGCTGATGTAGAAGTCGGTCACGTAGCGCGGCTCGCCGTCGCGGTTGGCGAAGACGAACAGGCGCGAGCGCGAAGTGTCCACGAGGATGGCGTGCGACTGCGCGGGGCCCATCTGGAGGACCGGCAGCGGCAGGTGGTCGCGCGGTGGCGCATCAAGGTAGCGCCTGAGGCGCGCGCGCGCCTCGTCCTGCAGTGGCGCGACCCCGGCCGCCGGCGCGGCGGTGGAGGCGCCGAAGGCGACGGGGTTGCCCGCCCGGGCCATGAGGAGGTCGCCCCTGATGAGGTGACCCAGGCGGAAGTTCGGCGTCTTGGCGAGCGCGACGTCGATCTCCCCGATCGCGTGCCTGAGGCCGCCTTCGCGCAGGCCGACGATGGCGCGCACGAGGGAAGCCTCGACCTCGTTGGCGAAGGCGGGCAGCGTGCTCTCCGCCGCGGCGTCGTCGGCGAGGCTGAAGGAGGGTGCGGCCGCCGCGAGGAGGACCGTGACGGCCGCGCGGGCGCGGAAATCCGCTCGCGCCGTCACCCGGCGACCCGCTCCTGCTTGATGAGCCACTTGCCGCCCACCTTCACGAACCTGAGCGTCTTGGTGCTGGTGCTCTTGAGCGAGTCCGAGCGGTAGGACTGGCGGATCACGGCCGTCGCGGCGTCGCCGTCGACGGCGATCGACTGGACCTTGGCGACGACCTCGATCGATTTCGGGCGCTCGATGCGCTCGGCGCGCTGCTTTTCCCAGGCCGCGCGGGCCTCGCCGCCGGGCGTCTCGAAGTCGGCGGCATAGGCCGCGAGATAG
This sequence comes from Betaproteobacteria bacterium, assembly GCA_037445795.1. Taxonomy (GTDB): domain Bacteria; phylum Pseudomonadota; class Gammaproteobacteria; order Burkholderiales; family Usitatibacteraceae; genus FEB-7. The sequence goes on along the minus strand of JBBIJT010000089.1, from coordinate 12,653 downwards.
GCCTTCACGTCCTTGGCGCTCCAGGCCTTCGCCCAGGCCTCGATCGCCGCCGCGACCGCCTTGCCCTCCTCGCCCCCCTTGGGGGCGCCCGCCGGCTCGACCTTCGCGGTACCGGCCTTGGCCGGCGCGGCCTTCGCGGATTCCGCCTTGGGCGCTTCCGCCTTGGGCGCCTCCGCCTTGGGCGGCTCGGCCTTCGCAGGAGGCGCCTTCGCAGGCTCCACCTTCGGCGGTTCCGCCTTGGCGACCTTGGCCGCCTCGGGGCGCGCGGCCCCGCCCGGCTTCGGCGAGGAGAAGAGGTCCTTCACCATCGCGAGCTTCACCTGCGCGGTGGTGTTGTTCTTGTCGAGCTGCAGCGCGCGGTCGTAGGCGCGGCTCGCGAGCTGGGCGTAGATGTCGCCAAGGTTTTCGTGGGCGGTGGCATAGCTCGGGTGCGTATGGATGGCGAGCTCGAGGGCCGACTTGGCCTTGTCGTAGTTGCCCTGCGAAGCGTAGAGGACCGCGAGGTTGTTGTAGGGCTCGGGCAACTCGGGGAAATCCTCGGTGAGCGCGGTGAATACCTGGATCGCCTCGCTCACCCTTTTCTGCTCGGTGAGGAGCAACCCCTTGAGGAAGCGGCCCTGCGGCTCGCGCGGCTGCACCTTGAGGTACGCGTCGACCTTCTCCATCGCCGGCTGGAACTTGCCCTGGCCATAGAGCTTCTGCGCTTCGCGGAGGTCGTCGGCGGGCGCGGCGAGGACCGTTCCGGCGAGCGCCAGCGCGAGCGAGGCAATGGCGACGGCGGACCGCAAGGGACGAAGGAGCATCGTGTTATAATTTGTTGAATTTAATGAGAAACGCATTCTACCAACCTTGGGGTGGCTGCACAATCGGGCGCGACGGCCCCGTCGCGGCCGGACCCCGCTCGCCCGGCCATCTCCTGGCCATCGCCAGCGGTTCGACCGGGCGCGGCGCCGGTTGTTGCGTTCACCCGTCCTGAATTCCCGGGCGGGCCGCCGCTCGCCTCCCGAAACCCCCGCTCCGACCGACGGTCCCGCCGGGACCCGACGCAAGCCATGTCCAACCTCGCCATCTACAACACGCTGACCCGCCGGAAGGAAGCCTTCGTCCCGCTCGTGCCCGGGAAGGCGGGAATCTACGTCTGCGGCCCCACCGTCTACGACTACATCCACATCGGCAACGCGCGGACGTTCTCCGTGTTCGACCTCGTCGTCCGCTGGCTTCGCGCGAGCGGCTTCGCGGTGACCTACGTCCGCAACATCACCGACGTGGACGACAAGATCATGGACCGCGCCCGCAGCCGTGGCGAGCCCATCGAGGCGCTCACGGAGCGCACCGTCGCCGCCTTCGAGGAGGACTGCGCGCGCCTCAACCTGCTCCGTCCCGACGTGGAGCCCCGCGCCACGCGCTACATCGGCCCGATGGTCGACCTGATCGAGGTGCTCCAGAAGAAGGGCCTCGCCTACCGCGGGGCGAGCGGCGACGTCTACTTCTCCGTGCGCGACTTCCCCGGCTACGGGAAGCTCTCGCGCCGCAACCTCGACGACCTGCGCGCCGGCGAGCGGGTCGCCGTGGAGGCGGCCAAGCGCGACCCCCTCGACTTCGTCCTGTGGAAGGCCGCCAAGCCGGGCGAGCCGTCGTGGCCGTCCGTGTTCGGCGAGGGCCGGCCGGGCTGGCACATCGAGTGCTCGGCGATGTCGTGCCGCGAGCTCGGGGCCACGTTCGACATCCACGGCGGCGGCTGGGACCTGCAGTTCCCCCACCACGAGAACGAGATCGCGCAGAGCGAGGGCGCCAACGCGAAGCCCTTCGTGAACTACTGGATGCACTCGGCGTTCCTCAACATGGGCGACGAGAAGATGTCCAAGTCGATCGGCAACGTCGCCACGGCGAGGGAGGTGCTGGCCGGGCTCGACCCTGTCCAGGGCGGCGAGCAGCTTCGATTCTTCCTCCTGCGCGGCCACTACCGCAGCGAGCTCGCCTACACGCCCGAGCTGCTGGAGGACGCGGGCAACACGCTTCGCGGTTTCTACACCGCGCTGCGGGAGACGCCGCCGCGCGACGTAGCGGTCGACTGGTCCCACCCGCTCGCGCAGCGGTTCCGGGCGGCGATGGACGACGACTTCGACACGCCGGTCGCGCTCGCCGTCCTGCACGAGTTGCGCGGCGAGCTGAACCGGACCCGCTCTCCGGCCCTCGCGGACCTCCTGAGGGCCCTCGGGGGCACGATCGGGTTCCTGCAGCGCGACCCCGAGGTGTTCCTGAAGGGGGGGATCACGCTCGACGTGGCGGCGCTCGTCGCCGAGCGCGCGGCCGCGAAGAAGGCGCGGGACTTCGCGCGCGCCGACGCGATCCGAAAGCAGCTCGATGCCGCCGGCATCGTCCTCGAGGACAAGCCGGGTGGCGCCACGGAGTGGCGCAAGAAATGAAAAGGGCCCGGCGATGCCGGGCCCTCTCGCCGTGCCGCGGGCGGGCCGCGCTCAGCGGACGAACTTCTCGTCCCGCGAGATGATCGTCAGGTCGACGAACTTCGACCCGTTGTGGTTGTCCGGCCCGTAGCTCACCTTGAAGCCGCCGGCGTCGTAGGGATCCAGCGATTCCATCGCCCTGATGAAGCTCTCGCGCGTGAGGCCCTTCCCGGCCTTGCGCAGGCCCTCGACCATGACCTTCGCGGCGATGTATCCCTCGAGCGTGCCGAACCCGGGCTCGCCCTTCGCCTCCGCGAGCAGCGCGCGGTATTCCTTCACCACGGGAATGGAGGAATCCCAGGGGAAGGGGACCACCTGCGAGATCTGCACGCCGCGCCCCTCGCGGCCGAGCTCCTTGGCGAGCGCCTTGCTGCCCACGAAGGAGACGTTCCAGAAGGTCGGGTTGGCGCCGGCCTTCTTCATTTCCGTGATGAATGCGGCGCACGACTTGTAGGCGCTGATCATCACGATGGCCTGCGGGTCGGCCTTCCTGATGTCCCCGATGGACTTCGCGACGTCGACCGTGTTGCGCTCCACCGTACCCTTTGCCGCGACCTCGAGGTTGCGCTTCTTGAGGGCGCGCTCCACGCCCGCGAGGCCGGCCTGGCCGTAGGCGTCGTTCTGGTAGAAGACGGCGATCTTGTTCACGCTCATGGCCGTGAGGTGCTGCACGATCGCCTCGGTCTCGTCGAAGTAGCTCGCGCGGACGTTGAAGATGTAGCGGTTGAACGGGTTCCTGAGCAGCTCGGCGCCGGTGAACGCGCCCACGAACGGGACCCTCGCCTCGGTGAAGATGGGCAGCGACGCCTGGGAGGTGGGCGTCCCGACGTAGCCGAAGAGCGCGAAGACCTTGTCCTCGGCGATGAGCTTCCGGGTGTTTTCCGCGGCGCGCGGCGGCTCGTAGCCGTCGTCGAGGGTCTTGAGCACGATGCGCCGGCCGTGGACGCCGCCCTTCGCGTTCACGTGGCTGAAGTAGAGGCTCGCCCCCAGCTGCATGTCCTTGCCGAGTTCCTGGGCGGGGCCCGAGAGGGCCACGGACTGGCCCAGGACGATCTGGGATTCCGTCACGCCCTGGGCGAGGGCCCCTCCGGCGGCAAGGGCCAACGCGAGAAGCGGTGCCAGAAGACGGATCATGTTCTTTCCCCCCGAGGAATGTCAGTGATTTCGCCGGCCATCATAACGCGCCGGCAGCGGGGGAAGGAAGCCGGGCTCAGCCGGCGAAGAACTCCCGCACCTTGTCCATGAAGGACTTGGCGCGGGGGTTGTGGCGGTCGCCGTCGTGGCGGTTGATCTCCTCGAGCTCGCGCAAGAGCTCCTTCTGGCGGTCGGTGAGCCGCACGGGAGTCTCCACGACGACCTCGCACAGGAGGTCGCCGGGGTGGCTCGAGCGGACGCCCTTGATCCCCTTGCCGCGCAGCCGCAGCACCGTGCCCGTCTGCGTCTCGGCGGCGATCTTCACCCGCGCCTGCCCTTCCAGGGTCGGGATCTCGATCTCGCCCCCGAGGGCCGCGACGGTGAAGCTCACCGGCATCTGGCAGTGCAGGTCGCCACCGTCCCGCTGGAAGACGGCGTGCTCCCGGAGGTGGATCACCACGTACAGGTCGCCCGGGGGCCCGCCGTTGACGCCCGCCTCACCCTCGCCGGCGAGCCTGATCCGGTCGCCCTCGTCGATGCCGGCGGGGATCTTCACCGAAAGCGTCTTGTGGTGCTTCACGCGGCCGGCGCCGCCGCAGGCGCCGCACGGGTCGGAAATCATCTTGCCGTTGCCGTGGCAGGTGGGGCAGGTCTGCTGGATCGAGAAGAAGCCCTGCGACATGCGCACGGCGCCCGAGCCGCCGCAGGTCGTGCAGGTCTTCGGGTGCGTGCCCGGCTTGGCGCCGCTGCCGTGGCAGGTCTCGCACTCCTCCATGGCCGGGATGCGGATCTTGGTCTCCGTGCCGCGGGCCGCCTGCTCGAGGCTGATCTCGAGGTTGTAGCGAAGGTCGGCGCCGCGGTAGACGCTCGAGCGGCTTCGCCCGCCGCCAAAGATGTCGCCGAAGATGTCGCCGAAGGCCTCCGCGAAGCCGCCGAAGCCCTGGTCGCCGCCACCCATGCCCATCTGGGGGTTTACGCCGGCGTGGCCGTAAGCGTCGTAGGCGCGGCGCTTGTCGGGCTCGGAGAGGACCTCGTAGGCCTCCTTCGCCTCCTTGAACCGCTCCTCCGCGTCCTTGCTGTCGGGGTTGCGGTCCGGATGGTGCTTCATGGCGAGCTTGCGATAGGCCTTCTTGATGTCCTCCTCGGAGGCATCGCGGTTCACGCCCAGCACTTCGTAGTAGTCGCGCTTCTTCGCCATTCGCCAGTCCCGTTCCGCAATGCGTGAAGGGGCGAAGGGGGCACGCCCCCTTCACCCCCCAGGTGCTCGAGCCCGCCGGCCGTCAGGCCGGCTTCTTGTCCTTGACTTCCGTGTACTCCGCGTCGACGACGTTCTCCTCGCGGCCCGCACCCCGGCCGCGCCCTTCGTCCTTGCCCGGCTCGTGCGGCTCGCCGCCGCCGCCGGGGGCGGCGCCCGCCTGCGCCTTGGCCTGCGCGTCGGCGTAGATCCGCTCGCCCAGCTTCTGCGACGCGGCGGCGAGGGCTTCCGACTTCGCCTCGATCACGGCCTTGTCGCCATCCTTGAGCACCGCCTCGAGATCCTTCGCGGCCGCCTCGATGGCCGCCTTCTCGGCGGCGTCGATCTTGTCGCCGTACTCGCCGAGCGACTTGCGCACGCTGTGCAGCAGCTGGTCGGCGTGATTGCGGGCGGTGACGATCTCGAGCTGCTTCCGGTCCTCGTCGGCGTGGCTCTCGGCGTCCTTCACCATCTGCTGGATCTCCTGCTCGGAGAGACCGGAGCTCGCCTTGATCGTGATCTTGGACTCCTTGCCGGTGGCCTTGTCCTTGGCGTTCACGTGCAGGATCCCGTTCGCGTCGATGTCGAACGTGACCTCGATCTGCGGCATTCCGCGCGGCGCCGGCGGGATGCCCTCGAGATTGAACTGCCCGAGGCTCTTGTTGCCCGAGGCCACGTCCCGCTCGCCCTGGAGCACGTGGATCGTGACCGCCGACTGGCCGTCCTCCGCCGTCGAGAAGACCTGCTGGGCCTTGGTCGGGATGGTCGTGTTCTTCTTGATGAGCTTGGTCATCACGCCACCGAGGGTCTCGATGCCGAGGGACAGCGGGGTCACGTCGAGGAGGAGAACGTCCTTCACGTCGCCCTTCAGCACGCCGCCCTGGATCGCGGCGCCGATGGCCACCGCCTCGTCGGGGTTCACGTCCTTGCGCGGCTCCTTGCCGAAGAACTCGCGCACCTTGTCCACGACCTTGGGCATGCGCGTCATGCCGCCGACGAGGATCACGTCGCCGATCTCGGAGACCTTCACGCCCGCGTCCTTGATCGCGATCCTGCAGGGCTCGATGGTCTTCTCGATCAGGTTCTCGACGAGCGCCTCGAACTTGGCGCGCGTGATCTTCATCGTGAGGTGCGAGGGGGCGCCGTTCGCCATGGCGATGTACGGCTCGTTGATCTCGGTCTGCTGCGACGACGAGAGCTCGATCTTGGCGCGCTCGGCGGCCATCTTCACGCGCTGGAGCGCGATCGGGTCCTTGGAGAGGTCCACGCCCGACTGCTTGCGGAACTCCTCGACGATGTAGTCGATGAGGCGCTGGTCGAAGTCCTCGCCGCCCAGGAACGTGTCGCCGTTGGTCGACAGCACCTCGAACTGGTGCTCGCCCTCCACGACCGCGATCTCGATGATGGAGATGTCGAAGGTGCCGCCGCCCAGGTCGTAGACGGCGATCTTGCGGTCGCCCTCCCTCTTGTCGAGGCCGAAGGCGAGCGCGGCGGCCGTGGGCTCGTTGATGATCCGCTTCACCTCGAGGCCCGCGATGCGGCCCGCGTCCTTGGTGGCCTGGCGCTGGGAATCGTTGAAGTAGGCCGGCACGGTGATCACGGCCTCCGTGACGGGCTCGCCGAGGTAGTCCTCGGCGGTCTTCTTCATCTTGCGCAGGACTTCCGCGGAGACCTGGGGCGGCGCGATGCCGCGGCCGCGGACCTCGACCCAGGCGTCGCCGTTGTCCGCCTTCGTGATGCGGTAGGGCATGAGGCCGATGTCCTTCTGGACCTCCTTCTCCTCGAAGCGGCGGCCGATGAGGCGCTTCACCGCGAAGAGGGTGTTCTTCGCGTTGGTGACGGCCTGGCGCTTGGCCGGGGCGCCGACGAGGATCTCGTCGTTCTCCGCGTACGCGACGATCGAGGGCGTGGTGCGCGCCCCCTCGCTGTTCTCGATGACCTTGGGCTTGCCGCCCTCCATGATCGCCACGCAGGAGTTGGTGGTGCCCAGGTCGATGCCGATGATCTTTGCCATGTTCGCTGTCCTCAATCCTGTTTCGGAACCTGTGGGGTAGGTAGGGCTATTCGCCGGAATTTCAAGCGCTTGGCGCCGCCGCGGGGGGCTCGGCCCGCTTGCGCGCGACCATCACGAGGGCGGGGCGGATCACGCGGTCGTTGAGGAGGTAGCCCTTGCGCAGCACCGCGGCCACGGTGTTGGGCTCCTGGTCCGACTCGGCCTGGCCCATCGCCTCGTGGCGGTGGGGGTCGAAGCGCTCGCCCTGCGGGGAGATCGCGGCGAGGCCGGCCTTCTCGAACGCCGCCACGAGCTGGCGCTCGGTGAGCTCGACGCCCTGGTGCAGCGACTGCGTCGTCGGGGCCTCCACGGCGAGGGCGGCCTCGAGGCTGTCCTTGACCGCGAGCAGGCTCGAGGCGAACGATTCGATGCCGTACTTGTGCGCCTTGGCCACGTCCTCGGCGGCCCGGCGGCGGGTGTTCTCGGTCTCCGCCTTCGCGCGGAGGAACTCCCCGTTGAGGCGCTCCACCTCGGCCTGGGCGGCCGCGAGGGCCGCTTCGAGCTCCGCGATGCGCGCCTCGGGGGCCAATGAGGTATCGGGCGCCGCCTCCGGCGCCGTGGCGATGGGGTCAGTCACGACTTTCTCCCTGAAAAACAGAACCTTGCGTTGCAACTGGGGGCGCCCCCCGCAATTTCAAGGGCGCCACCGGCCCAAACGCGGGAGGAGGGTATGCCGCGAATTCGAATCCCGTTGATTCAAATCAAGAAAATGGACAACTCGCGCCGCGACACTTCAGCCTCGACCCACTCTGAGCTGGAGATTTCATGAAGCAAATCGCGCCCCTTGCCATCCTTGCCGCGGCCGTGGCCGCCTCGTTCGCGTCGCCGGCGGCAGCCGCCGACGAGCCGTGGCTCGTCCGCGTGCGTGCGCTGTACCTGCAGTCGTCCGACAAGTCCGACCCGGTCCCGGCGCTCGCGATCCCGTCCGACGCCATCACCGTGAACAGCAAGTGGTTCCCCGAGCTCGACGTGACCTACTTCCTCACGAGGAACGTCGCCGCGGAACTCGTGCTGACCTACCCGCAGAAGCACACCGTCACCGTGCAGCAGAGCGCGCTCGGCGGCCCGGTCGACATCGGCACCTTCAAGCACCTGCCGCCGACCCTCTCGCTGCAGTATCACTTCGCGCCGGACGCGACCTTCCGTCCCTACGTGGGAGCCGGCATCAACTTCACCTGGATCATGGACGTGGACCTTTCGGTCCCGACGGTGGGCAGGCTCGACCTCGACAACAACAGCGTCGGCGCCGCCTTCGGCGCGGGCTTCGACTGGAAGGTCGACAAGAACCTCTACGTCAACTTCGACGTGAAGAAGGTCTACATCGGCAGCGACGTGAAGCTGAACGGCAACAAGATCAGCGAAGTCAACATCGACCCGCTGCTCTGGAGCGTGGGCCTCGGCTGGCGCTTCTAGCCCGACTTCGATCCCGCCGCCCCGACGCCCGCCCGGGACCGCCCGCGGCGGGCGTCAGCTTTTCCGTCCGCCGAAGACCCAGCTCACCGCGAGCGTGATGAGGCTGTAGAGGATCGAGCCCACCAGCGCGGAGAGGAACCCGTCGACGGCGAACCCCTTGATCACCTGGGCCACGAGCCAGAAGAGGGCCGCGTTGATCACGAACAGGAACAGGCCGAGGGTGATGATCGTGACGGGCAGCGTGAGCACGACGAGCACGGGGCGGATGACCGCGTTGGCGAGCCCCAGCGCGAGGGCCGCCACGGCGGCGGCGAGGAAGCTCTCCACCCGGACGCCGGGATACAGGTAGGCGACGGCGAGCAGCGCCAGCGCGTTGAGGACCCAGCGGACGAGGAGGGAAGTCACGGGGGCGGTCTCCTAGTTCCGGGCGCCGAGGGCACGGGCCCGCGCCGCGGTCGCGTTCGATTCGGCCTGCGCGGCCGCGGCGTCCCATTCCGCGCTCGCCCAGCCGTGCAGGTTCTCGAGCGCAATCTGGGTGAGCGCCGCCATGAACGCGGGCAGGTCGTTCGTCGTGGGGATGTAGTGGAATTCCCGACCGCCCGCCGACAGGAAGGACTGCCGCCCCTCGATCGCGATCTCCTCGAGCGTCTCCAGGCAGTCCGCCGCGAATCCGGGGCAGATCACATCGACGCGGCCCGCCGCCTTGCGTCCCAGGTCCTCGAGCGTGTCGGCCGTGTAGGGCTTCAGCCACTCGGCGCGCCCGAACCGCGACTGGAAGGTGACGATCGTGCGCTCGTCGTACCAGCCGAGCTCCGTCGCGATGAGGCGCGCGCTCTTGTGGCACTCGCAGTGGTACGGGTCGCCCCGGTCGAGGGAGAACCGCGGCAGGCCGTGGAAGCTCATCACGAGCCGGTCGGGGCGGCCGTGCTTCTCCCAGTACGCGATCACGGCCCTGGCCACGGCCTTCACGTAGGCCGGATGGTCGTGGAAGTTGCGCACGGTGCGGATCGCCGGGACGTTTCGCATCCGCGCGAGCGCGGCGCCCACGGTGTCGATGGCCGAGCCCGTGGTGCTGGCGGCGTACTGCGGATAGAGGGGCAGGACCAGGATGCGGTTGCAGCCCTTCCCGCGCAGCTCGGCGAGGCCGGCCGCGACGGAAGGGTTGCCGTAGCGGCACGCGCCCGCCACCGCGAGCGGGGACTTGACCTTCTCGCCCAGGTAGCCGCGCAGGAGCTGCACCTGCCTGCCGAGGATGACGCGAAGCGGGGAGCCCTCCGGCGTCCAGATCGAGGCGTACTTGGCGGCGCTCCTGGCCGGCCGCGTGAGCAGGATGACGCGCAGGATGAGCCACCAGGCCGCGCGGGGGATCTCGACCACGCGCGGGTCCCACAAGAACTCGGCCAGGTAGCGGCGCACGGCGGCCGGCGTGGCCTCGTCCGGCGTCCCGAGGTTCACGACGAGCACGCCGGTCCGCGCCGGGGCTCCGTGGGCGTACGGCGCTTCGGGCAGGTAGGCCATTCAGTGCTGCGACAGGGCGGAGGAGATGAGCTTGGCCGTCACGTCGACGATCGGGATGACGCGCTCGTAGGCCATCCGCGTGGGGCCGATCACCCCGACGGTACCCACGACCCGCCCATCGACCTCGTACGAGGCGGTGACGATCGAGCACTCGTCCAGCGGCACGAGCTGCGAATCGCCGCCGATGAAGATCTTCACGCCTTCGGCGCGCTCGCTCTCGTCGAGGAGCCCCAGGAGCTGCGCCTTCCTCTCGAACAGGTCGAACAGCTTGCGCAGGCGCGCGCGGTCGGCCGACAGGTCGTCGAACTCGAGGAGGTTGCGCTCCCCGGATATGACCACGCCGTCGGCGGGCTGGCGCATGGCCTCGCCGCCCGTCTCGATCGCGGCGCGCATCAGGGCGGAAATGTCGCGGTGCAGGTCGAGCAGTTCGCCGCGCACCCGGCTCGCGATCGAGGCGAAGTCCAGCCCCGCGTAGTTCTGGTTGATGGCGTTGGCGGCCTCGACCAGCTGCGAGGCGGTGTAGGGCCGGTCGGTGACGAGCACCCGGTTCTGCACCTCGCCGTCGGCGCCCACGATGATGAGAAGGACGCGCTTCTCCGACAGGTGGAAGAACTCCACGTGGCGCAGCACGGCGCGCCGGCGCGGCGAGATGACGACGCCCGCGAAATGCGTGAGGTCCGACAGGAGCTGGGACGCGGCCGCGACCACCCGCTGCGGGTCGTCGGGCAGGAGGCTTTCCTCGATCTGGGCGCGCTCCACGTCCTCCAGCGGGCGCACGGTGAGGAGCGTGTCGACGAAGAAGCGGTAGCCCTTGGGCGTGGGCACGCGGCCGGCCGAGGTGTGGGGGCTCGCGACGAACCCCATCTCCTCCAGGTCCGCCATGACGTTGCGGATCGTCGCGGGTGACAGCTCCAGGCTCGAGGCGCGCGCGAGCGCCCGCGAGCCGACGGGCTGGCCGTCCGCGATGTAGCGCTCGACGAGGATCTTGAGCAGGGCCTGCGCCCGGTCGTTCAGCATGCAGGGCATTGTACGAAAAAACGCCGATGGCGGCGCCGGGGTTTCGCCTTTGTTTGGCGGGGGCGCTGTGATCTAATGGGGCCCATGCTGCCCCCTTTCAAGACCGTGGCCGTCATCGGCAAGAGTGACGCCTCGGTTCTCCCGGAAAAGCTGGACCAGGTCGTGGCGGTGCTGCGCTCGCGCGGGATCTCGGTGCTGATGGACACCCGCACCGCGGAGGCCTCGCGCACCCCGCCGGACGAGGCCCTCGGCCTCGAGGAGCTGCCCTCTCGGGCGGACCTCGCCGTGGTCGTGGGCGGCGACGGCACGCTCCTTTCCTGCGGGCGGCTCATGGCCGCGCACGGGGTTCCGCTCGTCGGGGTGAACCTGGGCCGCCTCGGCTTCCTCACCGACATCCCGGCCGACCGCGTCGCCGAGACGCTCTCCGCCATCCTCGACGGGGAGTACGCCGTCGAGGAGCGCCTCATGCTCGCCTCGCGCGTCCACCGCCAGGGCCGCGAGATCTTCGCCACGCACGCGATGAACGACGTCGTCGTGAGCCGCGCGGGCACCGGCAGCATGATCGAGTTCGCCGTCCACGTGGACGGCGAGTTCATCTACAGCCTGCGGGCGGACGGGATCATCGCCGCCACGCCGACCGGCTCCACCGCCTATGCGCTCTCGGCCGGCGGGCCCATCCTGCACCCCGGCCTGTCAGCGGTGGCGCTCGTGCCGATCTCGCCGCACACGCTTTCCAACCGGCCGGTCGCGATCGCGAGCTCGTCGAGGATCGACATCATCCTGGTGCGCGGCCCGGGCGCGCGGGCCAATTTCGACGTCCAGCTGCACGTGGACCTCGAGCCCGACGACGTGGTCGGCATCGCCGCCGGGGCGAGGCCGGCGATCCTCCTTCACCCGCGCGGCTACCGCTACTTCTCGATGCTGCGCGACAAGCTGCGCTGGAACGAGCGCACCACCTGAGGCCGCGCCGGCACCGATGCTCAGGGCCCTGTCGCTGCGCGACTTCGTGATCGTCGAGGCGCTCGACCTCGAGCTCGCCACGGGGTTCACGGCCCTCACGGGCGAGACGGGCGCGGGCAAGTCGATCCTCGTGGACGCGCTGGGCCTCGTCCTCGGGGCGAGGGCGGACCCGGCGGTCGTGCGCGCGGGAGCGCAGCGCGCCGACCTCGCGGCGGAGTTCGACCTCGCGGGCTCCGCCGCCGCGCGGCAGTGGCTCGCCGCGAACGACCTCGAGGAAGCCGGCGCCGACTCGTGTCTCGTCCGGCGGACCATCGACCGGGCGGGCCGCTCCCGCGGCTTCGTGAACGGCAGCCCGGCCACTGCGGCGCAGCTGCGCGAGCTGGGCGATTGCCTCGTCGACATCCACGGCCAGCACGAGCACCAGTGGCTTGCCCAGCGCGACTACCAGCGACGCCTGCTGGACGCTTTCGCGGGCGCGCAGGCGAAGGCGGACGAGGTGTCCCGGCTGCACGGCGAGTGGCGCCGCGCGGCCGAGGCCCGCGAGTCGCGGGAGGCGAGCCGCGAGAGCTCGGCCCGCGAGCGCGAGTTCCTGCGCGACGAGGTCCGCGAGCTCGAGTCGCTCGCCTTCACGCCGGAGTCCTGGGCGGAGGAAGTCGCGGAGCACCGGCGGCTCGCGCACGCCCAGGAGCTGATCGCCCATTGCCGGGCGGCGCTCGAGGCAGCCGACGAGGCGGAGCCCGCCGCCACCGGGCTGCTCGCGACGGCCACCGCGCGGCTCGCGCAGGCGGCCGAGGTCGATCCCGCGCTCGCGGAGGCGCATCGCGATCTCCGTCGCGAGCGAAGCGTCCCCGGTATCCAG
>JBBIJT010000088.1:274-15081 GCA_037445795.1 Betaproteobacteria bacterium | reverse complement strand
GCGCTCGCCATCGAGCGGCGCCGGCTGCGCGACGGCCTGGCGGCGGTGGACGCATCCCTCGCGACGGAAGTGCGCCTGCACGACCAGCGCGGCTTCCGCGCGCTGCTCGACCGGGCGTGGGAGCGCCTGCCCACCGTGCTCGCGGTGCGATGGGCCGACGCGAGTGAGCGCAGCGAGTGGGTGCGCCACGTGGTGGACGCGGCGCGGGAAGCGCTGCCGGCCGGCGAATGGACGATCGCCCACGGGCCGGGATGGCCCGTCTCCGAGCGGGAGCTCCTCGCCGAATTCCTCGAGCGCCTCGGCATCCGGGCCACGTTCGTCGAGCAGGCGTCTTTCGGTCCCGGCCTCGAGGTGCGCTGCCAGGGCAACCGTGTCGACGGCACCGCCGCGGGACTCACCGCCGACGCGGGCGAGGTCGGCGCGCGCCTGCTCGAGTGCCTCGCCGCGGCCGGGGCCGGCGGGCCGATCGCGGTCGGGCTCGCGGCCAACGAGGGAGCGCGCGCATGAGCCGCGCCGTCATCCGCTGGATCTCCGGGCCGGTGCTGCGCGCCTCGGTGGAGGGGCCGTTCTTCCTGCGCGAGTGCGTGCGCGTGGGCCCCGCGAAGCTGCTGGGCGAGGTGGTGCGGATCGACGGCGACGAGATCACGGTGCAGGTGTACGAGGACACGACGGGGCTCAGGCCCGGCACGCCCATCGAGGGCGAAGGCAAGCCCCTCGCGGTGCGCGTGGGACCGGCGCTGCTCGGGCACATCTTCGACGGGCTCCTGCGCCCGCTCACCGGCATCGATGCGCGCGTGAAGGCCGGCGCCCGCGCCGCGCCTCCGGCGAGGCTTCCGTTCCGGCCGACGCGTCGCGTGGGCGAGACGGTGCGCGGCGGCGAGAGCCTGGGCGAGATCCTGCTTGCCACCGGCCGCACGCTTGCATGCCTCGTGCCCCCGGACGTCGAGGGCGAGATCGTGGCCATCCGCGAGGCGGGCGAGTACGACGACGTCGCGCCCGTGGCGACCCTGCGCACCGCTTCCGGCGAGGAAGTGGGCGTGGCCATGTCCCACGCCTGGGCCGTGCGCGTGCCGCGCCCCGTGGCGCGACGGCTTCCCACGCGCGAGCCGCTGGTGACGGGCCAGCGCGTCCTCGACGCCCTCTTCCCCGTGGCTCTCGGCGGCAAGGCCGCCATACCCGGCGGCTTCGGCACCGGCAAGACCGTGCTGCTGGAGGCGCTCGCCAAGGGCTGCGCCGCCGACGTGATCGTCTACCTCGGCTGCGGCGAGCGCGGCAACGAGATGGCGGGCGTGCTGGAGGAGCTGCCGGAGCTCATCGACCCGCGCACCGGCAGGAAGCTCATGGAGCGCACGGTGATCATCGCCAACACCTCGAACATGCCGGTGGCCGCGCGCGAGGCGTCCATCTATTCGGCCATCACCGTGGCCGAGTACTTCCGCGACCAGGGGCTGCACGTGGCGCTCATGGCCGACTCCACGAGCCGCTGGGCGGAGGCGCTTCGCGAGGTGTCGGGCCGCTTCGGGGAGCTGCCGGGCGAGGCCGGCTACCCCGCCTACCTCTCCTCGCGCCTGGCGGAATTCTACGAGCGCGCCGCGCTGGTGGAGACGCTGGCGGGCGCGCGCGGCTCGGTCACCGTGATGGGTGCCATCAGCCCGCCCTCGGGCGACTTCTCCGAGCCGGTGACGAGCCACACCAAGCGCTACGTGCGCGCCTTCTGGGCCCTCGACGTGAAGCGCGCCCAGGCCCGCTTCTACCCGGCCGTGCATCCCCTGCAGTCCTATGCCGAGGACGCGGCCGACTTCGCCCCGTGGTGGAGCGAGAACGGCAACACGCAGTGGCTGGAGCTGCGCCGCCGCTTCCTCACCCTCCTCGACGAGCAGTCGCGGCTCGAGCGCATGGCCAAGATCATCGGCAAGGACGCCCTGCCCCCGCGCCAGCAGCTCACCCTCGCCTGCGCCGACCTCGTGAACGAGGCCTTCCTGCGCCAGAACGCCTTCGCGCCCAACGACCGCGTGGCGGGCGCCGCGAAGCAGGCGGCGATGATGCGCATCACGGGCCGGTTCATCGAGCTCGCCACGCAGGCCGTCGCCGCCGGCGTCGCGCCCGACACGCTCACGCGGCTCGCCTGCCTGCGGCCGCTGGCCCGCATGGGCGAGGACATCGGCAACGACGAGCCGGAGAAGTTCGACGCCGTGGCGGCCGCCCTCGAGACCGAGTTCCACGCCATCCTCCCCACCCCGGAGTCCCGCGATGAAGCCCCGGCTGCTGGCTGAAGGCTGCGCCACCCGGCTCGCCGGCCCCCTCCTCTTCCTCCGGCGGACGGTGGACGTGGGCCTCAACGAGGCCGTCGAGGTGAAGGGCCGCGACGGGCGGACCCGGCTGGGGCGCGTGGCGGCGGCCGACGACGAGACGCTCACCATCGAGGTCCTCGAGAACACCTCGGGGCTCGCCCTCGACGAGGTGGTGGTGCGCTTCGTCGGCGAGCCGCTCAACTTCGCGCTCGGCCCGGGCATCCTCGGGCGCGTCTTCGACGGCGTGGGCCGCGTGATCGACGGCGGCCCGCCCATCCCGGCGCGCGAGGCCTACCCCATCGAGGGGCTGCCCTGGAACCCGGTGGCCCGCGGGGTGCCTCGCGACTTCATCGAGACGGGCGTCACCGCCATCGACCTCATGAACAGCCTCGTGCGCGGGCAGAAGCTGCCCATCTTCTCGGGCGGCGGCCTGCCGCACGACCGCATGGCGGCCGACATCGCCACCAACGCGAGGCTCCCGCGCGGAGCCGCGGGCGACTTCGCCATCGTCTTCGCGGGCATGGGCCTGCCGCACGACAGCGCCGACTTCTTCCGCCGGCGGCTGGAGCAGGGAGGCGCGCTCGAGCGGACGGCGCTCTTCCTGAACGTGGCGGCCGACTCCTCCACGCAGCGCCTCCTCACGCCGCGCTACGCCCTCACGGCCGCCGAGTACCTCGCCTTCGTCGAGGGCAAGCACGTGCTGGCCATCCTCACGGACATGACCAACTACTGCGAGGCGCTTCGCGAGGTGTCGAGCTCGAAGGGCGAGATCCCCAGCCGCAAGGGCTTCCCGGGCTACCTCTACTCGGACCTCGCCACGCTCTACGAGCGCGCCGGCTGCGTGCACGGCGCCCGCGGCACGCTCACGCAGCTGTCCATCCTCACGATGCCCTCGGACGACATCACGCACCCGATCCCCGACCTCACGGGCTACATCACCGAGGGGCAGATCGTCCTCTCGCGGGACCTCGACCGCCGCGGCGTGAGCCCGCCCGTGAACGTGCTGCCGAGCCTGTCGCGCCTCATGAAGGACGGCACGGGCGAGAAGTACACGCACCGCGACCACCCGGCGCTCGCCTCCCAGCTCTACTCGGCCTACGCGCGTGCCGTGCAGACGCGGGTGCTGGCGGCCGTGGTGGGCGAGGACGGGCTCTCCGAATCCGACCGCCGCTACCTCGCCTTCGGCGAGGGCTTCGAGCGCAACCTCGTGCACCAGGCGGGCGCGCGCAGCTTCGCCGAGAGCATGGAGGCCGGCTGGCGGCTCCTGAAGGGGCTGCCGCACGCCGAGCTCACGCGGCTCTCCGACGAGCAGATCGCGCGCTACCTCGCGAAGGGATAGCACCGCCATGGCCGACGTCGCCCCCAGCCGAAGCGCCATCCTCGAGCGGCGCGACGAGCGCCAGGCCATGGTCGAGGGTCATGCCTTCCTCGACGAGAAGTGCCTCGCCATCGCGGCCGAGATCGTGAAGGAGCTCTCCCGCTACCTCGCGCTGGAGGCGGAATTCCGGCGCGCTTCCCGCGAAGCCGCCCGGGCGCTCGCGGGCGCCATCGCGCGGCACGGCCTCGCCGAGCTGAACCTCCACCCGGCCCCGGCCGGCCACCGCCTCTCGCTCGACCTGCGCACGCGCCCGGTCATGGGCGTGAAGATCGCCGAGGCGTCGCTCGCCGGCCAGGGCGCGCCGCCCATCCCGCCCGACTGGGGCTCTCCGGAGGCCAACGCCTCGGCCGCGGCCTTCGCGGCGCTTCTCGCCCTGGCGCCGCGGGTGGGGGCGGCCGCGGCCAACCTCGAGCGGCTCTCGGAGGAATACCGGCGCTCCATCCGGCGGGCCCGGGCGCTCGACGACGTGCTCATTCCCGAGGCCGCGCGGGAGCTGGCGGCCATGGAAACAGCGCTCGAGGACCTGGAGCGCGAGGACGCGATCGCGATGCGGCTGGGACGCTAGCGTCGCGAATGGTGGCCACGGGGCTTCCTCCGGCCTAAACTCCGCGCTACGCCCGGGTGCCGCCGACAAACACACGATGCCTCCCGCTACTGCCGACCCGTCGCTCGTCCACGCGGCCCGCGATTGCCTGGCGGGGCAGTTCGCCCTGGCGATCGACGCGGAACTGGGGGCCGTGACGGAAGTGCTGGAGCACCAGCTCGCGAAGAACACCAATCGCGAGAAGTGGCGCCCCATCCACGACGCGCTCGAGGTGGTGCGCGCGCTGAAGCCCCACCTCCGCGACCGGCTCGCCGAGGCGGTGCGCGTGCGCATCGACGCAAAACTCACGCCTGGGGCGGACGATTTCTCGAAGACCGCCCGGTTCTCCTCCGCCACGCTGACCCTCGTCTCGGAGGACGAGGTGCAGGAGGAGATCGCCATCGGCAACACCACGCGGCGCCTTCGCGAGGCCACGGGCGACGAGTTCTTCGCGCTCAACAACCGGTTGGCGGTCGTGCTTGGGCTGCCGGGCATCGCCGACGACCGCAGCCCCGCGCACCCGCGACTCTTCGCGCGGGCGCTGCTCGACGTAATCGCCTCCCTCGCGCCCGACACGCCCGGAAAGCTCGCGGCATTCTCGGCCTTCGACCCGGCGCTGCTGCAGGCGCTCGCCATCACCTACCGCGACGCGAACGCCCTTCTCGTGGCGCGTGGCATCCTGCCGGACTTCCGGCGCAGCTATGGCGCCCCGCGGCAGGTTCCCGGCGTGCACGTGGTTTCGCACGCGGTTCCGGAAGCGCCCGCTCAGGCCGCTCCTTCCGAGCCGCGGCCTCCGGCGCCCCCCAAGGTAGAGGCCCCGAAGCCGGCCCCCGCCGCGCCGCCACCTCCCCCCTCCCTCTTCGACCGCCTGCTCGCGAGCGCCACGGTGCCGCAGGCCCTCGTCGCCGAGCTGGTGGCGACGGTGTTCGCCCACCTCGCGGCCGATCCCCGCCTCAAGCGCGAGGCGCGGGCGCAACTGCTGCGGCTGGAGCCCGCCGTCCGCGAAGCCGCGATGGTCGACCGGCGCGTGTTCACCGACCCCGGCCATCCGGTCCGCGGGCTCATCGACGCCATGGCCGAGCTGGGAGCCGAGGGCAGCGTCCACCACCACGTCGACGGCAGGTTTCCCGAGGAATGGCTCGCCGACGAGACGCAGGCGCTGCTCGCGGCGGGCCGCTTCGACGCGAGCGCCTTCGCGGCCGCGCGCGACCGGATGGAGGCCATCGCCAAGCGCCACCACGAGGTGCTCGTCGAGGACGACGCCGTGGTCCGCTTCGTGCGCCGCGAGGACGAGATGCTCGCGGCGGTCCAGGATTCGGCCCTGGAGCTGGCGCACCGGATCGCCTCGGCGGACGTCACCGAGGCCGCGGGCACCTTCGCCTACCAGTCCTGGCGGCCCGTCCTCGTCCTCACGCACCGGACCACCGGCTACGGCAGCGCCCAGTGGAACGCCGACCTCGCCACCCTGGACGACATGCTCTGGACGCTGTCGCCGCGGGGCACCGCCGAGGAGCGCGGGCGCCTCGACGTCCTCATTCCGTCGGTCCGCGACCGCTTCCGGGACGGCCTCATCCGGACCAAGGTGCCCCCCGCGCAGATCGAGGTCCGGCTGTCGGAGCTGGACCGCATGCACGAGTCGCTTCGAAGGGCCCCGGCGGCGGCGGCCACGGCGCTCAGCACGACCGCCGGCCTGGGCCAGGGCATCGCCGACGACGTCACGGCGACCCTGCACGTCTCCTCCGCGGAGACCACCGAGGAAGGCCTCTCCCGCGGCGCGTGGTTCGAGTTCACCGAGGACGACGGGACGCACCTGCGGGCCCGGCTCAACTGGTTGAGCCCCGTCCAGGGCGCCTGCGTCTTCAAGGAGCCGGCCCGCAACCGCTCCTTCGCCATCTCGCTCGCGGACCTCCGCGCCAAGCGCGACGCGGGCCGCGCCCGGCCCGTCGACGGCCCGGGCATCGCGCTGGAATACGTGGATGCGGCCCTCGCGGAGGCCGCCCGGCGCGCCGGGATCGAACCGGGCTTCGTGAACGCCGGTTGATCCTGGTCAAAGGAAGTCCCCGATCACCCCCTAGACTTCCTCCATGGCGCGCAGCACGGGCGCCGGTGCCCGGAAGGGCACGCCAGCGAGGCTTCCCCGCCGTTCCCCCAGGTACGGCGACTTCAAACCGGCAGTGCCGTCAGGCATCTCGCCGGTTTTTCTTTTTCGCCTTCCGCCGGTTACGGACCTACGTGCGGTGCTTCGCCAGGTAGTGCGGCGTCCTCGCCTTGGGCAGCTTGTAGACGAAGTGGTAGCGGGCCACGTGGTAGCTCGGGTCGAAGCCGTAGAAGTTGAGCTTCATGCGCTCGAGCTCCTCTTCCCGGTAGCGGGCCAGGGGATTCGTGGCCTCGTCGAGGGCGCGCCTGCGGCGCTTCTCCTCGAGGAACTTCGCGAAGCTCGGGTCGTGCGCCATGGCCTGCGCGCGCTTCACCGCCGCGGAGAGGAAGGCGTTGGGATCGTGCCCGAAGCGCGCGTCGGCAAGCCCCAGCGACACGGCCTCCTGCGAGCCCATGGGCAGGCGCCTCAGCGTGATCTCGCGCGCCTTCGCCTCGCCGACGCGCCGCGGCAGGAGGTAGGTCCAGTACTCCGACCCGTGGAGGTTCCCCATCCCCTTGTAGTGGGGGTTGAGGATGACGCCGCGGTTGAGCCACACGCGGTCGGCGGCGAGCGCGAGGAACACCCCGCCCGCGCCCGCATTGCCCGCCATCGCCGAGACGGTCAGCTTGTCCGTCATCGTGATGATCTCGAGCGCCACGTCGTCGATGGCGTTGATGTTCTCCCAGGAGGCGTCGGCCGGCGCCCCCGTGGCCTCGATGGCGTTGAGGTGGATGCCGTTCGACCAGAAGTCCGGCCCGCCGGCGAGCAGCAGTGCCTTCGTGGGCCTCGCGCGGGCATGGCGGATGGCCGCGAGGAGCCGCCGGCACTGCGCGGTCGACATGGCCCCGTTGTGGAAGGCGAAGTGGAGCACGCCGACCGAGTCGTGCTCCTCGTAGCGGATGTCGCGCCACGTGGCGCCCGATTCGGGCGCATCCACGGCATAGGCGAGGTCCGGCACCGTGCCGATGGCGTCGCCGAGCACCTCGGCCGCGGGCAGCTTGAGCGTCGGTTCCCCGTCGATCGGGACCGCCTTCAGGTGCGTGATCCACACCGCCGCGTCGCGCGTGGTGCGCAGGATCGCGCCGTGCCGGGTGGCCACGACGCCGCCGGGAACCGCGTCGCGCAGCGACGACTCCGCATGGACGCCGAAGAGGTGGACGGCGCGGCCGAGGATCTCGTCGCGCACGCCGGGGTGGCCGTCGGCGGAATGGATCTTGCGAAGCACCGTCAGCGTGTCGTCCCTCTCCCAGTCGATGGCGCGGTCCGCCTGCCGCACGGGCGGGCGGACGCGGCCCCGGAGGTCCGGGTCGAGCTCGTGGGCGGGAACGGGAGAGTCGCCCCGCTGGAAGGCGCCCACCGCCTCCACCACCGCGTGCGCCGCCGCTTCCGTGACCTCGCGCCGGTAGAGGCTCGACTTGGGAGCCACGCGCATGAGGAAGCACTGCGACGACCACACGGGCCCCGCGTCCATCTCCTCCTCGGCCTGCAGCACCGTGACGCCCCAGTCGCGCTCGCCGTCCAGGATGGCCCAGTCGAGCGCCGAAGGCCCGCGGTCGCCGGGAATGCCGGGATGCACCACGAAGCACGGGGTTCGCGACCACACCTCCCTCGGGATCGCGCGCTTGAGGAAGGGGGCCACGACGAGGTCGGGCTTCGCGAGGGCCACCGCCTCGCGCGTCACCTCGTCGTTCACGTCGAACTCGATCGCGACCTCGTGGCCGAGGGCGACGAGGTCCACGAACAGGCGCTGCGCGAGCCCGTTGAACGCGTGGGTGAGGAAGAGGATCTTCACGGCGGGATCAGCAGATGCGCGGCAGCTGCTCCCCCGCCAGCCAGTCGACCATGCGGCTGCCCCCGAAGCCGGTGCGCATCTGGACGAAATGGTGGGGGTCCTCGACCACCTCGCCGATCTTCGCGGCGTCGCGGCCGAGCGGGTGCCCGCGCATCGCGCCGAGGAGCGCACTCGCGTCCTGCGCGGCGCAGATGGCGATGAGCTTGCCCTCGTTGGCGCAGTACAGGGGGTCGAGCCCCAGGAGCTCGCAGGCGGCCGCCACCTCGGGCCGCACGGGAATCGCGGTCTCCTCGAGGCGCATGCCGCAGCGCGACTGCCGCGCGATCTCGTTGAGGGTCGTGGCGAGGCCGCCGCGCGTGGGATCGCGCAGGCAGTGCACCGACGGCACGGCCCCGACCATGGCCGCCACCAGCCCGTGCAGCGCCGCCGTGTCGGAGCGGATCGTCGTCTCGAAGGAGAGGTTCTCGCGAAGCGACATGATGGCGACGCCGTGGTCGCCCATCGTGCCGGAGACGAGGATGGCGTCGCCCGGCCGCGCCCGGTCGCCGGAGACCTCGACGCCCTCGGGCACCACGCCGACGCCCGTGGTGTTGATGAAGACGCCGTCGCCCTTGCCCTTCTCGACGACCTTGGTGTCGCCGGTGACGATGGGAACGCCCGCCTCGCGCGCTGCGGCAGCCATCGACTCGACGATGCGCCTGAGGTCCGCGAGGGGGAACCCCTCCTCGAGGATGAACCCCGAGGTGAGGTAGAGGGGCCTCGCGCCGGCCATGGCCACGTCGTTCACCGTGCCGTGGACCGAGAGGCACCCGATATCCCCGCCGGGGAAGAAGAGCGGCGAGACCACGTGGCTGTCGGTGGCCACCACCAGGCGCCCGGCGGGCACCGGCACCCGCGCCTGGTCGTTCATCTCGCGAAGCCACTCGTTGTCGAAGGCCTCGAGGAAGAGCTCGTCGATGAGCTGCGCCATGGCCCGCCCGCCGCTTCCGTGGCTCATGTCCACCAGGCCCCGCTTGAAGTCGATGGGCCGGACGTAGCCCTTGCGAACCTCGCTCATCTAGGCGGCGCTCCGGTAGCGGCCATAGGTGTAGTGGGCGGCGCATGCGCCTTCGGAGCTGACCATGCACGAGCCGATGGGGGTCTCGGGCGTGCAGACGGTGCCGAAGACCTTGCAGTCGGTCGGCTTCTTCACGCCGCGCAGGATGGCGCCGCACTCGCAGGCCTTGTTGTCCGGCACGCTCTTCTCCGACATGGGGAATCGCCGCTCGGCGTCGAAGGTGGCGTAGGCCTCCTTGAGGCGAAGCGCGCTGTAGGGGACCCGGCCGAGCCCCCGCCACTCGAAGTCGCGGCGCAGCTCGAACACGTCGGCCACGAGCGCCTTGGCCCTGGCGTTGCCCTCGCGCGTCACCGCGCGCGAGAACTCGTTCTCCACCTCCGCCCTGCCCTCGTTCACCTGGCGCACCAGCATCTCGATGGCCTGCAGGACGTCGAGCGGCTCGAAGCCCGCGATGACCACCGGCTTCCGGTATTCCTCGGCGAAGTACTCGTAGGGCTGGCTGCCGATGATGGTCGACACGTGCGCCGGGCCGACGAAGCCGTCGATCACCACGGTGCCGAGGCTGCGCACCTCCGGGGACTCGAGGATGTGCGAGATGGCCGCGGGCGTGAGCACGTGGTTGCAGAAGACGGTGAAGTTGGGGAGCCCCAGGGCCGCCGCCTCGCGCACGACGAGCGCCGTCGGGGGCGTCGTGGTCTCGAAGCCGATGGCGAAGAACACGACCTCGCGGCCGGGCTCGTCGCGTGCGATGCGCAGCGCATCGGCGGCCGAGTACACCATGCGGATGTCGGCGCCCTTCGCCTTGGCCTTCATGAGCGACATCCCGTTCGAGGCGGGAACGCGCATGGTGTCGGCGTAGGTGCAGAGGGTGACGGGGCGGTCCCCGTCGGCGCGCGTCGCCAGCTCGATCGCCATGTCGATCCGCCCGATGGGCAGCACGCACACGGGGCACCCGGGCCCGTGGACCATGACGACGTTTCCCGGCAGGAGGTCCTGCACCCCGTAGCGCGAGATGGCGTGCGTGTGGCCGCCGCAGAACTCCATGAAGTGGTAGGTGCGCCCGGGATCGACCGCCTTCGCGATCCGCGCCGCGATGGCGCGCGCGAGCGTCCCGTCCCGGAACTCGTCGACGTACTTCAAGCGGCACCCTCCGCGGCGGCGAGCCCCGCGAAGAGCTCGAGCGTCTTCCTCGCCTCCTCGGGGTCGACCTTCTGCAGGGCGTAGCCTACGTGCACGATCACGTAGTCGCCGGGCCGGACGTCCTCGACAAGCGCGAGCGAGATCTCCTTCCTCACGCCGGCCAGGTCGATGAGGGCCTGCTCGCCCTCGCGCAGCTCCACCACCTTCGCCGGAATCGCGAGGCACATGGTCGTCTATCCCCTTGCCGTTTGCGTGGCCGCCCGGGCGAGCGCGACCCACGCCTGCCCTAGGCTCACGCCGCCGTCGTTGGCCGGGGCCTGGCGTGCCTCCAGCACCGTGAGGCCGCCCGCCGCCAGCGCGCGATGCAGCCCCGTCGAAAGGATGGCATTCACGAAGCAGCCGCCGCCCAGCGCCGCCGTCGCGAGCCCTTCGCGCGCCGCCGCCACGAGCACCCACTCGGCCAGCGCCTCCACCAGGGTCGCGTGGAAGAGCGCGGCCCCGTAGCCCGCGTCCTTCGTGCCCGAGAGCCGCGCCGCGAGCGGAAGGAGGTCGAGGGTGCCGTCCGGGCCGATGCGGTAGAGCGAGCGGTCCGGTTCGACCACGCCATGCCCGGACGCCAGCGCCTCGAGCTGCATCGCGGCCTGGCCCTCGAAGGCCGTCACCTCGCGCAAGCCCAGGAGACCCGCGGCGGCATCGAACCAGCGGCCGGCGGAGGTGGTCACGGGCGAGTTCGTGCCCTTCTGCAGCATCTCGGCCACGATGGCCGCGCCGGCCCGCGGGAAGCGCGCGGCGATCTCGCCGTTGCGGCCCAGCGCGTGCAGCGCCGCGGCCGCCATTCGCCACGGCTCCCTCGCCGCCCGGTCGCCGCCGGGCAGGCGGAGCTCGCCCAGGTGCGCGAGGCGTTCGAAGCGGTCGGCCTCGACGCGCAGGAGCTCCCCTCCCCACGCCGTGCCGTCGGTGCCGAGCCCCACGCCGTCCATCGCGAGGCCGATCGCGGGGCCGGCGTGGCCGTGCTCCGCGCACACGGCGGCGATGTGGGCATGGTGATGCTGGACGGCCAACGCGGGGATGCCGCGCTCGGCCGCGAACCGGGCCGCGAAGCGGCTGGAATAGAAGTCGGGGTGCAGGTCGTGCGCGCAGGCGGCCGGCTCCACCTCGAGGATCCGGAGGAGGTGCTCGACGGCCTCGTCGAGCGCCTCGCACGTGGCGCCGTTGTCCAGGTCACCGATGTGCGGCGATAGGAAGGCCTCGTCGCCCCTCGTCACGCAGACGGTGTTCTTGAGCCACGCTCCGGCGGCGAGCACAGGCGGGCCCTCGCGCGGCAGGCGGATGGCGCGTGGCGTCCACCCCCGGGCGCGGCGCACGAAGGCGGGGCCGGCGAGGGTGGGCCGCACGAGGCTGTCGTCGCAGCGCACGGCGATGTCGCGGTCGTGGACGACGAAGGCGTCGGCGATGCCGGAGAGCCTGCGCACCGCCTCGTCGTTGCCGATGACGAGGGGCTCGCCGCCGGGGTTGGCGCTCGTCATCACGAGCACGAGATCCTGCGGCACCTCCCTCCACGCGGTGCCGCCGCGAGCGCCGCTCGCCTCGAAGAAGAGGAGCCACTGCACGGGGGTGTACGGCAGCATGGCCCCCAGCGCCGAGACGCCGCCCGCGATGCCAGCCAGCGCCTCGTCGCAGCCCGGCCGCTTCCCGAGCAGCACGATGGGCCGCTCGGCGGACTCGAGGAGGCATCTCGCGGCCTCGTCCACGACGGCGAAATGCGCCAGCGACGCGCAGTTGGCCGCCATGACGGCGAAGGGCTTCTCCTCGCGGTGCTTCGAGGCCCGGAGGCGGGCCACGGCGCGGACGTTGCGCGCGTCGCAGACGAGGTGGAAGCCGCCCAGCCCCTTCACGGCGACGACCTTGCCTGCGCGGATGCGGGCGAGCGCCGCGGCGATGACGTCGCCTTCCTCTCGCGGCTTCCCGTCCTCGCCCAGCAGGGCGAGGCGCGGGCCGCAGACGGCGCAGGCATCGGGCTGGGCGTGGAACCGGCGGTCGGCCGGGTCCGCGTATTCGCGCGCGCAGGCCGGGCACATGGCGAAGGGGGCCATCGTCGTGCGCGCGCGGTCGTAGGGGACGCCGCGCGTGATGGTGAACCGCGGGCCGCAGTGCGTGCAGTTGATGAAGGGGTAGCGGTAGCGGCGGTCGGCGGGGTCGAAGAGCTCTTCGAGGCACGCGTCGCAGGTGGACGCGTCCGGCGTGACGGCGGTGGCGGCCGTGCCGCCGCGGCTTTCGGCGATGGCGAAGCCCGTGGACGCCTCGAGCGGGCGCGACTCGCGCTCCACCGCGCCCACGCGGGCGAGCGGCGGCGCCTCGGTGGCCACGCGCGTCG
The DNA here is from genome assembly GCA_037445795.1 of Betaproteobacteria bacterium. Classification (GTDB taxonomy): domain Bacteria; phylum Pseudomonadota; class Gammaproteobacteria; order Burkholderiales; family Usitatibacteraceae; genus FEB-7. Next base: position 2,329 of record JBBIJT010000088.1, on the reverse strand, counting down.
CGAAATCCTCCACGGCCGGCTCGAGGCCCTGGACCTCCGCGAGCACGCCCTCCGCGTCGTTGAGCACCCAGCCGTCCAGCCCCAGTTCGCGGGCGAGGCGCCACACGAACGGGCGGAAGCCCACGCCCTGCACGGTGCCGCGCACGCGCACGCGCAGGCGGCGGGTTTCGGGCGTGACGAGCGTGTCCATGGAGTCCGCGTTCCCGGCCCTCAGGCCTTCGCCGTCTCGGCGCAGGTGCAGGCCGCGCCGCAGCCCATGCCGGCCGACGACCGGATGCGGCGCCCGCGCGCCTCGCGGGCCGCCGACCGCACCCAGTCGAGCCACGCACCGAGGCCCTCGCCCTTCAGGGCCGACACGCGCAGCACCTGGATGGAGGGGTTGATGCGGCGGGCGTTGGCCTCGCACAGGTCGGCGTCGAAGGCGAGGTGCGGCAGCAGGTCGCACTTGTTGAGGAGCATGAGGTCCGCCGCCGCGAACATGTCGGGGTACTTGAGCGGCTTGTCCTCGCCTTCCGTGGTCGAGAGCACCACCACCTTGTGCGCCTCGCCCAGGTCGAAGGCCGCGGGGCAGACGAGGTTGCCCACGTTCTCGATCATCACGACCGAGTCCTGCGGCGGCGCGAGCGCCTCGACGGCATGGCCGACCATGTGCGCGTCGAGGTGGCAGCCCTTGCCCGTGTTCACCTGGACCGCCTTCGTCCCCGTCGCCCGGATGCGGTCGGCGTCGTTGGAGGTCTGCTGGTCGCCCTCGACCACCGCGAGGGGCAGGTCGCCGGAAAGCCGCTTGATGGTCTCCACGAGCAGCGTGGTCTTGCCCGAGCCCGGGCTGGAGACGAGGTTCAGCGCGAGGATTCCCTTCGCGGTGAAGAAGCGGCGGTTCGCGTTCGCCTCCTCGTCGTTCTTCGCGAGAATGTCCCGCTCGACCGCCACCGCGCGCTCGGCGCCGACGCCCGCCGCGTGCGAATGCGCGGGGCCGTGGTCGTGATGGTGGGAATGGTCGTGGCCATGCTCATGGCCGTGGTCGTGGTCGTGGCCGTGGGAGTGGGTCTTCCCGTCGATCGTCACCTGGTCCGTTCCGCAGCCGCATGTCGTGCACATTTCAGTCTCCATTCGATCGGATTACGTTCCCAGCAAGTCCTTCACGCGCATCTCGGTTCCGCCGTTCACCTGCAATTGCGACCCGCCGCAACGCGGGCACAGGTCGCCTCGCGCCTCGACGGGAACCGTCCGCGAGCACCCGAAGCACCACGCGGTGCCGGGCAACTCGTCGATCGCGAGCGCCGCGCCCTCGGCCACGCTGCCGCGCACGACGGCGTCGAAGCAGAAGCGAAGCGCCTCGGTCTCCACGGCGGCAAGCCTTCCGATCTCGAGCCGCACTTCGCGAACGCGGCTCAGGCCGCCGCGCCGCGCGCTTTCCTCGACGATGCCGAGCACGCTCTCGGCGATCGACATCTCATGCATGTCCCGCCTCCAGGCGCACGGCGACGCATGGGTCGAGCGACGCCACGAGCCAGCGCACCTCGCGCTCGAGCCCCTCCCCGTCGGCGGCCTCGATCGAGCGCGCGCCGCGGGCGAACGCGCCCTCCGGATGGAAGTTCCACTCCGTTGGCGCCACGATCCGGTAGGCGGCGATGCGCTCGCCATCCAGCGCCACCCGATGCACGAGGAGCCCCCGCGCCGTCTCCACCCAGGCGATGGCCGACGACCCGTCGAGCGACGCCGCGCCGTGCCGGTTGCCGAAATTCCCCAGCGTGGCAGCGGTCTCCACGAGCCTCGCCACGAACCGCGCGCCCGCCCCGCGACCCCAGCGGGCGAGCGCCGCGGCCACGAGCGGATGCCCCGCCGTTCGCGCGAGCGGGCCCGTTTCGCACGGCTCGCCCTTCCAGCTCGGCGCGTCGTCGAACCGCTCGTCGCGCTCGATGGCGGTCGCCAGCTCGCGCGCGACCCATCCGTCGTCGCCGTGCGGCAGGAACGCCACGTCGTTCGCGCCCAGCGAGGCGCGCTCGGCCAGCAATTGCGCGGCGAGCGCCGCCACCGGCGTCCTCGCGCGCTGCG
>JBBIJT010000088.1:0-247 GCA_037445795.1 Betaproteobacteria bacterium | reverse complement strand
CGAGGAACGCGGAGGGCGGGATGCCGAAGATCGACCGCGTCGCCCAGGCGACCACCTCGTCGCGCGAGCCCGCGAACGCAGCGCCACCGCGCGCGTCGAGCCAGGGCGCGAGGGCCCGCCGCCCGGCCGCAAGCGACTCGACCTGTGGCGCGCGCCCCGCGAGCCTGGGCCAGTCCACCAGGAGGCGCCAGGCGTGCTCGTGGATCGTCTCCGCCGCCACGCGGGCATCGCGCGCCTCCCGCAGCGC
>JBBIJT010000087.1:0-15092 GCA_037445795.1 Betaproteobacteria bacterium | reverse complement strand
CGCCGCGGAAGTGGGTCTCGAGCTCCTGGATGATCTTGCCGTTGCCGCGCACCGGCCCGTCGAGGCGCTGCAGGTTGCAGTTCACGACGAAGACGAGGTTGTCGAGGCCCTCGCGCGCCGCCATGCCGATGGCGCCCATCGACTCGGGCTCGTCCATCTCGCCGTCGCCCATGAAGGCCCAGACCTTGCGCCCGGCGGTCTTCGCGAGGCCCCGGTCCTCCAGGTAGCGCAGGAACCGCGCCTGGTAGATGGCCTGGATGGGACCCAGGCCCATCGAGACGGTGGGGAACTGCCAGAAGTCGGGCATGAGCCACGGATGCGGGTACGAGGCGATGCCCTTGCCGCCGACCTCCTGGCGGAAGCTGTCGAGCTGGGCCTCGTCGAGGCGGCCCTCGAGGAACGCGCGCGCGTAGACGCCGGGCGAGGAGTGGCCCTGGATGTAGATGAGGTCGCCGCCGTGGCTTTCGGTCGGCGCGTGCCAGAAGTGGTTGAAGCCCACGTCGTAGAGCGTGGCCGCCGAGGCGAAGCTCGCGATATGGCCGCCGAGCTCCAGGTCCTTGCGCCCGGCGCGCAGCACCATCGCGACCGCGTTCCACCGGACGATGTTGCGCAGGCGGTTCTCGATCTCCATGTCCCCGGGCATCGCCGGCTCGAGGTGCGTCGGGATCGTGTTGATGTACGCGGTCTCGGCGCTGTAGGGGAGGTTCACCCCGGATCGCCGCGCCTTCTCGATGAGGCTCTCGAGGATGAAGTGCGCGCGTTCCGGGCCCTCGACGGCCAGGATGGCTTCCAGCGAGTCGACCCACTCGCGGGTTTCGGACGGGTCGATGTCTTGCAGACGGTCCATGGGGAGTCTCGGGTATCTGGGGGGGTATGGGGCGGTGAGGCGGAAAGGACCCATTAGACCCAATCGTATAATCGCTGGCAACTTGGCCCCCAACGCCGAATGCGAACCGTTCCGGCTGTCTGAAGGGTCGGCTCCGAAGCGGGGCGGGAAGGAGGGCGCCGGCCAAAAGTCCCTAGACAAATCAGGCACATCGGGCTGACAATCGGGACTGTTTCTCAAAAAAGCTTTTTAAGTTATTATAAAAACGGGTTTTTGCACTTTTCGTCAGGGAGGTCGGACGGAGTTTTTGCCGGGGTGGCCGCGATGCTTGCGGCGCCTGGCGGCGGCGCCGTGACCGGCATCCACAAGAATCGAGAACGCAATGGACCATCGGGCGCACCGGACAGGGGAGAGCGGAGCGCGCAGCGCGCGCCGGGATGCCGCGCGGGCGTTCGCCATCCGCGGCAATGAAGGGGGAGACGGCAAGTGAACGTCGCTCAGGCGCTGCAGAGCGCGAGCCTCTCCGATCCCGGGCGGGTTCGCGACCACAACGAGGACTGCGTCGAGTCGCGTCCGGAGATCGGGCTCTACGTCCTGGCCGACGGCATGGGCGGGTACAACGCCGGGGAGGTGGCAAGCGGCATGGCGACGTCGCTGATCGCCGACGGTCTGGCCGAGGCCTGGAATCCGCGGGACGTCGACCGGCTGTCCCGCGAGGAGGCGATGGCGCTCTCCGAGCGGCTCATCCGCGAGCAGGTGGCGAGGGCCAACACCGCCATATTCACGACCTCGCAGAACAATCCCGAGTGCGCGGGGATGGGCACCACGCTCGTCGTGTGCCACTTCTACGACAACTTCCTCACCGTGGGCCACATCGGCGACTCGCGGCTGTACCGCCTGCGCGGGGAAGCGATGGAGCAGGTGACGAGGGACCACTCGCTCCTCCAGGAGCAGCTCGATTCCGGCCTCATCACGCCGGAGGAGGCGAAGCTCTCGCAGAACAAGAACCTCGTCACGAAGGCCCTCGGCATCGACCCCACGGTCGAGCCGGAGCTGCACGTGTACGAGGCCGAGCCGGAGGACCTCTTCCTCCTCTGCTCGGACGGGCTGAACGACATGGTCGAGGACGAGGAGATCCGGCTCACGCTGATCACCCTCCGGTCCAACCTCAGCCTCGCGGCACAGCAGCTGGTGCAGGCGGCCAATGACAACGGCGGCCGCGACAACATCTCGGCGATGCTCGTTCGCGTCGCCGAGCCTTACGGGGTGGCGCGTGGCTGGCTCGCGCGATTCAAGGCACTATTCAGGTAATTCGCAAGGAAACCGACCATGGCCAAGCTGATTTTGAGTGTCGACGGGCAGGTGCTCAAGGAGTACACGCTCTCCAAGGAGCGCACCCTGATCGGGAGGAAGCCCCACAACGACATCCAGATCGACAACCTCGCGGTCAGCGGCGAGCACGCGGCGATCATCACGATCCTGAACGACTCGTTCATCGAGGACCTGGGCAGCACCAACGGCACCATGGTGAACGGCAAGCCCATCAAGAAGCACTTCCTGCAGGCGAACGACGTCATCGAGATCGGCAAGCACAAGCTCAAGTACTTCAACGACGCCCCCTCGCAGACTTCGGCGGCCGATTTCGAGAAGACGATGATCATCCGCAGCCCCTCCAAGGCGGCGCCTCCGCCCCCGCCGGCGGCTGCGGCACCCGCACCGGCCGCGGCTCCCGCCCCCAGCGCGGCGGCGGAGCGGGTGTCGACCGACACGGTCACCAACCTGAAGCCCCTCGCGCCCGAGGTGGTCAAGGCGGCCCCGCCGCCGCCCGCCCCGACGGCCCACGCCGACCACGCTCCCCTTCCCGATGCGGCGATCCAGGTGCTCTCCGGCGCGGCGGCCGGGCGCACCCTCGACCTCACCAAGAACCTCACCACCATCGGCAAGCCCGGCCTGCAGGTGGCGGTGATCACCAAGCGGCCCAACGGCTACTTCATCACGCACGTCGAGGGGGCGAGCTTCCCGACCCTCAACGGGGCGTCGCTGGGCGCCCAGGCACACCCCCTGTCCGACCACGACATGATCGAGATCGCCGGGGTGAAGATGGAGTTCTTCTTCAAGCCGTAGCGGGTTGCCCGCCCGGGGGCTGCCGCCAGGCCGCCGGGAATGTGGGATGGCGCACACCCGAGGCGGCCGTTTTCGCCAATAATGGCCCCTGATTACCGGGCCTGAAGCCCGGCGCCGGCGCCGCTGCCCGCGGGGCCGGATTCCACCCGTGGTCACGGGTCGAGGTCAGGACAGATGCGGATCAGGGTTCTGGGGTGCAGCGGTGGCATCGGCGGAAGCCTGCGCACCACCGCCTTCCTCGTCGACGACGACATCCTGGTCGATGCCGGCACCGGCGTCGGCGACCTGCCGCTCGAGAGCCTCGCGAAGATCGACCACATCTTCGTGAGCCACTCCCACCTCGATCATGTGGCGAGCATCCCGTTCCTCGTCGACACCGTCTGCTGGATGAGGGGCAGCCCGATCGTGGTCTACGGGATCAAGGACACCCTCGACATCCTGCGCGCCCACCTCTTCAACTGGAAGGTCTGGCCCGATTTCACGCAGATTCCGGACGCGGACAGCCCCTTCATGACCTACCGCGAAATCGAGGTGGGGGAGACCATCGACCTGGGCGGCCGGCGTGTCACCCCCCTTCCGGCCAACCACACGGTGCCGGCGGTGGGGTATCTTCTCGACAGCGGACGGGCGAGCCTCGCCTATTCGGGGGACACGACGGCAAACCCGGGCCTCTGGAAGGCGGTGAACGCGGCCGCGAACCTGCGCTACCTGGTCATCGAGACGGCGTTCTCGAACAAGGAGCGCGACATCGCGGTGGCCTCGAAGCACCTCTGCCCGGAGATGCTGGCGAGGGAGCTGGAGAACATGAGGGCTAGGCCGGAGGTGTTCATCACGCACCTCAAGCCCGGGGAAGGGGCCCTCACGATGAAGGAGGTTTCCGAGGCCGCCGGGGCCTGGCGGCCCCGGATGCTCGAGAACCACCAGGAGTTCACGCTCTAGGCAGCGCAGGGCGCGGACAACGGGAAATGGCAGCACACACTGATCGGCAGGTGCACACATGAGCGCAGTCCTCGAACCCAAGGTGCCGCAGGCGCAGGCCGGCGCGGCGGACGTCGCCGTCAAGCTGGCCTTCTCCAAGAAGATCCAGGCGGTCACGAACCGGATCCACTCCACCAACAACGTCGACGAGATCATCCTGGAGGTGTCGCGCGACATCTGCCAGCTCTTCGAGGCGGACCGGATGACGATCTACACCATGAGCGAGGACGGCCAGTCCATCGTCTCGAAGGTGAAGACCGGCCTCAACTCGTTCAAGGACATCAAGCTCCCGATCTCGGAGTCGTCGCTCGCCGGCTTCTGCGCGCTGCACAAGCGCCACATGAACATCAAGGACGTCTACGACGACGCGGAGCTCAAGCAGTTCTCCCCCAACCTCGCGTTCCTGAAGGCCGTCGACCAGCGCACCGGCTACCGCTCCAAGCAGATGCTCATCGCGCCCATCCTCGGCGGCGAGTCGGGGACCGAGCTCATGGGTGTGCTGCAGCTCATCAACAACCTGTCGGGCCAGCCCTTCAGCTCGCTGCACGACGAGGGCGTCATGGAGCTGTCCAAGACGCTCGCGATCGCCTTCCGCGTGCGCCAGCAGATGCCGGGGCAGATCGCCTCGAAGTTCGAGTACCTCGTGATCGACAGCATCATCCAGGCCGGCGAGCTCGACCTCGCGACGAAGGCCGCGCGGCGCAAGAACAAGAGCGTCGAGGACATCCTCGTCGACGAGTTCCAGGTGAAGCCCGCGGCCATCGGCGCGGCGCTCGCCAAGTTCTTCGGCGTCGAGTACGAGCCGCACAAGGCCGATCGCATCCGGCCCCTCGACCTCCTGAAGAACCTGAAGCGCGACTACTGCGAGCAGAACCAGTGGATCCCGCTCGAGGACAGCAAGCAGGGCATCATCGTGATGGCGATGGACCCCGAGCGGGTGCGCAACTCGCGTATGGTCGAGAACGTCTTCCCGCGCGCGAAGATCGTCTACAAGGTGACGACGGCGCGCGACTTCAACCAGACGCTCACGCTCTATTTCGGCGGACCGACCGAGGCCGGCGGGATGGGCGGGGAGTCGATCGGCGACCTGCTCTCGAGCCTGGACGACGAGGAGGAAGCCGGCAGCATCGGGGCGGACGACGTCTCGGCCGCGGCGGACAACGAGCTGGTGAAGCTCGTGAACAAGATCATCGTGGACGCCTACAACCAGGGCGCCTCGGACATCCACGTGGAGCCGCTGCCCGGCAAGGCGAAGACGGGCATCCGCTTCCGCAAGGACGGCTCGCTCTCCAACTACATCGAGGTCCCGGCCGCCTACCGCCAGCCCCTGGTCACGCGCCTGAAAATCATGTGCGACCTGGACATCTCGGAGAAGCGCAAGCCCCAGGACGGCAAGATCAAGTTCAAGAAGTTCGGCCCCCTCGACATCGAGCTTCGCGTGGCGACCATCCCCACCGCGGGCGGCGTCGAGGACGTCGTGATGCGCATCCTCGCGGCCGGCGAGCCGATCCCGCTGGACAAGCTGGGCGTGCTGCCGGCCAACCTCGAGAAGCTCAAGGCCTGCGTCTCCAAGCCCTACGGCCTCTTCTTCGTCTGCGGCCCGACGGGTTCCGGCAAGACGACGACGCTGCACTCCGTGCTGGGCTTCCTCAACACTGTCGACACCAAGATCTGGACGGCCGAGGACCCGGTCGAAATCACGCAGAAGGGCCTTCGCCAGTGCCAGGTGAACCCCAAGGCGGGATTCACCTTCGCCACGGCCATGAAGGCCTTCCTCCGCGCCGACCCCGACATCATCATGGTGGGTGAGATGCGCGACAAGGACACCACCTCGATCGGCATCGAGGCCTCGCTCACGGGCCACCTCGTGTTCGCCACCCTGCACACGAACTCCGCGCCCGAGTCGATCATCCGCCTCCTCGACATGGGCATGGACCCCTTCAACTTCGCCGACGCCCTGCTGGGCATCCTCGCGCAGCGCCTCGCCAAGCGCCTGTGCAAGTGCAAGGAGGCCTACACCCCCAGCCCGGAGGAGGTGAAGCACTTCATCTCCGAATACTGCGACGAGCTGCGCAACACCGAGGAGTTCAAGAAGGACATGAACGCCGGCTACAAGGGCGTGTTCGACCGGTTCCAGAAGGACTACGGGCTCGGCAAGCCCGAATTCGTGATGTACAAGGCCAAGGGCTGCGACATCTGCGGCGGCTCGGGCTACAAGGGTCGCGTCGGCCTCCACGAGCTCATGGTGGGCACGGATCAGGTGAAGAAGCTCATCCAGGAGCACGCGCGCGTGGCGCAGCTCTTCGCCCAGGCGCTCTCCGACGGGATGCTCACCCTCAAGATGGACGGCATGGAGAAGGTGCTCCAGGGCGTCACCGACATGAAGCAGGTGCGGGCGGTCTGCATCAAATGACGTCGCCGGCCGCGCAGGCGCCCGCCCCCGACCCGGCGCCCTCGCTGGCGGAGCTGCAGCGCTCGCTCGAGGCGCACGTCCTCTCGAAGCTCGAGTACCTCAACGCGATCGGCATCGCGCTCTCGCAGGAGCGCGACATCAACCGGCTGCTCGAGACGATCCTCGTCGCGGCCAAGAACCTCACCCGCGCCGACGGCGGCACGCTCTACCGGCTCGTCGACGACAAGCTGCACTTCGAGATCATGAGGAACGACAGCCTCGCCATCTCGATGGGCGGCACCTCCGGCAACGCCATCCCGTTCTACCCGATCCCGCTCCACGACAAGGACGGCAACCCCAACCTCACCATGGTCGCCGCGCACGTGGCGATCAACGACCGCACCGTCAACATCGCGGACGCCTACACGGAGGAGGGCTTCGACTTCTCCGGCACGCGCAACTTCGACAAGCGCACGGGCTACCGCTCGACCTCCTTCCTCACGGTGCCGATGAAGAACCACGAGGGGGAGATCATCGGCGTCCTGCAGCTGCTCAACGCGATCGACGCCTCCACGGGAGCGGTGACGGTGTTCTCCGACGAGGACCGTCGCCTCGCCGAGTCCCTCGCCTCGCAGGCGGCCATCGCGCTCACCAACCGCCTGCTCATCCAGCAGCTCGAGGTGCTCTTCGAGTCCCTCATCGAGCTCATCAACACGGCGATCGACGACAAGAGCCCGTACACCGGCGGGCACTGCAAGCGGGTGCCCACGCTCACGATGATGCTCGCCGAGGCCGCGAACACGGCCTCCGAGGGGCCGCTCGCCAGGTTCAGGATGACGGACAAGGACCGCTACGAGCTCAAGATCGCGGGTCTCCTGCACGACTGCGGCAAGATCACCACGCCGGTCCACGTGGTGGACAAGGCCACGAAGCTGCAGACGATCTACGACCGCATCGGGCTCGTCGACACGCGCTTCGAGGTGCTCAAGCGCGAGGCCGAGGTCGCCATGCTGAGGGCCGTCCTCGCCGCCCGCGAGGCGGGCGATGCCTCCTCGGAGCAGCGGGCCCGCGAGGACTGGCAGGCGAAGATCCGCCAGTTCGACGACGACCGCGAGTTCCTGCGGCGCACCAACATCGGCGGCGAGCGCATGAGCGCGGAGGACCAGGCGAGGGTCTCGCGCATCGCGCAGTACGCGTGGACCGGCCCCAAGGGCCCCGAGCGCTTCCTCACGCGCGACGAGGAGGCCAACCTCAACATCCCCTACGGCACGCTCACCGCCCAGGAGCGCGAGATCATCAATCACCACATCGTGGCCACGATCAAGATGCTGGAGGCGCTGCCCTGGCCGCGGCACCTCCTCAATGTCCCCGAGTACGCCGGCGGCCACCACGAGCGCATGGACGGCAAGGGCTACCCGAAGGGGCTCACGCGCGCGCAGATGAGCGTGCAGGCCCGCATCATGGGCATCGCCGACATCTTCGAGGCGCTGACCGCGAAGGACCGGCCGTACAAGCCGGGCAAGACGCTATCGGAATCGCTCGCCATCCTCGGCAAGTTCAAGGAGAATGGCCACATCGACCCGGACCTCTTCGACATCTTCGTCCGCGAGCGGGTCTATCTCAAGTACGCCCAGGAGTTCCTCGACCCGGAGCAGATCGACGAGGTGGACCTCTCGAAGATCCCCGGCGTGACGCCGTAGTGGCACGCTTCTTGCAGCCCGCAAGCCGTTCCACACAATCCCACCCGCCTCGCCCATGACCACACGCCTGCCGGTCAGCGTCTTCTTCGCGCTGTTCACCATCTCCGGCTTCGCCGGCCTCATCTACGAGTCGATCTGGAGCCATTACCTAAAGCTCTTCCTCGGGCACGCGGCCTACGCGCAGACCCTGGTGCTCGCCATCTTCATGGGCGGCATGGCGCTGGGATCGTGGCTCGTGAGCCGCTTCACGGGGCGCATCGCGAACCTGCTTGTCGGCTACGCCGCCGCGGAGCTCGGCATCGGGATCCTCGCGATCGCGTTCCACATGGTCTTCGTCGGCGTGACGGGCTGGGCGACCGCCTCGGTGTTCCCGGCGCTCGGCGGCACCGGAATGGTGGACCTGGTCAAGTGGGCCATCGCCTCGGCGCTCATCCTTCCGGCTTCGCTCCTGCTGGGAACCACGTTCCCGCTCATGAGCGCCGGCGTCATCCGCCTCTATCCCGACACCGGCGGGCGTTCCCTCGCGATGCTCTACTTCACGAACAGCCTGGGTGCCGCCATCGGCGTGCTCGCGAGCGGCTTCGTCCTCATCGAGCGTGTGGGCCTGCCGGGCACGATCCTCACCGCGGGCATCCTGAACGTGGTGCTGGCGCTCGCCGTCTGGCTCCTCGCGAAGCGCCTTCCTGTCGTCGCGCCGCTCGCCGCGGACGCGGCGAAGGACGGGCGCGCGGGCACGGCGTTCTCGCGCACGGTGCTCGGCCTCGCGTTCGCCACGGGCGGCGCCTCGTTCATCTACGAGATCACCTGGATCCGGATGCTGAGCACGGGCCTCGGCTCCTCCACGCACGCCTTCGAGGTGATGCTCTCGGCCTTCATCCTCGGCATGGCGCTCGGCGCCTTCGCCCTGCGCCGTCGCATCGAACGGATCACGGCCGACGTCGGCTGGATCGCGGGCGTGGTGTTCGCGAAGGCGGCGTTCGCCGTCTACGCCGTGTGGGTCTACGACGACGTGCTCGAGTTCATCCGCTGGGTGATCCTCGCGTCCGCGCGCACGGACGAGGGATACGCCGTCTACAACGTCGCGTCGATGGTCGCGTCGATGGTCGTGATGCTGCCGACGGCGTTCTGCGCCGGGATGACGCTGCCGCTCGCGACGAGGGCGCTCACGCGCCGCGAGTTCGGGGAGGCCTCCATCGGGAGGGTCTACGCCGCGAACACGGCCGGCTGCATCTTCGGCGCCACCTTCGCGACCCACGTGGGCATGGAGTGGCTGGGGCTGAAGAACCTCACCGGCCTCGGCGCGCTCCTCGACGTCGCGGCGGCGTTCGCGATCCTCGCGACCGGCATCGAGGGCGTGCGCAGGCTCCGGGCGATGGCCGCCGGCGGCGCGGTGGCGGCGGTCTGCGGAGCGGGCTTCGCGACGATCCACCTCGACCAGCTCCGGATGGGGTCGGGCGTGTTCCGCTTCGGCGTGTTCCAGGATCCCGGCCACACCAAGGTCCTCTTCTACCGGGACGGGAAGACGGCCACGATCGCCGTCCTCGAGCATCCCGACAACAAGCGCAGCATCCGGACCAACGGCAAGACCGACGCGGCGCTCGCGGTGAAGATGGGAATGCGCCCCGAGCCGGACGAGGAGACGATGGCGATCGCGGGGGCGCTTCCCCTCGCCCTCAAGCCCGACGCGGCCGTGGTCGCGAACATCGGCTTCGGCTCCGGCCGCACGACCCACGTCCTGCTGGGCAGCCCGCGCGTTCGGGAGGTCCACTCGATCGAGATCGAGCGCATGATGATCGAGGGCGCGCGGCTCTTCGGCGACCGCAACCGCCGCGCCTACGAGGACCCGCGAAGCCACATCCACATCGACGACGCGAAGACCTTCTTCGCGGCCGGCGGACGGCAGTACGACGTGATCGTGTCGGAGCCTTCCAACCCGTGGGTGAGCGGCGTGTCGACGCTGTTCTCGGCGGAGTTCTACGGCGAGGTGCGGCGATACCTGAAGGACGACGGGCTGCTCGTGCAGTGGGTCCAGTCCTACGACATCAACGTCGACCTCCTGGCCACGATCATCAAGGCGCTCGGCAGCCGATTCGGCGACTACGCGATCTATCGCGTGAGCCGCTCCGACCTGCTCATCGTGGCGACGAAGGGGCCGGCGCTGCCGCCGCTCTCGGACCAGGTCTTCGGGTTCCCGGGCGTCGCGCAGGACATGCGAGAGCTGGGCTTTCGCGAGCTGCGCGACCTCGAGTCGATGCGGATCGCGGGGCGGCGGGTGATCGAGCCCTTCTTCGCCCGCAGCACCTACCCCGTCAACTCGGACTACTTCCCGGTGCTGGACCAGTGGGCGCCCAAGGCGCGCTTCCGGGGCGACAGCGCGCGGGAGCTCCACTCCATCCGCGACGGCCTGGTGCCGCTGCTGGCCCTGCTCGACGGGGAAACGCGCGTTCCCGCGGCGAGGATCCGCGGCGCGGCCGGCATCCTGCCGTACCACCTCGAGATGGCGCGCGCCGGGGCGGAGTCGCTCGCGATCGCCCTCGGGGCCGACACGGGGAGCGCCCGTTCGCTGCCGGCGCCGGGCCGGGGGGCGGCGGTGCTTTCCCGGGCGCTGCTCGGGCGCTGCGAAGGCAGCGAGACCGAGTGGGTGGATGCGTTGACGGACGTGGTCGCCCGGTCCGCCCCGTTCCTCGCGCGCGAGGACGTCGGCGCCGTCCTCGAAAAGGCCCGCTCGTCGCCCTGCTTTCGCTCGCTGGGCGAATCCTCGCGCGAACGGGTCCGGCTCCTCGAGGCCATCAACGATCGGGACCCCGCGCGCATGCGCGCGCACGGGGAGGCGCTGCTCGGGATCCAGGATCCACGCCTCGAGGAAATCCAGCGCGGGGCCCTCGCGGCGGCCCTGGCGGGCTGCGTCGCGTCGGGGAAGGGCGAAGACGCGCGCGCGCTATGGGAGAAATATCGCGGCCTCTTCGCCCAGCCCGACCAGGACAGCGTGCAGGTCCGGCTTCTGCGCGCGCTGGCCGGCACCCGCTGATGGCACGAGTGACAAATTGCGGCACTTTTGAGTCGAATTGAGTTAGGGGCCGTTGGCCCAGGGCGACGATTTCCCGCCACACTCGGGCAAGGACGCGCCGGCCCGTGCGGAAGGTGACGCGGAACGCCTTGAAGGAAAAGGAAAATGTCGCTGGCCGGCAACGCCCGGAAGGGTGTCTTACAGATGCAGCCGAAGTGGCCTCATGGCATGGGCGTTGCATCGAGATGCCCGCACCCCGCGGTGTGGAGAAGGTTCCTTCAAACCCAATACAGGAGTACCCATGAAAAAGATCCAACAGGGCTTCACCCTGATCGAACTGATGATCGTGGTTGCGATCATCGGCATCCTGGCGGCCATCGCTATCCCGGCCTACCAGGACTACATGATCCGTTCGAAAGTGACCGAACTGATCAACGCCGCCGGCGTCTGCAAGACCTCGGTTGCCGAGTTCTACCAGACCAAGGGCGTGATGCCGAAGGATGCGACGGAAGCCGGCTGCTCCGACAAGGGCACGGCCAACTCCAAGGCCCCGACCGTTGCCGCCACCGGCATCATCACGGTCGACTCCGCCGGCACCCCGCTGGGCAACCAGCTGACGGGCGCGACCTCCGGCACGCTGTTCGGCTATGCCCCGATGAGCGCTGGCGCCCTCGCCGCCGCCGGTGCGCCGATCGACCAGTGGGACTGCACGAACGCCAAGGCCGGCACGACCATCCTGGCCAAGTACCTCCCGGCCTCCTGCCGTTAATCCGGTCGGACGGGAAACACGCGGGCCGCCTTTGGGCGGCCCGCTTTTCTTTGAGCGTCTCGCCATGATCCGTCTCCGGGCCGCCGCCGCCTACCTGCTCGCGAGCTGCTTCGTCGCGACGGCGGCGTTCGTCGCGATCTATTTTCTGTGGTATCCCGGGGTGCTCTTCGCCAAGGCGGGCGGCAGGGACCTCTTCCTGCTCATCGTCGGCGTCGACATCGCGATCGGTCCGCTGCTCGTCTTCATCATCTTCGTGCCCGGCAAGAAGGGGCTCACCTTCGACCTCGTCACGATCGCGTGCCTGCAGGCGGCGGCGCTGGGCTACGGCAGCTACGTCCTCTTCGAGTCCAGGCCCGCCTTCATCGTCTTCGTGAAGGACCGCTTCGAGCTCGTGCGCGCCAACGACATTCCCGCGGAGGAGCTCGGCAACGCGAGCCCCGCATTCGCCAGGCTGCCCCTGACGGGGCCGCGCATCGTGGGCGCCCGCCTGCCCACGGACCCCAAGGAGCAGTTCAGCATGATGATGTCCGCCCTTTCCGGGCTGGACGTCCAGCACAAGCCGAAGTACTACGTGGATTACGCGGACGTGAGGCCCGCGGTCCTGGCGCGCGCCGCGCCGATCGCGAGGCTTCGCGAACTCAATCCCGGGTCTCCCGCGGCGATCGATCGCATGGTCGCGAGTCTCGGACGGCCGGAGGGTGAGCTGCGATTCCTGCCGCTGCGCATCGAGCGCCGCGGCGACCTGGCGGTGATCGTCGACTCGACGCGGGCGGAGGTGCTCGAGATCGTCGACCTGCGCCCCTGGGAATACCGGTAGCGCGCCCTGCGCCGATGGCCACGATGAGCCGCCGCTCCGACCCGATCCTCGCCCTATTCTTCGTTTCGGGGTTCTCCGGGCTGATCTACGAGTCGGTCTGGACGCACTACGTGAAGCTCTTCCTCGGGCACGCGGCCTACGCGCAGACGCTCGTCCTCGTCGTGTTCGTGGGCGGGCTGGCGCTCGGCGCGTGGCTCTGCGCCCGGGTGGCCGAGCGGCTCGGCAATCCGCTGCGCTCCTACGCCCTGGTCGAAGCGGCCATCGGGCTCATGGCGCTCGCCTTCCACCCCGTCTTCGTGTCCGCGGTGGACTGGGGCTACGCCTGGCTGCTGCCCGCCACGTGCGATCCGGCCTCGACCTACTGCGCGGGGCAGTGGATCCTCTCGGCGCTGCTGCTCGCGCCGCAGTCCATCCTGCTGGGCGCGACGTTTCCGCTCGTCTGCTCCGCCGCGCTCCGGCTGAGCCCCGACCAGCCGGGCCACGACATCGCGGCGCTCTACTTCCTCAACAGCCTGGGCGCGGTGCTGGGGGTGCTCGCGTCGGCCTTCCTCCTCATTCCCTCCGTTGGCCTGCCGGGAACCCTGCGCACGGCGGGCGCCCTCAACCTCGCGATCGCGCTCGTCGCATTCTGGCTGTCGCGCGTGGCCCCGCCGCGGCTCGCGGTGCCGCCCATCGCCGTGCCCGTTCGCGTGGGGCCGGGGCGCGCTCCGGAGATGGCCCGGCTGCTGCTGGCCGTATCGTTTTTCACCGGGCTCTCGTCCTTCATCTACGAGATCGTGTGGATCCGGATGCTGAGCCTCGTGCTGGGCACGTCGACCCACGCGTTCGAGCTCATGCTCGCGAGCTTCATCCTCGGGCTCGCGCTCGGCGGCCTGTGGATCCGGCGCCGCGTCGACGCCGCCGCGGACACCGTCCGGCTCCTGGGGATCGTCCAGCTCGCGATGGGCGTGGCGGCCATGGCCACCGTGCCCGTGTTCAACGGTGCGTTCGACCTGATGGCGTGGATCCTGCAGGCCCTCGCGCACAACGGAGCCGGGTTCATCCTCTTCAATACGGCCTCCACGGCCATCGCGCTCCTCGTAATGCTGCCCGCCACCTTCTGCGCGGGCATGACGCTGCCGCTCATCACCTACCGGCTGCTGCGCTCGCCCACCGGCGAGAGCGCGCTGGGTCTCGTGTACGCGGTGAACACGCTGGGCGCGATCCTCGGGGTGGTGATCGCGGTCCACCTGCTCCTCGAATCGCTGGGGCTTCGCTGGGCCCTCGCGGTCGGCGCCGCCGTCGACGTGGGATTGGGGGTGGTCCTTCTCGCCGTCTCGCGTGGCGGTCCGGTGCTTCGCTTCCCCGGCCGCGAGGCGGTCGCCGCCGTGGTCGCGCTGGCGCTCCTCGCCGCGATCTTCGACGTGGATCCGCGCCGCTCCTCGTCCGGCGTCTACCGCTCCGGTTCCGCGTCGCTCGCCGCGCACGAGGCGGTGGTCTTTCACCGCGACGGGAAGACGGCGACCGTGGACGTGGTGGAAAGCCAGGGCGCGCTTTCGATCCGGACCAACGGAAAGTCGGACGCGAGCATCGCGTGGGCCTCCGGCAGGCCGCCCACGCTGGACGAGCTCACCATGTCGCTGCTCGGGATCCTTCCCCTCGGCCACAATCCGGGCGCGAAGTCCGCGGCCGTCGTGGGCTTCGGGTCGGGGATGTCGACGGCGATGCTGCTCGCCTCGCCAGGCCTCGAGCGCGTCGACTCCATCGAGATCGAGCCGGCCATGGTCGAGGGCGCGAAGCTCTTCCGCCCGGCGGTCGAGGCGGCCTTCGCGGATCCGCGCAGCCGCATCGTGATCGACGACGCCAAGTCCTACTTCGCCCGCGGCGGCCACCGCTACGACATCATCGTCTCGGAGCCTTCCAACCCCTGGGTGAGCGGCGTGGCCTCGCTCTTCACCGAGGAGTTCTACGCGCGCCTCGCGGGCCACCTGAACGACGGGGGCGTGCTCTCCCAGTGGCTGCACACCTACGAGATGGACGCCGCCACGCTCGCCGCCATCGTGGGGGCGGTGTCGAGGACCTTCCCCGAGTTCATCGTGTACACGTCGATCGACACCGACGTGATCCTCGTCGCGAGGAAGGGCGGGGGGCCGGGAAGGTTCGACCCGTCGGTGCTGCGGTTTCCGGCCCTGCAGCCGGTTCTAGGGCGGCTGAAGCTGGGCGACCCGGAGACCGTGTGGCGGCGCGCCGTGGCGGGCTCGGACCTGCTGGTCCCCCTCATGCGAACCTACGGCACGCCCGCCAACTCCGACTTCCATCCCGTGGTGGACCAGCGGGCCGCGAAATCCCGCTTCACGCGCTCGCGCGTGATCGAGCTGGTGGACCTCCAGTCGTCGGCCATCCCGATGCTCGAGATGCTGGGAAGCGGGCATCGCCCGG
The DNA here is from genome assembly GCA_037445795.1 of Betaproteobacteria bacterium. Lineage (GTDB taxonomy): Bacteria > Pseudomonadota > Gammaproteobacteria > Burkholderiales > Usitatibacteraceae > FEB-7. The sequence continues at coordinate 61 of JBBIJT010000087.1, read as the reverse complement.
CGCTCGCTCGCCAGGACGCCATCCGCGCAACCTACGCCGAGGCCGCGGTCGCGGAAGCCTG
>JBBIJT010000086.1:0-15120 GCA_037445795.1 Betaproteobacteria bacterium | reverse complement strand
CCACCAGGCCGAAGACGCTGGAGATGTTGACGATGCAGCCTTCGCGCTGCGCCAGCATCGTCGGCAGGAAGGCCTTGGTGCCGTAGATCACGCCCCAGAGGTTGATCCCGAGCTGCCACTCGATCTCCTCGATCGTGAGGTGCGCGATCGTGCCGACCACGGTGGCGCCGGCGTTGTTGATCACGAAGTGGGCGGTGCCGAAGTCGCGTTTCACCGCCTCGGCGTGCTCGAACACGGCATCGCGATCGACCACATCCAGGGGATAGCTGCGCGCGTCCGCGCCGGGTGGCAGCATCGCGACGGTCTCCGCGAGGCCCTGCGCGTTCACGTCCGACAGCGCCAGCCGGGCGCCCTTCGCGACGAGCTGGACGGCGAGCGACCGGCCGATGCCCGATCCCGCGCCGGTGATGACGACGACCTTGTTGGCGAAGCAACTCATGAAGGGCCTTCCATCGACGGTCCACTTGCGGGGGGGCGGTTGCGACGGGATCTTCCTTCCGGGTTGACGCCCGCGGGCCCGCCCTTGCCGGAAGACGCCAGCGTACGCGATGCGAGGAGGGGGGTGCCCCCCCAAGGCGAGGGGTTCGGCAAGGCGATGCTCCTCTCCGGACGGGGCGGAGCGCAGCCGCGTTCGGGATCTTGGGGCTTCCGGCGCGGTCAGCCGGTGACGAACAGGACCCACGGCGTCCCGACCACCAGGAACACCGCGAGGAACGCGAGCGTCATCAGGAGCCCCAGACGGTACAGCTCCCCCTGCGTGAGGTAGCCGCTCGCCGCGAAAATGATGTTCTGGCTGCCGCCCTGCGGCGTGATCACGGAGAAGTAGCTGCTCGCGAAGAGGAGGCCAAAGGCCATGAGCGGCGCGGGCACCCCGCCGCGCACGCCCACGTCGAGGAAGACGCCCAGCAGCGCGAGCACCTGCGACGACTGGCTCACGAACAGGTAGTGGATCGCCACGTACAGCACGACGAGTGTCACGTACAGCACCGGCCACGAGAGGCCGCCCAGCTGAGCTGCCAGCCGCTCCCCGGCGTAGCTCATGAAGCCCAGTTCGTTCAGCTGCCCGCTCAGCGCGAAGAGGATCGCGAGCCACAGGAAGGTGGCGAGCGTGTCCCCCATGAGCGCGATGTCTTCCAGGGTGAGCACTTGCACGAGCAGCAGCACGCCCAGCCCGCCGAACGCGATGCTCGTCACGTTGAGCTTGAGGGAATCGGCCGCGACCCAGCCCGACACCATGACCACGAACACAACCGCCGTGATCCACTCGGCTCGCGAGAGCGGCCCCATGCCAGCGAGCTCGGCCTTCGCGGCCCTCGGCGCGTCGGGTGTGGAGCCCACGCGCGGCGGAAAGAGCTTCGCCACGAGCCAGGGCAGCATCGCGATGGCCACGAGCGCCGGCACGCACGCGGCCACGAGCCAGCCGCCGAAGCCGATCGAGAGCCCGAACTGCTTCGCCACCTGCACGCCGATCGGGTTGGCTGACGTGGCCGTCATCCACAGCGCCGACGAGACGGCAAGGCTCGCCATGGCGCAGTACATGAGGTAGCCGCCGAGGCGCCGCTTCTCGTCGTCGCCCGGGACCGAGCCCGCCCCTTGCGCGACCGACAGCACGATGGGGAAGAGCACGCCCCCGCGCGCCGTGTTGCTGGGAAAGGCAGGCGCGATGAGGGCGTCCGTCATCACGATGCTGTAGGCGAGCCCGAGCGAGGAGCCGCCGAACCGGCTCACCATGAAGAGGCTGATGCGCCGCCCCAGGCCGCACTTCACCACCGCCTGCGCGACGATGAAGGCGATGACCACCAGCAGCACGCTCGCGTTGGCGAATCCCGAGAAGGCCTTTGCCGCGTCGATCGTGCCGGTGAGCACCACGGCCGCCACCGCGATGAGGGAGGCCGTGAGGAGCGGGAACGCGCCCACCAGCACCGAGGAGATGGCCGCCACGAAGATCGCGAAGAGGTGCCAGGCCTGCATGGTGAGGCCGGCCGGCACGGGAGCGGCCCAGATGCCGATCGCGATGGCGAACGGGATGGCCTGCTTGGCGAGGGCGCGGAAGGCGGTCATTTCGTGCCCTCCTGCGACCCGCCTATCCGGAAGCGCCCCTTGAGGCCCGTGGCGCGGCCCTGGATCGTCCCGTCCTCGGACTCGACCACGTACTGCCACGAGAGTTCGTAATCGCCCACGACGCCCGCGAACCGGCCGGTGCCGCCGATGAAGGTCCCCGTGATGCGGTTCTTCGCTGCCGTGCCTTCGCCCGTGAACTCGCTGAAGACCTGGTCGCCCCGCTCGTCCGTCCAGACCGCGCGGCCCACGAGGCCGGCCTTCGGGTCGACGAGCGCGATCGCCTCGCCCTGGAAGCCCACGCCCGGGCTTGCCTTGCCCGAGAGCAGCATCGTTCCCTTGAGATCGAGGATCGCGCTGCGGCCGCGCTCGCCCAGGGAGAGCGTGCGACGCGATCCGGTCGCGTTCCAGGAGCCCTCGAACTCGCGCCAACCGGAGGGCGGCGCGGTCGCCGACGGCGGCTGTGGTGCCGGGCCGCAGGCCGCCGCGGCCACGGCGAGCACGATCGACGCGAAGATTCTCATGACGACCCTCCTGCGAAGGTCAGTACCGCTCCTTCACCCTCTCGACCACGTGCTGCGGCTCGCGGTAGGTCTTGTCCTTCTGCCGCTTGGGAAGCGTGATTCTCTCGCGCGGGGCCTCCTTGTAGGGCACGCGCGAGAGGAGGTCGCGGATGATGTTGAGCCGGGCGCGCTTCTTGTCGTTCGAGTCGGCGACGATCCACGGCGCCCACGCGGAGTGGGTGTACTTGAACATGTCGTCGCGCGCGCGCGAGTAGTCGTACCACTTGGAGTACGACTTGAGGTCCATGGGCGAGAGCTTCCAGATCTTGCGGCCGTCGTCGATGCGGGCGCTGAGGCGCCTGGTCTGCTCGTCCGCGCTCACCTCGAGCCAGTACTTGATGAGGATGATGCCGGACTCGACCATGGCCTTCTCGACCTGGGGCACGACCTCGAGGAACTTCTTCACCACCGGCTCCGGGCAGAAGCCCATCACGCGCTCCACCCCTGCGCGGTTGTACCAGCTGCGGTCGAAGATCACGACCTCGCCCGCGGCCGGCAGGTGCGGCAGGTAGCGCTGCACGTACATCTGCGACTTCTCGCGGTCCGAGGGGGCAGGCAGCGCAATGACGCGGAAGCTGCGCGGGCTCACGCGCTCGGTGATGGCCTTGATGGTGCCGCCCTTGCCGGCCGTGTCGCGGCCCTCGAACAAGATGCACACCTTGAGGCCGGCGTGCTTCACCCACTCCTGCATCTTCACTAGCTCGACGTGGAGTTTCTTCAGCTCCTTCGCGTACTCCTTGTTGCCGAGTTCCTTCCTCTCCTTCGGGGACGCGGCGGCTTCCTTTGCCGGCGCTTCCTTTGCCTTGCGGGACGAGGGGGCCGGCTTGCCTGTCTTCTGCTTCTTCTTCGCCATTTTCGCTCTCCATGGAAGTCGGGCCGCGGGCAGGGAACGTCCCAGCCTGGCCCGAGCGAGGCTTCATGCCATGCCGTCGAGCATCTTCCGCTCCCGGGAGCCCTGGTTTGACGGCAATCAAACCCCGCGACGTCGGCGCTCCGGACAATATTCCCCCCTGTCCCCGGGGCTACAATACGTCCCGTTCCCCAACGCATCCCGACGGAGCCCCACGATGGATATCCGCTACAAGACGCTGGTCGCAGCGCTGCTCGCCGTCACCGTCCCCGCCGTCGCGCAGCAGCAGGCCACGACCGCTGCCGCCGCGCCGGCCGCAGCCTCGCCGGCCGCCAAGGCCTTCTCGCAGCAGGAGCTCGACGAGCTCCTCGCTCCCATCGCGCTCTACCCCGATGCGCTGCTGGCCCAGGTGTTGATGGCCTCCACGTATCCGCTGCAGGTCGTCGAGGCCGCGCGCTGGCAGAAGGCCAACGCGGCCCTGAAGGACAAGGCGCTCGAGGATGCCCTGCAGAAGCAGTCGTGGGATCCCGCGGTCAAGTCGCTCACGACCGTGCCGCAGGTGCTCACGATGATGAACGAGAAGCTCGACTGGACGCAGAAGCTGGGCGACGCCTTCCTCGCGCAGCAGGCCGATGTCATGACGACCGCTCAGGCTCTTCGGGCCAAGGCCCAGGCCGCGGGCAACCTCAAGTCGACGCCGGAGCAGACGGTGAAGACGGAGAAGGCGGGCGACAAGACGGTCTACATCATCGAGTCGCCCAAGCCGGAGGTCGTGTACGTGCCGACCTACAACCCGGCCACCGTCTACGGCACCTGGTGGTATTCGTACCCCCCGCCGTACTACTACTACCCGCCGGGCTACGCGTATGGGGCGGGCGTGGCGTTCGCCACGGGCGTGGTCGTCGGCGCGGCGATCTGGGGCAATTGCGGCTGGGGCCACAACGAGATCAACATCAACCGCACCAACTACAACAACTTCAACAGGACCAACATCCAGAACACGAACTTCCAGCACAACGCCGAGAACCGCAAGGGCGTTCCCTACAAGGACAGCGCCACGGCGCAGAAGTACAACAAGGGAGGCAACCAGGCGGCGGCGCAGTCGCGCGAGCAGTTCCGCGGCCGCGCGGAGGCGGGCCAGCAGCAGCTGCAGGGCATGGACCGCGGACAGCTCCAGAGCCAGGTGAGCGCGGCCGACCGCGCCGGCGGTGGCAATCGCGCCAGCGGCGGCGACTTCAGCGGACGTGGGGGAAGTGCCGCCCCGAGCGCCGGGACGCGTGATGCAGGCGCCCGCGGCGGTGGCGGTGGAGGTGGTGGCGGATTCTCCGGTGCCGGTTCCGGCGCCTCGACCCGCGCGGCCAGCTCCCGCGGCGCGTCGAGCCGGGCTTCGGCGGGCGGCGGCGCCCGCGGTGGCGGTGGCGGCCGTGGCGGCCGTGGCGGCCGTCGCTAGACCCCGCCCAACGGACACGGAGACGAGACCATGAAGAACCGCACGAATCCCACGCTCGCCGCGCTCGCCGCGGCCCTCGCGCTCGCCCTTCCGGCCGGCGCGTTCGCCCAATCCTCCGGCGAGGCCAAGGCGGCCAAGCCGGCCGCGGCCGCCCCGAAGGCGCCCGCCCAGCGCAGCTTCGCCACCGCCGATGAGGCCGCGAAGGCCCTCATCGACGCCGTCAAGGCCGGCGACGCCAACGCCGTCCTCGCGGTCGTCGGGCCGCAGTCGCGCGACTGGATCTTCACCGGCGACGACGTCGCCGACCGCGCCGACTGGAAGCGCTTCGCGGACGCGTACGACAAGAAGCACTCGGTCAAGGCCGAAGGCGAGAGCAAGGCCACGCTCCTGGTGGGCGACGACGACTACCCGTTCGCGGCGCCCCTCGTGCAGAAGGGCGGCAAGTGGTCGTTCGACGCGAACGCCGGGCGCGAGGAGATCATCAACCGCCGCATCGGCCGCAACGAGCTGGACACCATCCAGACGATGCTCGCCATCGTCGATGCGCAGCGCGACTACTCGACGCTGGATGCGGACAAGAACGGCCTGCCCGACTACGCGGGCCGGATCGTCTCCTCCGGGGGCAAGAAGGACGGGCTGTACTGGCCCGCGAAGGCAGGCGAGCCGCAAAGCCCCCTCGGCCCGTTTGCGGCCAAGGCGGTGAGCGAGGGCTATGCCGGGAAGGGCAAGACAGGCAAGCCCGAGCCCTACCACGGCTACTACTTCCGCATCCTCAAGGCCCAAGGCCCGAACGCCGCCGGCGGCAAGTACGGCTACGACGTGAACGGCCGCATGATGGGCGGGTTCGCCGCCGTGGCCTGGCCCGCGAAATACGGCGTCTCGGGCGTCATGACCTTCATCGTGAACCATGACGGCGTCGTCTTCGAGAAGGACCTCGGACCGAACACCGAGTCCGCGGCGAAGGCGATGAAGGCGTTCGACCCCGACAAGACCTGGAAGAAGGCGCAGTAAAGCGAAGGAGAGACGTCGGGGCCTCGCGCGCTGGGCGCGCGGACCCCGCCGCATCGCGGCCGCGGCGGGAAACGTCCCCTTGGTTCCCATTCCACGCGGAGCACCCCATGAGAGTCAGCCGGATTTCGATGCCGCCCCTGGCGGCCGTCGCCCTTTCCACGTTGGTCCTCCTCGCCGGTGTTGCCGGTTGCGAGAAGGGGCCGGCCGGCGCGGCCGCCAAGCCGCCCGTCGAGGTGACCGTTGTCACCATCGCGCCGCGGGACGTGCCGCTCGCCTTCGATTTCGTGGCGCAGACCCAGAGCTCCCGCGAGGTGGAGATCCGCGCGCGCGTCGAGGGCTTCCTCGAGAAGCGCGTGTACACGGAAGGCGAGCTCGTGCAGGCGAACCAGCCGCTCTTCCTCATGGACAGGAAGCCCTTCGAGGCGACGCTCAAATCGGCGCAGGGACAGCTGGCGCAGCAGAAGGCGGCGCTCAAGGTGGCCGAGGAAACGCTCAAGCGCGTGCGGCCGCTCGCCGAGCAGAACGCGCTGTCCCAGAAGGACCTCGACGACGCCGTGGGCAACGTCGACCGCTCGCGCGCCGCGGTCTTCGCCGCCGAGGGCCAGGTGCAGACGGCCGAGCTCAACCTCGGATACGCGACGATCCTCTCCCCGCTCCGGGGCCTCACGAGCTTCGCGCGGGTCCAGGAGGGCGCCTTCCTTTCCGCCGCGAACAACTTCCTCACCACGGTCTCGCAGATCGACCCGATCTGGGTCAACTTCTCGATCTCGGAGAACGAGGCGCTCCGGCGCCGCGAGCAGCAGGAGAAGGGGCTCCTGCGCATGCCGAAGGAGGACAGCCTCGAGGTCGAGGCGATCCTCGCCGACGGGACCGTGTTCCCCCACAAGGGGCGCATCAGCTTCGCCGACCCGTCCTTCTCCAAGGAGACGGGCACCTTCCTCGTGCGCGCCGAGCTCGCCAATCCCAAGGGAGTCCTGCGGCCGGGCCAGTTCGTGAAGGTGAGGGTCAAGGGCGCGGTGCGGCCCGGCGGCATCGTGGTGCCGCAGCGCGCCGTGCAGCAGGGAGCCAAGTCGAACTTCGTCTGGGTCGTGGCCAAGGACGACAAGGCCGAGCAACGCGCCATCGAGGTCGGCAGCTGGATCGGCGACGACTGGTTCGTGAACCAGGGCCTGCGCGAGGGCGAGCGCGTCGTCGTCGACGGCGCGCTGCGTACGTCGCAGGGGGCCGCGCTCAAGGTCTCCCCCTACGTGGCCGGGAAGGAGAAGGCGGCAGCGCCGCCCGCGAGCGAGGCGAAGCCGCCCGCGGGCGACGCCAAGCCGGCCGCGAAGAAGTAACGGGGCGCGACGATGAACATCTCGCGCTTCTGCATCGACCGGCCCATCTTCGCGTCGGTCATCTCGATCGTCATCACGCTGGCGGGCGCGGTAGCGATGTTCGGCCTTCCCATCGCGCAGTACCCCGACATCACGCCGGTGCAGATCTCCGTCGCGGCCAACTATCCCGGCGCCTCCGCCGAGGTCGTCGCGACCAACGTCGCTGCGCCCATCGAGCAGCAGATCAACGGGGCGGACAACCTCCTGTACATGAGCTCGTCCAGCTCGGCCACGGGCGCGCTGACGATCACCGCATTCTTCGAGATCGGCACCAACCCGTCGCTCGCGCAGGTGGACGTGCAGAACCGCGTGAGCCTCGCGCTGCCGCAGCTGCCGCAGGCCGTGACGAACCAGGGTGTCTCGGTGCAGAAGCGCTCGTCGGCCTTCATGATGATCATCCCGGTGTACTCGCCGGACGAGCGCTACGACCCCACCTACGTCGCCAACTACACCAACATCTATGTCCTCGACGCCATCAAGCGCATCGAGGGTGCGGGGCAGGCGTCGATGTTCGGGCAGCCCAACTACGCGATGCGCATCTGGCTCAAGCCCGACCGCATGGCGCAGCTCAAGGTCACTGCGGCGGACGTGCAGAACGCGGTGAGGAACCAGAACCAGCAATTCGCCGTGGGCCAGCTCGGCCAGTCGCCCACCGGCAAGCCCGTCGAGCAGAACTTCACCGTGACGACGCAGGGGCGGCTCGGCACGCCCGAGGAGTTCGACAACATCATCCTGCGGGCTTCCAGCGAGGGCTCGGCCATCGTGCGGCTGAAGGACGTGGGCCACGCCGAACTGGGCCAGCAGGACTACTCCATCCGCAACTCGTACAACGGAAAGCCGGCCTCGGTGATCGCCGTCTACCAGCAGCCGGGCGCCAATGCCCTGGACGTGTCGAAGCAGGTGCGCGCCACCCTCGCGGAGATGAAGAAGTCCTTCCCTGCCGGGCTCACCTATGACATCGCGGTGGACACCACGGACTTCACGCGCGCGTCGATCGCGGACGTGGTGAAGACGTTTTTCGAGGCGCTGGTGCTCGTCGTGCTCGTCGTCTACCTGTTCCTGCAAAACCTGCGCGCAACGCTCATCCCCGTGATCGCCGTCCCGGTCTCGATCATCGGCACCGCGATCGGCATGGCGGCGCTCGGGTTCACGATCAACATGCTCACGCTCTTCGGCATGGTGCTCGCCATCGGCATCGTGGTGGACGACGCCATCGTCGTGATCGAGAACGTCGAGCGCAACATGCACGTTCACCACCTCGATGCCAAGGAGGCCTCCAAGCTCGCCATGGACGAGGTCGGCGGCCCCGTGATCGCGATCGTCCTGGTGCTTTGCGCGGTGTTCATCCCCGTCGCCTTCATCTCGGGCATCACCGGCCAGCTCTACAAGCAGTTCGCCATCACCATCGCCATCTCGGTGGTGATCTCGGGCATCGTGGCGCTCACGCTCTCGCCCGCTCTCGCGGCGCTCCTGCTCAAGCCCCAGCACGGGGAGAAGAACCGCTTCTTCCGCTGGTTCGAGGCGAAGTTCGCGAGCATGACGGAGGGCTACTCGAGAAGCGTCGCCTTCATGATCAAGCGCTCCGCCCTCGGCCTCGCGGTGTTCGCGGCGATGATCGTGGCGGCGGTGGGGCTACTCAAGCACATCCCGACCTCGTTCCTTCCGCCGGAGGACCAGGGCTACGTGTTCGGCGCGGTCATCATGCCGGACGCCGCGGGCCTGGACCGGACCTCGGAGGTGAGCCGCCGTGCGGCCGACTTCTTCATCAAGCACCCCGCGGCCTACGGCACGGCGGTCATCGACGGCTACAGCCTCCTCGACGGGCAGACCAAGAGCAATGCCGCGATCCTCTTCGTGGGCCTGAAGGGGTTCGAGGAGCGCTACGCCTCCGAGAACATCCGGACGCAGAACGTGCGTGCGGTGCTGGGGGAGGCGCAAAGGACCTTCTCGCACATACCCGAGGGCCTGGTGATCCCCGTGAACCCGCCCTCCATCCCGGGCCTCGGCACCACGGGGGGCCTGGAGATGTATATCCAGAGCAAGGGCGACGCCAACAGCGCGCAGATCGCGGAGGCCGTGCAGCGCTTCCTCGAGAAGGCGCGCCAGCGGCACGAGCTGGGTGGCATCACCGCGACGTACAACGCCAATTCCCGGCAGCTCTACATCGACGTGGACCGCGACCGGGCCGAGACCCTGGGCGTGCCGGTGCAGGACGTCTTCACCGCCATGCAGACGATGATGGGGTCGGTGTACGTCTCCCAGTTCACGAAGCTGAACCGCCTTTTCCAGGTGATCCTGCAGGCCGAGCCCGCGTCGCGGACGAAGCCCGAGGACCTCGACAACGTGTTCGTGAAGAACCGCGACGGGCAGATGGTGCCGCTCAAGGCCCTCGTCACGACGCGCTTCGTGACGGGGCCGGACCTCGTGACGCGCTTCAACAACTTCCCGGCCGTCAAGGTGACGGCCAACGCCTCGCCCGGCTTCAGCACGGGCCAGGCCATCGCGGCGCTGGAGGAGGCGGGTGCGGACGCGCTGCCCTCCGACTTCGGCATCGCCTGGAGCGGCCAGGCCTTCGAGGAGAAGAAGGCGGGGGCCGCCTCGGCGCTCGTGTTCGTCTTCGGCCTCGTGATGGTGTTCCTCATCCTCGCGGCCCAGTACGAAAAGTGGTCGCTGCCCATCGGCGTGCTGATGGCTGTGCCCTTCGCGCTCTTCGGCGCGCTCGTGGCGATCCTGCTGCGGGGCCTGAGCAACGACGTCTACTTCCAGATCGGCATCACGATGCTGGTGGCGCTGGCGGCCAAGAACGCCATCCTCATCTTCGAGTTCGCGGTCATCAACCGGGAGAACGGCATGTCGCCCTACGACGCCGCGATGTCGGCCGCGAAGGAGCGGCTGCGGCCGATCGTGATGACGTCGCTCGCCTTCATCCTGGGCTGCGTGCCTCTCGCCATCGCCCTGGGCGCCTCGCAGAACAGCCGCCACTCGATCGGCACCGGCGTCATCGGCGGAATGCTCGGGGCGACCGCGATCGCGGTGTTCTTCATCCCGATGTTCTACTACCTGATCGAGTCCTTCTCCTCGCGCTCCGGCGCGAAGCCGGAGAAGGGCGAATCGAAGGAGGCCTGAGATGAAAGCCTCCCTTCCCCTGCATCGCACCTTCCCCGCGGCGCTCGCCGTCGCCCTAGCGCTCGCTGGCTGCGCCATCGGCCCCGATTACGCGCGCCCCGACGTCGAGGTGCCCGCCGCCTACCGCGTCACGCCCGCCGACGTGAAGGCCACGCTCGACGGCGCGTGGTGGGAGCAGTTCGGCGACCCGGCGCTCACGGACCTGGTCCGCGAGGCGCTCGCCGGCAACAACGACGTGCGCATCGCCGCGGCACGCGTCGACCAGTACCTGGGCGCCCTCGGCGCCACGCGGGCCCAGCTCTTCCCGCAGGCGGGCGTCTCGTTCGACGCCTCGCGGTCCCGGACCTCGACGGAGACGGGCCTCACCACGCTTCCCCCGGGCACGGACCGGACCTACGACTACTACCAGGGGGCGTTCCAGGCCTCGTGGGAGATCGACCTGTGGGGGAAGCTGCGCCGCGCGACGGAGGCCTCCCGCGCGGACCTGCTCGCCACGGAAAGCGCCCGGCGCGCCGTCGTGCTCACGCTGGTGACGCAGGTGGCCAACAGCTACGTGCTGCTGCGCAGCCTCGACCGGCAGCTCGAGATCGCGCTCGAGACGGTGAAGGCGCGCGGCGAGTCGCTGCGCGTGATGGACCTGCGCTTCAAGGGCGGGGTCATCTCGCAGCTGGAGCTCTCGCAGAGCCAGGTGGACTACCAGACGGCCCTTGCCACCATTCCGACGCTTCGCCAGCAGATCGCGGCCACGGAGAACGCCATCGCGGTCCTCGCGGGCCGCAACCCGGGACCCGTCTCCCGCGGCAGGGACATCGACGCGATCCCCGACCCGGCCGTTCCCGCCGGTATTCCTTCGGAGCTCCTGCAGCGGCGCCCGGACGTGCAGCAGGCGGAACAGCAGCTGGTGGCGGCCAATGCCCGCATCGGCGTGGCCCGCGCCCTCTACTTCCCGTCCCTCACGCTCACCGGCGCGTACGGCTCGGCGAGCAACGACCTCTCGCGCCTGTTCACCGGTCCGACGACGCTCTGGGCCGCGGCGGCCGGCATCACGGCGCCCGTCTTCAACGCCGGCGCCATCGCGGGCCAGGTCGCCCAGGCCGAGGCGGCGCAGCAACAGGCGCTCTTCGGCTACCGCAAGACGGTGCAGTCCGCCTTCGCCGACGTGGACACGGCCCTCAGCGCGTCCGTGCGCTCGCGGGAAAGCCGCGAGGAAGTGGCGAAGACGGTGCGGGCGCTGGAGACCTATGCCCGGCTCGCCCAGCTGCGCTACGACAACGGCTACACGAGCTACCTCGAGGTGACGGACGCGCAGTCGCGGCTCTTCAATGCGCGCCTCAAGTACACGGAATCGCGCCAGCAGGTGCTCACGTCGATCGTGGGCGTCTACGCGGCCATGGGGGGCGGCTGGATCGATGTCGCGGACAAGGTCGCCGCCCCGGCGGACGCGCCGACGCTCGAGGAGCGCCAGGACTCGCTGCCGCTCTTCTGAGGCGCCTGGTCGCCGGGGCCGGTGATAGCATGGACGCTTCTTGCCAGGGCCGACCGTTCCCTTCCGGGGCGGTCGGGCCTCGAACCAGGATCGATTCCATGAAACCTGACCTCCCCGCGCCCGTCCGCCGCAAGGCAAGCGCTGCGATCGCGGCCGCCGCCGCGGCGCTTCCCGCCGTGGCACACGCGTCGTTCCTCTCGGGCGACACCCTCGACAGCGTGGCTACCTTCATGGCCTGGTTCATCGTCTTCGTGGTGCCCGTCGTCGCCGTCGGGATCTTCCTCGTGATCCACGTGATCCCGGAGAAGATCGCCGAGAGGAACCACCACCCGCAGCAGCATGCGATCAAGACGCTCTGCTTCCTCTCGCTCGTGTTCGGCGGAATGCTGTGGCCGCTCGCGTGGCTCTGGGCGTTCACGCGCCCCGTCATGTACCGGGCCGCGTACGGCACCGAGAAGCACGAGCACTACTTCGTCGAGATGGCCGGGAGGGCCGAGCGCGGAGAGCTCGACGAGCTCGAACTCGAGCACCTGCGCGAGGAGCTGGACGCGATGGCGTCGCGGGGCGTGCTGCCGGCGGTGCTCCGTGGGCTGCCCGGGAAGGTCGCGAAGGCGCGGCCGCGGCCGGCCGCGCCGGCGGCGGCCGCCTCGGCTACGGGAGGGAAGGCGTAATGGAACTGATCCTCCTCGCGATCTACGCGGCCATCGTCTGGATCGTCTTCATCAAGATGAAGTGGCTGCCGTGGAACACGGTGACGCAGGCGATCGTCATCGTGCTGCCGATCATCGGTCTCACGGCCCTCATCCTCGTCCTCAACGCCGTCGCGCCCTCCTCGTCGGACGTGCGCGTCATCAAGTACGTGGTGAACGTGGTGCCGCAGGTGCGCGGCCGCGTGATCGAGGTGCCCGTCGAGCCCAACCGCCCGGTGGAGAAGGGCGACGTGCTCTACAAGATCGACCCCACGCCCTACCAGCTGCAGGTGAACGCCCTCGAGGCGCAGCTCGCCGACGCGATCGGCGTGTCGAAGCAGCTCGAGGAGCAGCTCGGCGGCGCCCAGGCGCAGGTGGCGCAGGCGAAGGCGGCCATCGAGCAGGCGAGCGCGCGCGTGCGCGAGGTGACCGCGAAGGTCGAGCTCGCGAGGAAGCGCGTCGAGCAGAACCGCGAGCTGGTGGCCACCGGCGCGGGCAACAAGTTCGACCTCGAGCAGGCCGAGACGAACCTGAAGGAGCTCGAGGGTTCGCTGGATGGCGCGAGGAGCGCCGAGGCCCAGGCGCGTGCCGCCGAGGTGCAGGCGTCCGCCAACCAGCGGCAGGTGCAGCAGAAGCTCGGCGCCCGGGTGAACGGCGAGTACGCGCAGGTGGCGCAGGTGCGCGCCCAGCTCGAGAGCGCGAAGTGGGACCTGTCGCAGACGACGGCCTACGCGCCCGCCAACGGCTATGCCATCAACGTGCAGCTGCGTCCCGGCTCCATGACGGCGGCCTTCCCGGCCCTGCCGGTCATGAGCTTCGTCGAGGACGAGTTCACGGTGGTCGCCTTTTACCAGCAGAACGAGCTGCACGAGGTCGCTCCCGGCAACGAGGCGGAGATCGCGCTCGAGACCTATCCCGGGCGCGTGATCAAGGCGAAGGTCGACTCGATCATCTGGGCGCAGGGGCAGGGCTCGGTGGCCCCCTCCGCGACGCTGCCCGTCACGGGCGCGATCCCGTCCGTCCCCGGCCGCTTCCCGGTGAAGCTCACCGTCGAGCCGCGGGACAAGGGTCTCTTCCTCGCCGCCGGCGCCATGGGGCACGCGGCGATCTACACCGAGAGCGGCGAGGCGGTCCATATCCTGCGCAAGATTCTCCTGCGCGTGGGTTCCATCACCAACTACCTCATCCTGAAGCTGCACTGATGGGCGCGCACCGCGACAGTCGCACCGGGGTCGTTCGCGCGGCGCCGTTCGCGGCGGCGCTGGCGCTGGCGGGCTGCGCGCTGAACCCGCCCCCGGATCCGCAGGCGCTCCGCGCGGAAGCGCTTCCATCCGTGAAGGTCCCCGATGCGTGGGCGTCGCAGGGCGCGGATCCGGGGGCGGTGAAGGACGACTGGCTCGCCACCTTCGCCGACGAGCAGCTGCGCTCGCTGGTGGTCGAGGCGCTCGCCGGCAACGTCGACCTGCGTGTCGCCGCCGCCCGCGTGGAGCGCGCCGGCGCGTACGCCAGGCAGGCGGGCGCGACGCTGTACCCGCAGGTGAACCTGCTCGCCAGCGGCAGCTTCACGGGATCCGACAGCGCCAACGCGTTCAATACGGCCGGGATCTTCGTGAGCTGGGAACTGGATCTCTGGGGGCGCGTGCGGGCGCAGGCCGACGCGGGCTCGGCGCAGTACGAGGCCACCGCGAAGGACGCGGAATACGCGCGCCAGTCCATCGCGGCGCTCGTCGCGAAGAGCTGGTTCCTCGCCATCGAGGCGCGCCGGCAGCGCGCCATCGCGCAGGAGATGTCGGCGGCCGCGGAGAGGCTCGCGGGCCTCGCGCGCGAGCGCGCCCGCATCGGGCGCGGCGACGAATACGACGTTCGCATCGCCCAGGCATCCCTCCAGGGCTACAAGGATGCGGTGCTGCAGCTGCAGCTGGCGGAGCAGCAAGCCGTCCGCGCCATCGAGACGCTCGTCGGGCGCTACCCCGCGGCGGTCCTCGAGGCGGCGCAGGCGTTCCCCGCGTTCCCGGGCCCGGTGCCCGCGGGACTTCCCTCGGAGCTGCTCGAGCGGCGCCTCGACGTCGCGGCCGCCGAGCGGCGCGTGGCCTCCGCGTATCACCTGACCGGCGAGGCGCAGGCGGCGCGCCTGCCGCGCATCTCGCTCACGGCCAGCGGCAGCAGCATCACGAGCGACCTCGTGTTCCTCAAGGACCGCGAGAATCCCGCCTGGAGCGCGGGCGGCAACATCGTGCTGCCCCTCTTCGCCGGCGGCGCCCTGCAGGCGCAGGTCGAGGTGCGCACCGCCGAGCAGAAGGCGGCCGTCGCGGACTACGGCCGCGTGGGCGCGCGCGCCTTCTCCGAAGTGGAAAACGCGCTGTCCGCCGGCTTCAGCCTGGCCGGGCGCGTCCCGGTCCTCGAAGCGTCGGTCGCCGAGAACGAGCGCGCCCTCGAGCTCGCGCAGGTGCGCTATCGGGTCGGCACCGTCGACCAGCGCGCCGTGCAGCAGCAGCTCATCGCCACCTCCGCCGC
>JBBIJT010000085.1:10257-15224 GCA_037445795.1 Betaproteobacteria bacterium | reverse complement strand
GCACGTTCCAGTGGCGCCTGGAGGACTGCTTCCGCCAGCAGCGCTTCCCGCACCTGGACTTCACTTCGGAGGCTTCCATCGCGCTCACCATGTTCCTCGCGCGGAATGCCAACGGCGCCCCGTTCAACGCGCCTTCCATCAAGCGCTGACAGGGAGACCACAGACATGAAGACCAGGTTCATCGCCCTTTCGGCGGCCGCGGTGCTCGCCGCGGGATGCGCCACCACGATGTCCGGCGAGGAAGCCCGCACCAAGGCGATCGCGCTCATGAAGGCCGGCTTCAAGGAGCGCGGCCAGGCCAAGCTCGACCGGATCGACCAGGACGACATGCAGCGCCTGTGCTCGAGCTTCGAAGGCAACCCGATTCCCAAGGACGTGGGCGAACGGCTCGAGAAGGCGCAGCTCGCCACCATCAAGCCGCCGTCCGACGGGAAGTACCTCGGCGACTGGAAGTCAGGGGAGAAGATCGCGCAGTCCGGCCGGGGCGGCCAGTACAACGACGACCCGAAGAAGCCCTCCGGCGCCAACTGCTACGCCTGCCACCAGCTCACCCGGGAGGAGGCCTCCTACGGCACGATCGGGCCGAGCCTCTTCAACTTCGCGAAGGTGCGCGGCTACGGCCCCGACATCCAGAAGTACGCCTGGGCCAAGGTATACAACTCCCATGCCTTCTCGGCCTGCTCCAGCATGCCGCGCTTCGGCTACCGCGGGATCCTGACCGAGCAGCAGCTCAAGGATGTCGTCGCCCTGTTGATGGACCCCAACTCGCCCGTGAACAAGTAGGGCTAGCCTGAGCATTCCACCCTACCCCGGGGCGGGCGCGAACCCGCCCCTTTTTCGCGAAGGAACATCAGCCATGTCTAATAAACTCTCCCGGCTCGCCCTCGTCCTGGCGCTTGCCACCGGCCCGGCCCTTGCAGCGGATCCGGCCGCCACCTTCACGCTGCGCGTTCTCACGCCGGAAACCGCCCTGAAGGCGGCCCAGGCCGCGCTGGCCAAGTGCCGCGCGGACGGCTACCAGGTGTCGGTGGCCGTCGTCGACCGCTCGGGCCTCGTGCAAACCGTGATCCGCGACCGCTATGCCGGGGCCCACTCGCCCGACACGGCCATGAGCAAGGCGTGGACCGCGGTTTCATTCCGCACCAACACGTCCGAGCTCGTGAAGCTCACGCAGCCGGGCCAGCCGTCGTCGGGGATACGCAACCTCCCGGGCGTGGTCGCGGTGGGCGGCGGCGTGAAGATCGAGGCGGGCGGCTCCATCGTGGCCGGCATCGGGGTCTCGGGTGCGCCGGGCGGCGATGCGGACGAGGTCTGCGCGATCGCCGGCATCAAGGCGATCGCCGACACCCTCGAGTTCTGAGCATCCCCGACCCCGCGAGAGCCGAGCCATGGACCGCCGTGAATTCCTGAACGTTCTCGCCATCGCCGCCGCCGCGGGGCTTCCTCTTTCCTCGCGCGGGGCGCTGTCGGGAAGCGATGGCGCGAGGCTCTACGAGGTCCCGCGCTTCGGCAACGTGAGCCTGCTGCACATGACGGACTGCCATGCGCAGCTCATGCCGACCTACTTCCGCGAGCCCGACGTGAACATCGGGATCGCGGGCGCGGCGGGCCGGGCGCCGCACCTCGTGGGCGAGCACCTGCTCAAGGCCTACGGGGTCAGGAAGGGCAGCGAGCAGGCGCACGCCTTCACCTACCTCGACTTCGCGCAGGCGGCGAGGACGTACGGCAAGGTCGGCGGCTTCGCCCACCTGGCCACGCTGGTGAAGAACCTCAAGGCCTCGCGACCCGGCGCGCTGCTGCTGGACGGCGGGGACACCTGGCAGGGCAGCGCCACCGCCCTCTGGTCGAACGGCCAGGACATGGTGGATGCCTGCATGGCGCTCGGCGTGGACGTGATGACCGGCCACTGGGAGTTCACCCTGGGGGCCGAGCGCGTGAAGCAGATCGTGGAGAAGGACTTCAAGGGCAAGGTCGATTTCGTCGCGCAGAACGTGGTCACGGCGGACTTCGGCGACCCGGTCTTCGCGCCCTACGTGATCAGGCAGATCAATGGCGTGGCGGTGGCCATCGTGGGGCAGGCGTTTCCCTACACGCCCATCGCCAACCCGCGCTACCTCGTGCCCGACTGGACCTTCGGGATCCGGGAGCCGGAGTTGCAGAAGGCCGTCGACGAGGCGCGCGCGAAGGGCGCGCAGGTGGTGGTCCTGCTTTCCCACAACGGCATGGACGTGGACCTCAAGCTCGCCGGCCGCGTCACCGGCATCGACGCGATCCTGGGAGGGCACACCCACGACGGCGTGCCGCAGCCCGTCGAGGTGAAGAACGCCCGGGGCATCACGCTCGTCACGAACGCGGGCTGCAACGGCAAGTTCCTGGGCGTCATGGACTTCGACGTGAAGGGCGGCAAGGTGGCCGGCTGGAAGTACCGCCTGCTTCCCGTGTTCGCCAACCTGCTCGCGCCCGACCCGGCCATGGCCGGCCTGCTCGCGAAGATGCGCGCGCCGCACGAGGCGAAGCTCGCCGAGAGGCTCGCCATCACGGAGGGGCTGCTCTACCGGCGGGGAAACTTCAACGGCACCATCGACCAGGTGATCCTCGACGCGCTCATGCAGGTGAAGGGCGCGGAAATCGCCTTCTCCCCCGGCTTCCGCTGGGGCACCTCGATCCTGCCGGGGCAGGCGGTCACGCTCGAGCACGTCATGGACTGGTCGGCGATCAGCTATCCGTACACGACGCTGAACGACCTGACCGGCGAGATGATCAAGACGATCCTCGAGGACGTGTGCGACAACCTGTTCAACCCGGATCCCTACTACCAGCAGGGTGGCGACATGGTGCGCGTGGGCGGCCTCACCTACACCTGCACGCCGGGCGAGGCCATGGGCAGGCGCATCTCGGACATGAGGCTCGGCGGCGTTCCGATCGCGGCCGATCGCAAGTACAAGGTGGCCGGCTGGGCGCCCGTGGCCGAGGGCGCGAAAGGCGAGCCGATCTGGGACGTGGTCACGAAATACCTGCGCGACCGGAAGACCCTCGCCCCCGTGAAGCTCAACCTGCCCCGCCTGGTCGGGATGGAAGGCAACGCGGGAATCGGTTGATGGCCCGCGGCCCGCTTTCCAGCCGAAGGCGGTTGCTGCTCGCCGCCGCGGCGCTCGGCCTTGCGCTGCCGGCCCGAGCGGAGCCACCCGGCCAGCTGGAGCCCGTCCGCGACCTGCAGGCCGACGGAAAGCTCTCGCGGGCGCGGCGCGAGCCCGTCGTCGTGCTCTTCAGCCTTCCGGGGTGCCCGTACTGCGAGATCGTGCGCCGCTCCCACCTCCTGCCCATGCAGCGCGACCCGCGCCTTGGCGCCCGCATGATTATCCGCGAGGTGGTGATCGACTCCGACATGCCGGCGGTGGGCTTCCGGGGGGAGGGCACGACCCACGCCGCGATCGCCCGCGCCAATGGGGTGAGGGCGGTTCCCGTGGTCGCCTTCTGGGACGGAACGGGCGCGAAACTGGCCGAGCCGCTCTCCGGCATGCTCCTGGCGGATTTCTACGCCGCCTACCTGGAAGAGGCGATCGACCGGTCGCGCAAGCGCCTGGCCGGGACAAACTGATCATTCCGGCCCCCGAACCCCCGGGCGAATTGCGGCAGATCAACTTGTGGCCCATCAAGGCCCCTTAATGTCACCAAAGTCCTACAGGATCCGCCCGCCGAGGGGCCTGTGACCCCCTCGGTTGGCGCGATGCGAGGGCATCCGCAAGCCGAAGAGGGGTTCATCCATGCAACCGGTCGAATCGTCGTCCTTCGAAATCGTCGCCCGCGAGGATTTCTCTGACGTAACCTTCCTGCTCGAAGTCCGCTTCCCGATGCTGGCCAATGCCGCCAAGGCGGGCCAGTTCGTCATCGTGATGGAGCACGAGAGCGGCGAGCGCATCCCGCTCACCATCGCCGATTTCGATCGCGAGGCCGGCACGATCACCCTCGTGATCCAGGCCGTCGGCAAGACCACCCGCGAGATGCAGCAGAACTGCAAGGTGGGAACGCACCTGTTCGCCGTGGTGGGCCCCATGGGCATCCCGAGCCACATCGGCGGCAAGAAGAAGGTCGTCTGCGTGGGCGGCGGCCTCGGGGTCGCGCCCATCTTCCCGCAGGCCCGGGCGTGGAAGGAGAGCGGCGCCTACGTGATCGGGGTCCTCGGCTTCCGCAACAGGGGCCTCGTGTTCTGGGAGGACAAGTTCCGCGCGGTCTGCGACGAGCTCATCCTCTGCACCGACGACGGCTCGGCCGGCATCAAGGGCCTCGTCACCGAGGGCATCAAGCAGGCGATCGCGAAGCACTCCGACATCGAGGAGCTGGTGGCCATCGGGCCGCCGGTGATGATGAAGGGCTGCGCCGAGGCGACCCGCCCGCACAAGATCCGCACGATGGTGAGCCTGAACCCCGTGATGGTGGACGGCACGGGCATGTGCGGCGGGTGCCGCGTGAAGATCGGCGAGACGGTGAAGTTCGCCTGCGTGGACGGCCCGGACTTCGACGGCCACCTCGTGGACTTCGACGACCTCATGTCGCGCCTCGGGCGCTACAAGGTCGCCGAGAAGGAGGCGCTGGAGCGATTCCAGGAAAGCTGCCGCATCCGCGGCGAGGACGCCAGCACCCCCGAGCCGGTTCAGGCCATCGACGACCGTCCGTCCACGGACGGCTGACAGCACAAGGAGCACGGCTACCATGGCCAAGAAGAAGACCATCCGGACCATCCCGCAGGAACGCACGCCCGCCAAGGAGCAGGTCCCGAAGGAGCGCGCGCGCAATTTCGAGGAAGTCTCGCTCGGCTACCGCCTCGAGGAGGCGCTGGTCGAGGCCGAGCGGTGCCTGCAGTGCGCCGACGAGCCGTGCGTGCGCGGCTGCCCCGTGAGCATCGACATCCCCGGCTTCATCCAGAAGATCGCGGAGAAGCACTACCAGGGCGCCTACGACATCATCAC
>JBBIJT010000085.1:7365-10157 GCA_037445795.1 Betaproteobacteria bacterium | reverse complement strand
ATCGACGTCGAGATCGACAAGCTGCGCAAGCTCGGCATCCGCTTCGAGTGCAACACCCTCGTGGGCCGCCTGTTCACCATCGAGCAGATGATCACGGAGATGGGCTTCCACGCCGTCTTCATCGGCGTGGGCGCCGGCTACCCGAGCTTCATGGGCATCCCGGGCGAGAGCCTCAACGGCGTCCTGTCCGCCAACGAGCTGCTCACGCGCGCCAACCTCATGCGCGCGCGCGACTTCCCGAAGTTCGACACCCCGCTGCAGCCCGGCAAGCGCGTCACGGTGATCGGCGCCGGCAACACCGCGATGGATGCGATGCGCGTTTCGATGCGCCTGGGCGCCGAGAAGGTCATGTGCGTCTACCGGCGTTCCAAGACCGAGGCCCCGGCGCGCGTGGAGGAAGTCCACCACGCGGAGGAAGAGGGCATCGAGTTCAACTGGCTCACGAGCCCCATCGAGCTGCTGGGCGACGAGAGGAAGGCCGTGCGCGCCATGCGCTGCATCCGCATGGAGCTGGGCGAGCCCGACAGCTCGGGGCGCCGCAAGCCCGTGCCGGTGCCGGGAAGCGAGTTCGAGATCGAGACCGACATGGTGGTGTTCGCCATCGGCACCAACGCGAACCCCATCCTCGGGCAGACCTCGAAGCTCAAGCTCAACAAGTGGGGCTACATCGACACGGACGACTCGCTCGCCACCTCGATCGCCGGCGTCTACGCGGGCGGCGACATCGTGACCGGCGCGGCCACCGTGATCCAGGCCATGGGCGCCGGCCGCAAGGCGGCGCGCGGCATGAAGGCGTACCTGGGGCTGCGCGACACCGACTGCGTGTACACCCCCGACACCGACGACCCGGCCGGCCGCCTCTTCGGCATCCCCGCAGAGGAGCACGGCTTCGCGCGCGTGCGCCTGCCCTAGGCCCGACCACGCGCCCTATCCATTCCAGAAGAACGAGTCACGAGGCAAAACCATGAGCGAGACGGCCCAGCTGGACCGAAAGACCCAGGCCAAGCCCGGCGCGGCGGCGCGATCGAAGCCCGCCGTCACCCTTCCCGAGCACATCGTGGAGGTGATCAGCGATTCCGGGGAGGGCGCCCAGCGCTGCGGCCAGTCGCTGGCATCGATCGCGGCGCGTAGCGGCAACGGCATCTGGACGGTGGAGATCATCCCCGCGGAGATCCAGCCGCCGGCGCGAAGCGTCGCCGGGGCGAGCGGGATCCGCATCCGCATCGGCTCCAAGGCCGTGACCAACGGCGGCGACGAGACCGACCTCGCCGTGGCCTTCAACGAGCAGGTGCTCCTCGGCCGCGTGCGCGCAGGCGAGCTGAAACGCGGCGCCACGATCCTGCTCGAGAACGTCTGGCGCGAGCACCGCGACCCGGCCATCGTGAAGTCCTTCAACGATACCGTGAAGTCGCTCGTGGACGACGGCTTCCGCGTGATCGAGCTGCCGCTCGAGAAGGAGTGCCGGGCCCTCATGACCGACGCGAGGCGCGGCAAGAACATGTTCGTCCTCGGCGCGCTCTGCAGCATCTACAGCTTCGACCTGCAGCTCGCCCGCGACCAGGTCGCGCTCACCTTCGGCAAGAAGGACCGGGCGGTGATCGAGACCAACGTGAAGCTCCTGGAAGCGGGATTCGCGTGGGCCGAGGCGAACCTCGACTTCAAGTACGCGATCCCCGCCACGAAGAGCAGCGTGCCGCAGGTCGTCACCAACGGAAACACCGCGATCGCGCTGGGCGTCCTCGCCTCCGGCATGGACATCTGCGCGATGTACCCGATCACCCCGGCCACCTCGGCCTCGCACTACCTCTCCGACTGCTTCGAGAAGGTGGGCGGCATGGTGCACCAGGCCGAGGACGAGATCGCCGCCTGCGCCTTCGCCATCGGCGCTTCCTACGCCGGGCGTTGCGCGGTCACCATCACCTCGGGGCCCGGCTACTCGCTCAAGCAGGAAGGGATCGGGCTCGCGGTCATGGCCGAGATCCCGCTGGTGGTCGTCAACGTCCAGCGCGGCGGACCCAGCACGGGGCAGCCGACCAAGGTGGAGCAGGGCGACCTGCTCGCCGCGATCTACGGCAGCCACGGCGACGCGCCCAGGGTGGTGATGGCCGTGAGCGGCATCGAGGACTGCTTCTACTCGATGATCACGGCGAGGAAGATCGCCGAGACCTTCAACATGGTGGTGGTGGTGCTCTCGGATGCGAGCCTCGCCACGGCCCAGACGCCGTTCCCGCGGCCGCACTTCAGCGAGGACTGGCTCGCCCCGCCCGTGGACCAGTCGCCGCTGCCCCCGGGGGCCAAGCCCTACGACTGGGATCCCGTCACGGGCATCGCGCGGCGCTTCTCGCCCGGGCAGCCGGGCGGCATGCACACCGTCACCGGGCTCGCGCACGACCGCAACGGTAAGGTGGCCTACGATCCGGCGAGCAACGAGGAGAGCCTGCGCGCGAGGAGCCTCAAGCTCGCGGCCTTCCAGAAGACGCTCAAGACGCCGCCCGTCTACGGCGATCCCGAGGGCGACCTGCTGGTGGTCGGCTGGGGCAGTACCAAGGGCGTGATCGAGGAGTCCGTAGACCGCATGCGCGCCGAGGGCCGCAAGGTCTCCTCGCTGCACCTGCGCTTCATCCAGCCCATGCCCCCGGGCATCGGCGAGATCCTCAGGCGCTTCAAGAAGGTGATGGCGATCGAGGGCACCTGGGGCGACAGCGTCAAGGACGAGCTCATCGACGAGAACAACCGCCGCTACACCCCGCTCGCGATGATGCTGCGCTCGCGCTACCTGGTCGACGTCGACT
>JBBIJT010000085.1:0-7265 GCA_037445795.1 Betaproteobacteria bacterium | reverse complement strand
CGCTACACCCCGCTCGCGATGATGCTGCGCTCGCGCTACCTGGTCGACGTCGACTTCTGGAGCGAGGCGCGCGGGCAGCCCATCAAGCCCGGGATCGTCGCGAAGGTGCTGCACGCCAAACTCCAGGAAGGAAGATAGCCATGGCCACTCCCCTGTCGCAGTGCATCATCAAGCTCCACGAGGAGCGCCACGAGCTGGAGGACTACCAGGGCGGCGTGCCGCGCTGGTGCAACGGCTGCGGCGACAACGCGATCCTGGCGGCGGTGCAGCGCCTGTGCCGCGACGAGAACCTCGCGCCCGAGAAGACGGTGTTCGTGTCGGGCATCGGCTGCTCGAGCCGCTTCCCGCACTACATGAAGACCTACGGGTTCCACGGCATCCACGGCCGCGCCTTCCCCATCGCGCAGGGCGTGAAGATGGCCCGCCCCGACCTGAACGTGTTCGTGAACACCGGCGACGGGGACTGCTGCTCGATCGGCGCCGCCCACTGGATCCACGCGATCCGCTACAACATGAACCTCACCGTGATCCTGCACGACAACCACGTCTACGGGCTCACGAAGAAGCAGGCGTCGCCGACCTCGCCCGTGGGGCTCAAGAGCAACACCACGCCGCGCGGCTCGGTCCTCGAGGCGCTCAACCCGCTCACCATCACGCTCGGCGTGCAGAACGTCTCGTTCGTGGCGCAGGCGGTCGACTGGATCCCGGAGCTCATGTACGACATCGTCTCGCGGGCCTTCCACCACCGCGGGTTCTCGTTCATCCGCGTGATCCAGCGCTGCCCCGAGTTCCTGCCCAAGATGTTCGAGCCGTGGCTGCACGACCCCGGCAAGACGCTGCTGCTCACGCACGAGAACGGGCTGCAGCCCAGCGCCGACCTGAGCCGCATCTACAAGAACCAGCGCGCCCACGATCCGCTCGACATCCACCGCGCTCGCGAGATCGCCTCCGACGAGGACCCGATCCCGGTCGGCATCCTCTACCAGAACCCCGAGGTCCCCTGCTACGAGGACCTGCGCGGGGCCGGCAAGCCGCGGACGGTCGAGGCCGTGCGCAAGGGGCTCGATGCCGAGTTCGACAAGTTCACGATCTGGCCGGACGAAACAGGCAAGCAACGCGCCGCCTAGGCGCAGCGACGACACAACGACCGTAGGGGCAAGCCACGATGGACATGGCAGCGAAATTCCAGGACCAGCTCGTCTTCCACATGACGGGCCGGCGCAGCGGGGACGGCCTCGCACCGATCGACACCGCGAAGATGCGGCCGGCGCTCTTCGCCGGATATCGCGACCTCACGCGCCTGCGGCAGGATTTCCCCCTGGTGCTCCTGGAGGCGGGCAAGGCCGACGGCTTCGCCGCATCGCTCACGCTCCTCGTGAACCGGGTCGTCGAGGCGCTCGCGCCGCGGGGGATCGAGGGAGAGCGCCTTCGCAAGCACGTGCTGCGCCTGGAGCGCGAGCTGCGCGCGATGCTGGCCGCGGGCGAGGAGGGCGACCTGTCCGACCTTTGGGCCACGGCGGCGGCCAGGCTGGGCTCCGGCAAGGACGAGACCGTCACCAAGATCCTGGCGCTCGCGGGCGGCTCGCTGAACGTCGACGGGGCCCTGGTCGACTGCGACGAGCGCCTGCCGGCGCGGTTCATGGTCCACGCATGGCGCCACGTGCAGGCGCAGAAGGCCTCGCTCTTCCACGGTCACCTCGACCAGCTGCAGCGCAGGCTCTCCGACATCCTTCGCGCGGCCTACGTGCACTCGCAGGCCGGGCAGCAGCCCGCCGCGTTGCAGGCCGCCGTCGGCGGAATGCACGCCGACGACTTCGACTTCGGGGCGATGTCCCGCCTGGTCGCCAAGAACGCGCCCAAGGACGAGCTCCCGGCGGCGCGCCGCAAGCGCATCGAGTGGGCGTTGTCGGTGCTCAAGTCGCAGAAATTCCACGCTCCGAGGGTGGGCCCGAGCGAGGGAACCTACGGCTTCCTGTTCGACAACATCACCGGGGCCGTCGCCGCCTACCGCGAGCGCCTGCCCCAGGTGGTCGAGCTGGTGAAGGCCATCGCGATCGCCGAGCTGGAGGCGAAGAACGGCTACGACGAGGCGGACCACGGGCCGTTCTTCGAGGCCTACGCCGAGAGCTCGCTCGCGGCCGACGACCTCGCGCTCTTCCCCGACTACCTGGTCTGCATCCCGGCCGACCGCAACGACGCGCCCGAGAATGCCGGGCTGATGGACACGCTGTCCTCGGGCCTTCCGGTGAAGGTGGTGGTGCAGGTGACGGACCTTCTCGAGGAAGCTTCCCTCGGGACCGGGCATTTCGCCTTCGGCGTGCGCAGCGCCCGGCTCGCCACCACGGCGATGGGCCTTGGCGGAATGTTCGTGCTGCAGGCCGCCGCCTCGAGCCTCTACCGCATGCGCAATCGGGTCGAAGGCGGCATGGGCTGCCGAGGGCCGGCGCTCTTCAGCATCTTCGCGGGCGCCCCGGCCGCCGCCGGCGACCTGCCCCGCTACCTCACGGCCGCGGCGGCGATGGAGTCGCGCGCCTTCCCGGCCTTCGTCTACGACGCCTCCGCCGGAGACAACTGGGCGACGCGCTTCTCGCTGGAACAGAACCGGAATCCGGAAACGGACTGGCCGGTGGAGCCCTTCGAATACGCCGACGAGGGACTGCAGCGCGTCCGCGAGGACGTGGCTTTCACCTACGCGGATTTCGCCCTGTGCGACAAGCGCAATGCCGAGCATTTCGCCGTGGTGCCGCGCGACCGCTGGACGTCGGCCATGGTGCCGGCGGACAAGTGGCTGGCGCTGAGCGGTCGCGAAGCGGCGGAGAGGGTTCCCTACCTTCTCGCCGTGGACGACAAGGACACGCTGCACCGCGTCGTCGTCGACATCCGGATGATGCAGGCGACCCGCCGCTGCCTCCTGCTGTGGCACCGGCTGCTGGAGCACGGGGGGATCAACGACTCGCACGCCCAGCGCCTGCTCGCCCGCGAGAAGGCCGCGTGGGAAGCCCAGAAGAGCGAGGAAATCGAGGCGCTGCGCAAGTCGGTCGCGGCCGCGGCCCCGGCTCCGGCCGGCGAGGCTGTTGCCACTGGCGCGCCCGCGGCCGCAACCCCGGCAACCGCGGAAGCGGCGGCCGCTCCCGAGGAGAAGCCGCCGTCCGACGACCCGTGGATCGAGACGGCGCGCTGCCCGAGCTGCAACGAGTGCCAGCTCATCAACCCGCAGATGTTCGGCTACAACGACAACAAGCAGGCCTTCATCGCGGATGCCAACGCGGGCACGTTCCGCCAGCTGGTCGAGGCGGCCGAAGCCTGCCAGGTGGCCATCATCCACCCGGGCAAGCCGCGCAATCCGGGCGAGCCGGGGCTCGAGGAGCTGATCGAGCGCGCCAGGCCGTTCCAGTAGGCGGCGCCTTCCCCGGAGCGCCGGGCGGTCAGAACGTCCAGCGCGCGTTCACGCCGTAGTTGCGGCCCGGCTGCGTGTAGCGGTCGAAGCCCACCGTCACGTTGGTGAGGCCGCGCACGTCCGACCACAGCCAGTACTTCTCGTCGCCCAAGTTGAAGGCGCCGGCCGCGATCTCGAGGGCAGGCAGCGGCTTCCACCAGGCGGTCAGGTCGACGGTCGTCCATGACGGAGGCACGAAGTTCACGCCCGACGCGGGGTCGACGCGCGACTGCTCCCACGCATGCGTCGTGTGCAGCATCGCGCCCCAGGCCGCCGTCTCGTATCCCAGTCCCGCCACAAGGCGGGGCGGCTCGATCGTGTTGAGGGGCTGGCCCTTCGAGAGGTCGTCGCCGCGCGGCAGGGAAAAGGCGGCCCGCGCCGTCCAGCCCCGCGCAAAGCGCCAGGCGAGGCGGCCCTCGAGCCCGTAGATCCGCGCCTCCGAGATGTTCTGCGACTGGAACGTGCCCGTGGCCCCGGGGACGCAGCGCGGGTCCGCGGGGCAGGGCAGCGCCGCCCGCGAGACGATGAGGTCGTGGTAGCGCGTGTAGTAGGCCGTGAGCATCCCGTCGACGTCCGGCGCCGAAACCCGGAAGCCACCTTCCGCGCCCACCGAACGTTCCGGCACGAGGTCGGGATTGGGGATGACCGTGTAGCCTGCAGGCAGGCTCGTGAGCCCGATGTTGAGGTCGGCGGCGGGCGGGGCGCGGTATCCCGTGGCGAGTTGTCCCGTCCAGGAGAAGCTTCCCGAGGGACGGAAGAGGATCCCCAGCTTGGGCGAGAAGGCCTGGTCCCGCAGGCCCACGACCGGCCGGCCCGGGCTGCCGGCGGCGAACACTTCGTCGTTCTGCGGCGTGAGGCGGTAGTAGTCGAAGCGCAGCCCCGGGATCCACGTGAGGCGCGGATCGAGGGCCTCGAAGGAGTCCTGCACGAACGTGCCAAAGCGGTCCGTGTCCGTCACGGGGAAATCGCGGGTGGGCAGGGCCTCGCCCCCGACCACGTTCGAAACCTGGCCAGTGTTGAGGTTGGTCTGGGTGCCGTCGCGCTTCTCGGCCGTGGTCATGCGCGAGTACTCGGCACCGGCGACGATGCGGTGGGCGAGGCCCCACCACCCCGCGTTCGCCTCCCCGATGGCGACCACACCGCGGTCCGTCACGTCGTAGGTGAACGTCGGGGCACGCAGGCACCGCACGGTGCCCGTGGCCGAGAGGCAGGCGGCGGTCGTGTTGGCGCGGATCTCCTCCGTGGCCTGCGTCACCTCGGATGTCTGGTAGTACGCAGTGAGGGAGGCGCGGGCGAAGGGGCCGGTCTCGTA
Source organism: Betaproteobacteria bacterium (assembly GCA_037445795.1). Classification (GTDB taxonomy): domain Bacteria; phylum Pseudomonadota; class Gammaproteobacteria; order Burkholderiales; family Usitatibacteraceae; genus FEB-7. The sequence goes on along the minus strand of JBBIJT010000085.1, from coordinate 2,517 downwards.
GCCCACGGCCTCCGCGCTGTATCGACGGCGCCGTGATCCGTCGTCGCCCGTGAGGCTCACCGTCTTCGAGGACTGCGGATTGAGCGAGAGCACGTCCGTCCGGACGTCGCGGTTGAAGCGCTCGGCGACCAGCGTGTAACGCCATCCCGATTCCGTCGGGATCACCCACTTCACGAGCTGCGCGCCGGTGCGGGTTTCCTGCGGGTTGGGCTCAGTGCGGCTCGCGCCCGTGCCGCCCACCGTGCCCATGTTGGCGACCTCGTGGCCGCGGGAGCCTTCGGCTCCCACCAGCAACTGCGTGCCGCCCGCCGCGATCGCGATGGCGCCGCCGCCTCCGGCACTCTCGTCGGCGCTCGCGTACGCGCCGAAGGCTTCGCCACCGACCGCCTTGCCCGCCGCCAGGTATTGCGTCGGATCGAGGGTCGTGAAAGCGATGACGCCGCCCAGGGCATCGGAGCCATGGATCGCCGAGGAAGGCCCACGCACGATCTCGACCTGGCGCAGCAGGCCGATGCCGAGGGCGTTGCGCGAGGCGTTGGAAAAGCTGCCGACGCGGTAGCTCTCCGGCAGGCGGATGCCGTCCACCGTCATCTGCACGCGGTTGCCCTCGAGGCCCCGGATATTGAAATTGCCCAGGCCGAAGCGAGTCGAATTGCCCTCGATGGAGACGCCCGGCTCGTAGCGGACGAGGTCGCGGAGGTTTCCGGCCACTTCGCGAAACGCGTCCTCGCGCTCGATCACGCTCACCGTCGCGGGCACGGACTCGACCGCCTCCTGCACGCGGCTCACCGCGGCCACCACCTGGACCTTCTCGATCTTGGGCAGCGTTCCGGGCGTGGCCTGCGGCTGGGGCGAGGGGGGAGCCGACGCCACCACGACCGGCGCATCGCTTCGCGTGGGCGCCTCGATCTGCGCCACTACACGCCGCACGTCCAGGTTCAGCACGTTGAGGCGCCCCGGGTTTCGCGGGTCGGGCCACGTGACCTGGAACGGCTTCGCGTCCGGTGTCGGGAGAGGCAGGGGGGCATCCAGCGGGATGCGGCGCACCGGCAGCGGGCCGGTGTCGGCGATGCCCTCGCCCATGCGGTAGTCGTGCACGAGGCCATCGAAGACGGGCTCCGCCTTGGCACCGTAGGGAAGCTCCCACGCCTCGGGAAGCGCCTCGAACCCCGTCAGGAAGCTCCCGCGCGCGGGCAGGTCGAGGATCCATGCGAGGCGCCCGGCGCGGCGTCCGCGGTCGCGCAAGGGGATGCGGCGAAGCTCACGGGCGCCGTCGCCGCTTCGAACCACGAGTTCCATCGTGGCCTCGTCGGTCTCGACCCGGAAGCGGCCGTCCGAGGACACGGCCTCGAGTGCGGCCGCGTGCACGGGCGCGGCGGCCATGAGGCCCGCCGCGACCCACGAAAAAAAACCGGCGCCGAGGCGCCGGTTAACAGGGAGGTGCATCGAACAACTCTGTCAATAGACGTCGTGCTGCGTATTGTAGATGTTGAAGTGGCCGGTGGGCGTGATGACCTTCGGATCCTTGATCACGGCCTTCAGCTTGAGCGTCTTGTCATCGACCACCACGAGCGCGGAGGTCTTGTCCTTGGCGCTCCACACGGCGAACCACACCTCGTCGCCCGCCTTGTTGTACTCGGGCTGCACGACGCGTCCCGCGCCGTCGGCGATGCCGGCCCATTCCGTGATCGGCAGCACCTTGAAGCCCTTGTCCAGGTTGTTGATGTCGAACACCGCGATCGACTTGGAGAGCTTCGGATCGGGGTTGAGGGGCGTGTCGACCCAGAGGTTCTTCGACTTCGGGTGCGTCTTGATGAACAGGTTGCCGCCGCCCTGGCCGTCGAGGGTCTGCACCACCTTCCATGCGTTCTGCTTGTGCTTCACGGGGTCGGTGCCGATGAGGGAGATCTTCTCGCTGCCCAGGTGACCGGTCGCCCAGACGGGGCCGAACTTGGGATGCACGAAGTTGGCGCCGCGACCCGGGTGCGGGATCTTGTCGACCTCGACGATGGCCGCGCGCTTGCCTTCCTTCGCGTCCACGACGGCGATCTTGTTCGACTGGTTGGCGGCCATCAGCACGTAGCGATGGGTGGAATCCCAGCCGCCGTCATGCAGGAAGCGGGCGGTCGGGATCTCGGTCATCTGCAGGTTGTCGATGTCCTTGTAGTTCACCATCAGGATCTTGCCGGTCTCCTTCACGTTCACCACGAACTCGGGCTTGAAGTGGGAGGCGACGATGGCGGCCACGCGCGGCTCGGGGTGGTATTCCTGCGTGTCGACCGTCATGCCACGGGTGGCCACGATCTTGAGGGGCTCGAGCGTGTCGCCCTTCATGATCACGAACTGCGGCGGCCAGTAGGAGCCGGCGATGGCGTACTTGTCCTCGTAGCCCTTGTACTTGGAGGTGTCGACGGAGCGCGCCTCGAGGCCGGTGCGGATCTCGGCCACGTTGTCGGGCTTCTCCATCCACAGGTCGATCATGTTGATCTTGGCGTCGCGGCCGATCACGAAGAGGTA
>JBBIJT010000084.1:11575-15311 GCA_037445795.1 Betaproteobacteria bacterium | reverse complement strand
CGCCCAGCATCTTCACCTGCTCGCGCGCGATCTGCGTCCAGCAGGCGTCGTTGCCGACCACCGCGATCACCGGGATGCCGTGGCGCGCGAAGGTGTCGAACTCCGCGAGGCCGTAGCCGCTGGCGCCGTCGCCCCAGACGATCCAGACCTCCGAGTCCGGGCGCACGGCATGCGCGCCGAGGGCGAACCCGGCGCCCACGCCCAGCGTGCCGAACGCGCCGGGGTCGAGCCAGGTGAGCGGCCCGCGCGGATGCAGGATGTAGGAGGCCGTCGCGACGAAGTCGCCGCCGTCGGCGACGAAGACCGCGTTGTCGCCCGCCGCGTGCTCCAGCGCCCGGAAGAGCGCGAGCGGATTGACGTGCATGCCCGAGGCCGCGGCCTGCGCGTCGATCTCCCTTTCGCGCTCCGCGTCGCGGGCCTCGAGGGTGGCGATCCACTCGGGGCGCCAGCAGCCGTGCGCCCTTTCCGCGAGCGCGACCACGAACCGCCCGGCGTCTCCGATGGCCTCGATGTCGGCCGTGCGGTTGAGCCGCGCATCCTTCGTGCTGCGGTTGGCCGCGATGAGGGTGGCCGAACGGCGCACGTGCTTGCCGTAGTCCAGGCGGAAGTCGCACGGAACGCCGGCGAGCAGGACGCAGTCGGCCTCGCGCAGCGCCTTGCGGCGGGCGTGGCGCATCTGCAGCGGCGATTCCCGTCCGAGCAGGCCGCGCGCCATGCCGGAGAGGTACACCGGGATGCCCAGCTTCCCGACGGCCTTCGCGACCGCCTCCGCCTCGGCCGCTTCGACCAGCGTCTGGCTGCCGAGCACCAGCAGGGGACGCTCGGCCTTCGCCAGGGCGGCGGCCGCGAGCGTGACGGCGTTGTCGCCCGCGAGCGGCGGCCTCACCTTGCGCGCCTTCGGGTGGTAGGCCTTGCCGCTGCCCTCGAACATCTTGTCCGCGTGCCGGCCCAGGTACCACTGCAGGAAGCGGTCCGCGATCGACGTGCCCTTCCCCGCCGCATCCTCGTACCAGCCGCGGATGAGCTTCTCGTCGTAGAGCAGGTCCACCGGGCACTCGACGAACGTCGGCCCCGGCACGCCCTCGAGCGATGCCGCGAGCGCCTCCTCCACCGCGGGGCCCAGGTCGGCCACGCGCCGCACCTGCTTCGCGAGCTTCACGTGCGGCTCCACGAGCGGCAGCTGCTCGATGTCCTGCAGGGCGCCGCGTCCCTGCAGAGCCGTGGGCGCCGCGCCTCCCAGCAACAGGACCGGAGACTGGGCGAGCTGCGCGTTCTTGAGGGCGGTGATGGTGTTGGTGATGCCGGGGCCGGCGGTGACGGCGGCCACGCCGGGCGTGCCGGTGAGCCGCGCCGCCGCGTCCGCGGCGAAGACCGCGGTCACCTCGTCGCGCGTGTCGACGATCGCGATGCCGCGGCGCTTGGCCGCGACGAGGATGGGCGAGATGTGCCCGCCGCAGAGGGTGAAGATCCAGCGCACGCCCCACGCCTCGAGCGCGGCCGCGACGCGCTCGCCCCCGTGGGCCGGCGCGGCCGGATGCCTGTGACTGTCGCTCCTCGACTTGACCATCGCCTCAGCCTTTCCCGGACGGTGCGACGCGCCCGGCATGCCGCCGGGCGAGCTCGCGATAATCGATCTTGCCCACCTTCGTGAGCGGCAGCGCCGCCACGAACTCCACCTCGCGCGGGCAGGACCACTTGATGAGCCGCTCGCGGCAATGGGCGATGAGGGCCTCCTCCATGCCCGCGCCCGCCTGCGACGGGTCGCGCAGCACGACGCAGGCCTTGACGCGTTCCACCTGGGCCGGATCGGGCACCCCGATCACGCAGGCCTCGGCCACGGCCGGATGCTCGCGGATGACCGCCTCCACCTGCGCGGGATAGACGTTGAAGCCGGAGGACTTGATCATGCGCTTCAGCCGCACCGAGAAGTAGGTGAAGCCGTCGGCGTCCATCTTCCCGAGGTCGCCGGTGTGCAGCCAGGTGCGCCCGTCGGCGTGCACGCGCAGCGCCTGCGTGGTCGCCTCGGGATCGTCGAGGTAGCCCATCATCACGGCCGGCCCGGCGATGCAGATCTCGCCCTCCTCCCCGGCCGGCGCCTCCTCCGTCGTCCCCGGCTTCACGATCTTCGCGAGCATGTCCGGGAACGGGATGCCGACGGACCCCTCGCGGTACTCGGTCAGCGGCGTCGCCATGATGCCGGTGACCGCCTCGGTGAGACCGTAGCCCTCGAGGAGCTTCACCTTGCCTCCGCCGCGCGCCACCAGGGCCTCGAACCGCTCCTTCACCGCGCGCGGCAGCGTGTCGGCGCCGCAGAAGCAGGCGGTGATGCAGGAGAGGTCGGCCTGCGCGAGCGAGGGATCCTTCGAGAGCGCGTCGAAGAGCGTGGGCACGCCCACGAGCACGCTGGGCCGGTCCTTGCGCAGCACCTTCGAGACGATCTCGGCGCTGAATTGCGGAACGAGGATGGACTTGCCGCCGCCCATGAAGGCCGCGTTCACGCAGACGCCCAGGCCGAAGCCGTGGAAGATCGGCAGGATGGCGAGAATGGCGTCCTTCTCGCCGAGCCCGCACCAGGCCGCGGCCTGCTTGCCCTCGGCGATGAAGTTGCGGTTCGAGAGCACGATGCCCTTGGGCAGCCCCGTGGTGCCCCCCGAGAACAGGATGGCCGCGGGGTCCGCCGTCTTGCCCACCGGCGGCGTGGTCATCGGCGCGGCCGCCTCGAGGATGGCCGACCAGGCCCGGATCCGCCCGTCGGAGGGCAGCGCCGGGATCTTCCGGCCCTTGGTGGCCCAGAAGCCCAGGCGCTTGAGCGGCGACAGGTAGTCGGGGATGCGCGCGACGAGGATGCGCTCCAGCGGCTTCGCGGGCGTCGCCGCCACGAGGGTGCCGAAGAACGCGTCGAGCACGAGCGCGACGCGCGCTCCCGTGGCGTCGAGGAAATGCGTGATCTCCGGCGCGGTGGAAAGCGGGTGGATGAGCGCGGGCAGCGCCCCCAGCCGGTTGGCCGCGTAGAAGGCGATGACGCCCTGCGGCGTGGTCGGCATGGAGATGAGGAACCGGTCCCCCGCGCGCAGCCCCTCGTTCGCGAGCGCCGTCGCGCAGCGGTCGACGGCCGCGACGAAATCGCGGTAGGTGCAGCGCGTGCCGAGGAAATCCCAGGCCACGGCAGCGGGCAGCCGCGCCGCCGTGGCCGCGAGGGCCTCGTAGAGGGTGACCTCGGGATAGTCGATGGAGTGCGGCACGCTTCCGTAGAAGCGCAGCCACGGGCGCGCCGGGGTCATTTCGCGACGCGGCGGTAGTTCACGACGAACGACTCCTTCCACGGGCCCTCGCCGTCGCGCTGCTCGCGGGCGACGCGGAAGGCGTCGGGCCCCTGCCTCGTCCAGCTCGTCCGGCTCTCCGGGCGCCCCTCCGTCTTCGGCTGCAGGAAGCGAACCGAGTCGCCGTCGACGCGGGCCTCGCCCAGGCTCACGAGACCGCTGCTTCCCCACATCACGATCGCGATCGTCCCGGGCCGGCGGTCGCGGTGGAAGAGGCTGTCGCCCTGGAACGGCGGGGCCTTGCCCTCGGCACCCGCCATCCGGATGGTGCCGCGCAGGAAGTGGCCGAACTGCAGGTCGTAGCACTGGCGGTCGGTCGCCCGCCCGGCCGTGTCGGTGCCCTGCCAGCAGGCGCCCGCGAGGCCCTTGAGCCAGCCCAGGTAGGCGAGCGGGTCCTCGGCCTGAACCGGAGCCGG
>JBBIJT010000084.1:0-11475 GCA_037445795.1 Betaproteobacteria bacterium | reverse complement strand
GAACCGGAGCCGGCGCCTGCGCCTGCGCGAGCGCGGACAGGCACGTCAGGAGCGTGGCGATCGTGCGTCTCATCGGAACCTCACCCATGGGTCATGGCGGGCGGCCTGCCCGGGCCGCGCCGCGCGGCTACTCCGGAAGCGCCTGGATCTCGAAGGCCGTCCGCAGCGTCGGCGCGAGCGGCGCCCCGAGCGGCTCGAACCACTTGGCGTAGATCTTCTCGATCTCGCCGCTTCGCATGAGGCCCGAGAGGGTGCGGTTCACCACCAGCTTGAAGTCGGCGTCGTTCCTGCGCAGCATGAGGCCGAAGGGCTCGTAGGACAGGTGCCGCCCCGTCACCGCGTAGTCGGCGGGGTTGCGCGCCTTGGAGCGCAGGCCCATCAGCTGGATGTCGTCGCTCACGTTGGCGTCGACGCGCCCGCTCTCGAGCACCAGGAAGCCCTCGCCGTGGTCCTTCACGTTGAGGATCTTGATGCCGAGGTTCAGCTTCTCCGAGAGCGCCTTGATGACGCGCTCGTTGGTCGTGCCCTGCGACACGGAGACGGTCCTGCCCTTCAGGTCCTCGACCTCCTTGATGCCCGACTTCGTCTTGACCAGGAGCCTCGTGCCCCCGATGAACGTGACGTGCGAGAAGTCCGCCTGCTTCTGGCGCGTGAGGGTGTTCGTCGTCGAGCCGCACTCGAGGTCCACGGTGCCGTTGGCCACGAGCGGGATGCGCGTCTGCGACACCACCGGGATGCGGCGCACCTTGAGGTCCGGCATCTTCAGCTCGGCCTTCACCGCCTCCACGACCTTCTCGCACAGGTCGATCGAGTAGCCGATGGCGTTCTGCTTCTCGTCCAGGTAGGAAAAGGGCACCGAGGTCTCGCGGATGCCGAGGGTGAGCGTGCCGGTCTCCTTCACCTTCTTGAGGGTGCCGGTGAGCTCGTCGGCGGCGGCGGCCCCGGAAACGAGCAGGAGCAGTACGATGGCGATGCCTTTCATGATTTCCTCCCTGTCGATCACAGGATTCTACTAGGAACCCCGCAATGTCCCTCCGCAAGACCTGCGCCGTCATCGGCGGCGGCACCATGGGTGCCGACATCGCCCTCACCCTTGCCCGCGCCGGCTGTCCCACGAGCGTCGTGGAGACCGTGGAAGCCGCCCGCCGCACGCTTCGGGAGCGTCTCGCCGCCGGGCTGGCCGCTCTCGGCCGGCCTGAGCGCATCGACCGGGTCGCGATCCACGACTCGCTCGACGGGATCGACTGGGCGGCCGTGGACCTCGTGATCGAGGCCATCCCCGAGAAGCTCGACCTCAAGCGCGCGCTCTTCCGCGACCTCGCGAAGCGCGCCCGGGCGGATGCGTGGCTCGCGAGCAACAGCTCGAGCTTCCCCATCAGCGCGATCGCCGAGGGCCTGCCCGGGCCGCGCCGCTTCCTCGGCCTGCACTACTTCATGCCCGCCCATCTCGTGCCGCTGGTGGAGGTGGTGTGCGGCGCGGGCACCGACCCCGGCATCGCGCGCGAGGCGGCCGACTTCATGCGCGCCACCGGCAAGGTCCCCGTCATCGTGCGCAAGGACCTCCCCGGCTTCCTCGCCAACCGCCTGCAGCACGCGCTCGCCCGCGAGGCCTACGCGCTCATCGACGCGGGCGTGGCGACGGCCGCCGACGTCGACGCAGCGGTGCGCTTCGGGTTCGGCTTCCGCTACCTCGCGGCGGGGCCCAACCTGCAGAAGGACCACTCCGGCATCGATGTCCACGGAGCCGCCGCGGCGACCATGTATCCCGGCCTCGCGGACAACAAGGTGCCCCCCAAGGTCCTCACCGACCTCGTTGCCGCCGGGCGGCTGGGCATGAAGACGGGAGCGGGCTTCTACGACTGGACGCCCGAGACCATCGCCGCGGAGCGTGCCCGCTATGAATCCCTCCTGCGCGCCGGGCTCGCGCTCATCGAGCCGGAGTTGCCGAAGGTGCAGGAGTAGCGGCGGACACGAGCAAGGGCCGGGGATGGAGTTGGTGTTTCGAGATCCTGGGCTCGCAAGCGTGTAGGACGACAAAGCGCAGCGCCGTCGTCATTGGAGGGGTAAAAAATCGGGGCCTGGCGTGTGTTGCCTGGCCCCGATTTTTTTGGGCACCCATCCCACGGTCACGCTTGCGAGCCCAGGATGGGAATCGCCGTATCCCGACGAAGCCTCCACGGCCCTGCAACCCGGTGGGGTGGCGCCGCCACGCAAAGCCGCGTATCGTCCGCCGCTCGACCATGCCTCCGGAGTCCACGAGACCATGATCCGCCCCGCCCTGCTCGCCGCCACACTCCTGGCCGTCGCCTCGATCGCCAGCGCCCAGGGCCTCGACGGCCGGCTCAGGAAGATCGCCGACGCGAAGACGATCTCGATCGCCTACCGCACGGACGCCGCGCCCTTCTCGTACACGGACGACAAGAACGAGCCGACCGGCTACACGGTGGACCTGTGCAAGCGCGTGGCCACGCTCATCGACGCGCAGATCCAGGCCAAGGGCCTGAAGGTGAAGTGGGTGCCGGTGACCTCCCAGGGCCGCTTCGACGCGATCGCGAACGGCGAGGCCGACCTCGAGTGCGGGGCCAGCACGGTGACGCTCTCGCGCCTCCGGCAGGTGGACTTCTCGAACCACACCTTCGTCGACGGCACCGGGCTGCTCACCACCAAGGCCGCCAACATCCGCTCGATGGCGGACGTCGCCGGCAAGCGCATCGGGGTCGTGAGCGGCACGACCAACGAGAGGGTCGTGAACAACATCGAGAAGCGCCGCAACCTGGGGCTCAGGATCGTGGCCATGAAGTCGCGGGACGAGGCCTTCGCGGCCCTCGAGGAAGGCAAGATCGACGCCTTCGCGAGCGACAAGATCCTTCTGATCGGGGCCAGCATGAAGGCCAAGGACCCGAAAGCGCTATTCCTGCTGCCGGAGGACCTGTCCTTCGAGCCCTACGCCATCGCCCTGCCCCGGGGGGACGCGGGCCTGCGCCTCGCGGTGAACTCCGCCCTGTCCCGGATCTACGGGGAAGGCGAGATCGTGTCGATCTTCGGCAAGTGGTTCGGGCCCCTGGGCGAGCCCACGCCGCTCATGCGGGCCATGTTCATCTTCGGGGTCATCCCGGAGTAGCCCCGCGCTTGTAGACGATGACCTGCGTGCCGCCGGCGCAGGTCCCGACGACCTTGCGGTCGCCTTCCTCGCCCTTCTTCACGGCCTCCAGCGTGTAGGCCTTCACGCCTTTCTTCTCGATCTTGGCGGCGATCTCCGCCTTGAGCTCGTCGCAGGACTTCCCGGCCAGGGCCGGGGTGGACACGACCGCGAGCGAAGCCGCCAGCGCCAGCATCATGTTCTTCATGGGTCCCTCCGGTGGGTTCACCGCTAGGATAGTCCGGATCGCCCGGCCATGGCGAGGTTCGCGATTGCCTGCCGGCGCCCCCGCTGGCGACAATGGCCCGCCATGATCGAGACCCCGCCTTCCTTCACCCCGCTCGCGGTCGCGCGCGACGACCCCGCCCCGCTCAGTTTCGTGTTCCGCGGCGACGCGCTCCTGCTCACGGATCCCGGCCTCGCGCTGCCCGACGCCCGCGCCTGCGTCGACCACGGCGTGGGCGGCGATGCGCTTCCGGTGGGGATCTGGGACGGCGCCTATTGCCGGGCGGCGTGGGTCGCGCGGGAGACACCCGCGGCGCCGGGCTACGCGTTCCACCCGCTGCGCTCCCTCTTCGGCCGGGTGGACGACGGGCTCGCGGCCGTGGCCGGACGCGCGCGCCAGGTCGCCGACTGGGACCGCACCCATCGCCATTGCGGGGCCTGCGGGGCCTCCACGGAACCCGTTCCGGGCGAGCGAGCGAGACGATGCCCGGCCTGCGGGCATTCGGCCTACCCGCGAATCTCGCCGGCCATGATGGTGCTCGTCCGACGCGGCCGCGACATCCTGCTCGCGCGGCACGCCCGCGGCACCGGCCGCTGGTCGGCGCTCGCCGGGTTCCTCGAGGCGGGCGAATCCATCGAGGACGCGGTGCACCGCGAGGTGCGCGAGGAGGTGGGGCTCGAGGTCGCGGGCCTTCGCTACTTCGCGAGCCAGTCGTGGCCCTTTCCGCACTCCCTCATGATCGCGTTCACGGCGGAATTCGCGGGCGGCGAGCTGCGGCCCGACGAGGCCGAGATCGCCGAAGCGCGCTGGTTCGGCCCCGGGGACGAGCTGCCGGAGCTCGCCCCGCCGCGTTCGGTGGCGCGGACCCTCATCGACGCGAACCTCCCGTAGCGCGCGCCAGGTTCAGGCGGTCGGCGCCGGAGGCGGCAGGCGCTTGGCCCGCGGGAAGAGGACGAAGTTGCGCACCAGGCCGCCCACCGCCACGAGGATGAGCGCGACCGCCGCCCCGCCCATGATGGCGAGGTAGAGGGCCATGAACCTCTCGTCCGGCTTCGCGACGATGGCGTCGGCATGGAGCCAGGCGCCGACCGCGCAGCCCACGGGAAGCGCCATCGCGAGCACCGCCACGTTGAACGCGAGGAGCGCGCGGGTGTTGGCCACGCGGGGACTGGTGGCGACGAACGCCACCACCGTGATCACCACGGTGGCGAGCAGGCTCAGGAACGCGAAGGGCATCGCCTCATCGGCCCATGCGGCGGTTGTAGGCGTCGGTCAGGCGCTGCGTGAGCCCGGGGTCGCCCTTCGAGTTGATCTCGACGCCCACGCGGCCGTCCGCGCGCATTCGCACCACGATGGTGCCCTGGGCAGCTCCCCGCGTTCCACGGATCGTCCCCGTGGCGCGGTCGGCCGCGACGAGGTCGAGGCCCGCGTCGCCGATCGCGCCGATGGCCGACTGCCACGGCCGCTCCATCGGGTCGACGGGCACGGCCTCGTAGGCGACGCAACCGGCGAGGCCCAGGGCGAGAAGGAGGAGCGCGGCGAATCTCCTGGCGAGCGTCATGTGGCGAAGTCCCCGTGTGAGTTGCCGGTGAGGCGGGTAAACTCTACACGAAGCGGCCTTCCCCGCGCCGCGTGCCCTTCCCGCCGTCCAGCCCGTGAACAGTCCCGACTCCCCCCACCCTTCGCACCCGGAGGCCGAGTCGCGCGGCGAGCCCGAGGTGACGCCCGCCGTCTTCCGCGACGCGGTCCTCGCGAAGCTCGTCTACGCCGTCGGCAAGGATCGCCGCCACGCCCTCGAGCACGACTGGCTCGTCGCCACGGCGCTCGCCACGCGCGACCAGATCGTCGAGCGCTGGATGGAGGCCACCCGCCGCACCTATCGCGACGGCCGCAAGCGCGTCTGCTACTTCTCCCTCGAGTTCCTGATCGGGCGCCTGCTGCTCGACGCGCTGTCCAACCTCGGGCTCGTGCACACCGCGCGCGAGGCGCTGGCGGAGCTGGGCGTGGACTTCGACCGCCTGCGCCGCCTCGAGCCCGACGCGGCCCTCGGCAACGGCGGCCTCGGGCGCCTCGCGGCCTGCTTCATGGACAGCCTCGCGACCCTCGGCATCCCGGCGCACGGCTACGGCATCCGCTACGACCACGGCATCTTCCGCCAGGCCATGAAGGACGGCTGGCAGATCGAGCTGCCCGAGGACTGGCTCTCCTCCGGGAACCCCTGGGAGTTCGAGCGCCCCGAGGTCACCTACACGATCGGCTTCGGCGGCACGGTGGACGCGGTGCCCAACGCGGACGGCACCACGCGCTCGGTGTGGCGCCCGGCCGACAGCGTCAACGCGGTGGCCTACGACACGCCGATCGTCGGCTGGCGCGGCGCCCACGTGAACACGCTGCGGCTGTGGTCCGCGCGCGCGGGCCACCCCATCGTGCTCGAGGACTTCAACCGCGGCGACCACGTGGGGGCGCTCGCGGAGCGCGTCCGGCTCGAGGCGATCTCGCGCATCCTCTACCCCAACGACGACACGCCGGCGGGGCACGAGCTGCGGCTTCGCCAGGAGATCTTCTTCGCCTCCGCGTCGCTGCAGGACCTGCTGCGCCGGCACAAGGCCCAGCACGGCGAGCTCTCGTCGCTGCCGGACCACGTCTCCATCCAGCTGAACGACACGCACCCGGCCATCGCCATCCCCGAGCTCATGCGGCTCCTCGTGGACGAGCACGGCATGCCGTGGGACTTCGCCTGGCGCATCACCACCTCCGTCTTCAACTACACCAACCACACGCTGCTGCCCGAGGCGCTCGAGAAGTGGTCCGTGCCGCTCATGGAGGGGCTCCTCCCGCGGCACATGCAGATCATCTACCTCCTCAACGCGCTGCACCTCGACTCGCTCCGGAAGTCGGGCCGCACCGACCCGCGGCTCATCGCCTCGCTCTCGCTCATCGAGGAGAACCACACGCGCCAGGTCCGCATGGGCAACCTCGCCTTCCTGGGCTCGCGGCACGTGAACGGCGTGTCGGCGCTGCACACGGACCTCATGCGCCGCACCGTGTTCCACGACTTCAACGAGCTCTTCCCCGGCCGCATCGTCAACAAGACCAACGGCATCACCTTCCGCCGCTGGCTCTTCCAGGCGAACCCCGGGCTCACGAACCTCGTCGCGGAGGCGATCGGGCCGCAATTCCAGGACGACCTCGACCGCCTCGCGGACCTCGCGCGCTTCGCGGACGACGCGGCCTTCCGCGAGCGCTTCGCCGCCGCGCGGCGCGCCAACAAGGTGCTCCTCGCGCGGACGGTGGCGGAGCGCACGGGCACGAGCATCGACCCCGAGACGCTCTTCGACGTCCAGATCAAGCGCATCCACGAGTACAAGCGGCAGCTCCTGAACCTCCTCGAGACCGTCGCGCTCTACCAGGAGATGCGCGCCCACCCGACGCGCGACTGGGTGCCGCTCGTGAAGATCTTCTCCGGCAAGGCCGCCGCCGGCTACCGCCGCGCCAAGCTCGTCATCAAGCTCGCGAGCGACGTGGCGCGCGTGGTGAACGGCGACCCGGCGCTGCGCGGCCTGCTCAAGGTCGTGTTCCTCCCCAACTACAACGTGAGCCTCGCGGAGTCGATCATCCCGGCGGCCGACCTCTCGGAGCAGATCTCCACGGCGGGCATGGAGGCCTCGGGGACGGGAAACATGAAGCTCGCCCTCAACGGCGCGCTCACCATCGGCACGCTCGACGGCGCCAACATCGAGATCCTGGAGCGCGTGGGCCGCGAGAACATCTTCATCTTCGGCCTCGAGGCCGCGGGCGTGGCCGCGCGCCGCGCGGCCGGGCTGGAGACCTCGGCCGACATCGCCGCCTCGCCGGCGCTGGCCGAGGCGCTGGCCGCGATCGAGTCCGGCCTCTTCTCGCCCGACGACCGCCTGCGCTACCACGAGCTCGTCGACGACCTGCGCCACCGCGACTGGTTCCTGGTCTGCGCCGACTTCGAGTCGTACCGGGCGGCGCAGCGATCGGTGGCCGATCTCTGGCGCGACCGCCACCAGTGGTGGCGCCGCGCCATCCTAAACACGGCCGGCATGGGATGGTTCTCGGCGGACCGCACCATCCGCGACTACGCGCGCGAGATCTGGGAAGCCGAGCCGCTTCGCGCCGCGGCGAGCGGCTGAGGCGCCGCATCCCGTGACCCCGACCGTTCCCTCCGGCGTCATCGAGGCGATCGTCGCGGGCCGTCACGACGACCCCTTCGCGGTCCTGGGTCCCCACGAGGTGGCGGGCGCCGTGGTCGTGCGCGCGTTCGTGCCGGGCGCCGAGTCCCTCGAGGCGGTCACCCGCGGCGGCGAGCGGCTGGCCGCGCTCGAGGCCGCGCATCCGGAAGGGTTCTTCGAGGGGCGGCTCGCGGCGCGGGTGCCCTACCTCCTGCGCGCGCGGCGCGGGGCGGACACGTGGACCGTCGACGATCCGTACGCCCACGGCCCGGTGCTGGGCCCCATGGACGACTGGCTCCTCGTCGAGGGAACGCACACCCGCCTCTTCGACCGGCTGGGCGCCCACGAGATCGAGCACGAGGGGGCGCGCGGCGTCCACTTCGCCGTCTGGGCGCCCAACGCGCGGCGCGTCTCCGTGGTCGGCGACTTCAACGCCTGGGATGGCCGGCGCCACGCGATGCGAAGGCGCGTGGACAACGGCGTATGGGAGATCTTCGTCCCCGGCGTCGGCGAAGGCGCGCTCTACAAGTACGAGATCGTGGGGCCGGGGGGCGAGCTCCTTCCGCTCAAGGCCGACCCCGTGGGGTTCGGCGCGCAGCTCAGGCCCTCCACCGCCTCCGTCGTCCGCGACACCGCCTCGTTCGCCTGGACCGACGCCGCCTGGATGTCGGCCCGCGCCGGCCGCGACCCGCGCCGCGCGCCCATGGCGATCTACGAGCTGCACGCGGGCTCGTGGCGGCGCGGCGAAGGCGGCCGCTTCCTCGGCTGGGACGAGATCGGCGAGCGGCTGGTGCCCTACCTCGCGGACATGGGATTCACGCACGTGGAGCTCATGCCCGTGAACGAGCATCCCCTCGATGCCTCCTGGGGATACCAGCCCATCGGGCTCTTCGCGCCCACCGCCCGCTTCGGGCCGCCGGCCGCCTTCGCGCGCTTCGTCGACCGTTGCCACGCCGCGGGCATTGGCGTGCTGCTCGACTGGGTGCCCGCCCACTTCCCGACGGACCCGCACGGCCTCGCGCGGCTGGACGGCACGGCGCTCTACGAGCACCTCGACCCGCGCAAGGGATTCCACCCCGACTGGAACACCGCCATCTTCAACTACGGCCGGCGCGAGGTCGCGAACTACCTCCTCGCGAGCGCGCTCTACTGGCTGGAGCGGTTCCACGTGGACGGGCTTCGCGTGGACGCGGTGGCCTCGATGCTCTACCTCGACTACTCGCGAAAGGCCGGCGAGTGGGTCCCCAATCCGCGCGGCGGCAACGAGAACCTCGAGGCGGTGGATTTCCTGCGGCGCCTCAACGAGACCGTGTACGGGCTGCATCCCGGCATCATGATGATCGCCGAGGAGTCCACGGCCTGGCCCGCCGTGTCGCAGCCCGTGTCGGCCGGGGGCCTGGGCTTCGGGTTCAAGTGGAACATGGGCTGGATGAACGACACGCTCGCCTACATGCGCGAGGATCCCGTGCACCGCCGGTGGCACCACGACCGGATGACCTTCGGCCTCGTGTACGCCTTCAGCGAGAACTTCATCCTGCCCCTCTCCCACGACGAGGTGGTGCACGGCAAGGGATCGCTCCTCGCGCGCATGCCCGGCGACGGCTGGCAGAAGTTCGCGGGGCTGCGCGCCTACTACGGCTTCATGTGGGCCCACCCCGGCAAGAAGCTGCTCTTCATGGGCCAGGAGTTCGCCCAGGGGCGCGAATGGAGCCACGAGGGCGAGCTCGACTGGGGGCAGGCCGGGGTGGCGCCGCACCGCGGCGTGCAGGCGCTGGTGCGCGACCTGAACCGCACCTACCGCGGCGAGCCGGCGCTCCACGAGCGCGATTGCGAACACGAGGGCTTCCGCTGGATCGAGGTCGGCGACCGCGACAACAGCGTGTACGCCTGGCTCCGCACGGGCGGGGACGGCACGCGCCCCGTCGTGGCGATCGCGAACTTCACGCCGGTGCCGCGCCCCGGCTACCGGCTGGGGCTGCCCTGCGGCGGCCGCTGGCGCGAGATCGTCAACACCGACGCCGCGGCCTACGGCGGGTCGAACGCGGGCAACGCCGGCGGCGTGGTCGCGGACGCCGCCCCGAGCCATGGGCTCCTCCATTCCGCTTCCTTCCTCCTGCCGCCGCTCGCCACCCTGTGGCTCGTCCACGAGGGGCCGTGACGGCAGGCCGGTGACATCCAGGAGTACGCCATGCAGCCGATGACACCCAACGACTTCCAGGAGCGCCGAAAGGCCTCGTACGCGACGCCGCTCGCCCGCTCGGCCATGGCCTACGTGCTGGCCGGCGGCCGCGGCACCCGCCTCATGGAGCTCACCGACCGGCGCGCGAAGCCCGCGGTGTACTTCGGCGGCAAGTCGCGAATCGTCGACTTCGCCCTCTCCAACGCGCTCAACTCCGGCATCCGCCGCATCGCCGTGGCCACGCAATACAAGGCGCACAGCCTCATCCGCCACCTGCAGCGGGGCTGGAACTTCTTCCAGCCGGTGCGCAACGAGTCCTTCGACATCCTGCCGGCGAGCCAGCGCCTGGGCGGCAACGAGTGGTACGCGGGCACCGCCGACGCGGTGTTCCAGAACATCGACATCATCGACGGCTACGAGCCCGAGTACCTCGTGATCCTCGCCGGGGACCACGTCTACAAGATGGACTACGAGCGGATGCTCCTGCAGCACGTGAACTCGGGGGCCGACGTGACGGTGGCCTGCCTCGAGGTGCCGGCGGCGCAGGCCGGCGCCTTCGGCGTCATGCACGTCGACGCGGACGACCGCATCGTCGCCTTCCAGGAGAAGCCCGCGGTGCCGCCCGAGATGCCGGACCGCCCGGGCTGGTGCCTCGCGAGCATGGGCATCTACGTCTTCAAGCGCGACCTCCTCAACGAGCAGCTGCGCCGAGACGCCGCCGACCCGGCCTCGAGCCGCGACTTCGGCAAGGACATCATCCCGTGGATGGTGGCCAACGCCAAGGCGATCGCGCACCGCTTCGCGTCCTCCTGCGTGCGATCCCGCGAGGAGTCCGAGGTCTACTGGCGCGACGTGGGCACGCTGGACGCCTACTGGGAGGCCAACATCGACCTCACCGACATCGTCCCCGAGCTCGACCTCTTCGACCGCAACTGGCCGATCTGGACCTACGCCGAGATCACGCCCCCGGCCAAGTTCGTCCACGACGCCGAAGGCCGCCGCGGGCTGGGCGTGGCCTCCCTCGTCTCGGGGGGCTGCATCGTGTCGGGCTCCTCCGTGCGCCGCTCGCTCCTCTTCACCGGCGTGCACGTGCACTCCTACTCGACCGTGTCGGACGCGGTGGTCCTGCCGCAGGTGGACGTCGGCCGCAACTGCCGGCTATCCAAGGTCGTCATCGACGCGGGCGTGCGCATCCCGCAGGGGCTCGTCGTCGGCGAGGACCCCGAGCTCGACGCGCGGCGCTTCCGCCGGACCGACAGGGGCATCTGCCTCATCACGCAGCCCATGATCGACCGCCTGCCGCAATGAGCCGCCCGCTGGTGCTGTCGGTCGCCTCGGAGGTCTTCCCGCTCGTGAAGACCGGCGGGCTCGCCGACGTGGCCGGCGCGCTGCCCCTCGCGCTCGCGGCCGAGGGCATCGAGGTGCGCACCCTCCTTCCCGGCTACCCGGCGGTGCTGAAGGCCCTGCGCGACGCGCAACCCGTCCACGCCTGGCCTTCGCTCCAGGGCGGGCCGGCCCGCCGCCTCGAGGAAGGTCATCCCCCGGCGCACGCCGGCCCAGTACGCGTCGGAATCGCGGTCCACCGCCGTCACGACGAGCCTTCCCTCGAGGGGGCGGAACGCGAAGCCGGGGCCGATGGACTCGAAGCGGTCGATCTCGCGCGCGCGGACGGGGCTCTCCACGCGCGTGTGCGAGTCGTGCAGCTCCCCCGTCATGCGGTCGAGGCGGTCCCAGA
>JBBIJT010000083.1:0-15423 GCA_037445795.1 Betaproteobacteria bacterium | reverse complement strand
CATGTTCCTCGTCATGCGATGGAACGCCGCCAACCACCGCGCCGACCCCCACCTCCCCTCCACTCCGTGGACACGCCATCAAGTTAGGCCACGCCGGACCGATGGGAGCGACGTCGGTTGCGCCACGCTTCGTCGCGGTGGTGGCCTGGGCTGGGGATGGGGGAAACGCTTCGGAATCCTTGGCTCGCGACCGCGAAGGATGACGGAGCGAAGCACCGTCATCGTTGGATGGGTAAAAAATCGGGGCCTGGCGCGGGGGTCCCCAACTTGTTGGGGCTGCATACAGGTTGCCTGGCCCCGATTTTTTGGGCACCCATCCCGCGGTCACGTCTGCGAGCCCAGGATTTCAAAGCACTTCCCCCAGCCCACAGCTCCCTTTCGCCGCTATCCGTTTCGCGCTACGCCTCCGCGGTCGCCGCGTAGCCCAGGAACTCGTCGGGGCTCACGCGGATGGCGGCGCCGGTGGGGCAGGCGCGCACGCAGGCGGCGCCGCCGGGCAGGTCCTTGCACATGTCGCACTTCACGGCCTTCTTGGGGATGTCCTTGCCCTTGGGCTTGGGCTCCATCCCCGGCTCCGGGCCGATGCCCAGGACGAGCCACGACCACAGGCTGGGCCGCCGGCGCCGCGGGTCGACGGGGGCGAGCTGGATCACGCCGTAGGGGCAGTTCTTCTCGCAGTTGCCGCACCCGATGCAGGCGTCGTTCACGTACACCTCGCCGCTCGCGGAGCGGTGGATCGCGTCGGGCGGGCAGTCCTTCATGCAGTGGGGATGCTCGCAGTGCCGGCAGGAGGTCGGCACGTGGATCTGCGCGAAGGTGGGCCCGGCCTCGCGGTCGAGGCGCGAGGTGCCGTCGTGCACGTCGGCGCAGGCCTTCTCGCAGTTGTCGCAGCGCACGCAGAGCGACTCGTCGATGAGCAGCACGTCGGTCGCCTCGCCCACGCCCTGCTGCAGGAGGAAGGCGATGACGTTGCCCGGGTCGGGGGCGGCCTCCATGGCGGCGTTCACGCGCAGGCGGTCGAGGAAGCGCGCCTCCATCTCCTCGCGCCACTTCGGATTTCTCGCGAGGACGCGCTTGAACGCACCGGCGTCGAGCACGACCGCCTCGGTGGTGACGGCAGCGCGCACGGTGGCCGAGCGGGGCGAGTCGGTGAGCAGCGCCATCTCGCCCACGTAGTTGCCCGCGGAAAGGTAGGAGAGCACGACGTCGCGCCCGGCCAGCGTGCGCGAGACCATGACCGAGCCCCGGCGCAGCAGGTAGAGCCCGTCCGGCGCGTCGCCCTCGCGGAAGAGCACCTCGCCGCCGCCGTACTTGCGCACCTCGACGCCGCTCGCCACGAGCTCCGCGAGCTCCTCCTCGGGGAGCATCGGCGCGAGGTAGGCGCGCACCGCGCGCTTGAGGAACGTCTCGTCGACCTGGCGCCGCACCGCCTCTACCGAGGCCACCAGCTTGAGCATCGCGCGCCGCGGCGCCTCGACGAGCACGCAGTGCCGGCCGGCACGCACGGTGCTCGAGCGCCTGCGTCCGGAAATGAGGCCCAGCTCGCCGAAGAACTGCCCGGCGCCCAGGGGGAAGCGCTTGCCGCCGTCGCCCTCGACCAGCACCTCCCCCGCCACGACCATGTAGAACGAGTTGGTGTAGTCGTTCCTCTCGAAGACGATCTCGCCCTCGCGCGGCGCGAGCAGATCGCTCTCGAGCATGAACTCGCGAAGCTGGAGGCGGTTGATGCCGGCGAGGAGCGGCACCTGCGACTGGATGACGTCGAGGACCTCCGCGACGCTCTTGGTACGCGAGAAGCTCGCGAACTTCCTCGCGAGGAGCGGCTCGTCGGCCGGCTCCACCTTGCGGCCGAGCGCCGACTCGACCACCTCGTAGCCCTGGTTCATCGCCTGCTTGATGAGCGGGTAGCCGCCCAGGGCGCCGACGATGTAGAGCCCCTTCACGTTCGACTCGTAGGTGTCCGAGAGCTGCGGCACCGCGTTGGGGTCCGCCGACGGGAACTTCACGCCGAAGCTCTCCACCAGCTTCCTCGGCGGGATGCCGCCCAGCCGCGCGATGATGCGGTGGCACTCGATCGCCTCGGGCCCGTCCGGGCTCTTCACGTGGAAGCGCAGCGGGACGTCGCCCCCCGCCCGCTCCACCCTGGCCGCCGAGGTCCCGTAGCGGATCTCGACCCGCCCCTCCTTGATGGCGTCGAGGACGAGGGTGAGGTTGCCTTCCTTGCAGCGCGTGAACTCCTCGTTGCGGTTCACGAGGATCACGCGGTTCTGCTCCGCGAGCGCGAGCGCGTTCTCGATGGCGGCGTCGCCTGCCCCCACGACGACGATCGTCTCGTCCTCGTACTCCTTCGGGTCGTCCAGCTGGTACTGGACGCCCTCGAGGCTCTCGCCCTCCACGCCCAGCTTGCGCAGGTTGCCCTGGAGGCCGATGGCGAGCACGAGCTTGCGGCAGTAGAACACCTCGCCCTGGCGCGTCCTAACCTCGAAGGCCCCGTCCTCGCCGGTGATCGACGTGACCTCCTGGCCGTAGCGGATGTTGACCTTGTGCTTCCCGATCTCCTCGTTCCACCGGTCGAGGATCTCCTCCCGCTTGCCGGCGGCGAAGCTCATGGGGCTCCTGAGCGGCAGGATCTGCGGCTCGGCCATCACGTGCTTGCCCTTCTGGTACTTGTAGATCGTGTTGGAGGCGTGGCCCTCGCTCTCGAGGAGCACGTGCGACACCCCCAGCTCCGCGGCATGGGCCGCGGCCGAGAGCCCCGCCGGGCCAGAGCCGACGATGCCCACCTTGATCCAGCGGAACTCGGTTCGTTGGTCGAATTCGGCAGCCATGCCCGTCACCTCGCCACGAAGGTCCTGAGCGACGCGAGCGCCGACTGGAAGCGCTCCGCCCGGTACTTCTCGTCGTCCTTCACCGCCTCGTACACGCGCTCGAGCGCCGCGTTGGCCCCGCGCACGTCGGCGAGAGCGCCCCGCCGCGCGAGGAAGCCCAGGACGCTGCCCATCGCCATGGCCGCCTGCTCCGCCCCGGCGTAGTCGCCGTACTGGCCGGCGAGGCCGTCATCCACGAGGCCCGCGAGCATCGCGCGCAGGTCGGCGTCCGCGAACGAGCGCGCGCGCAGCTTCTCCACCACGGCATCGAGCCCGTTGCGAAGGCGCCGCGCCGCCTCCATCGCGTCGCCCCCCTCCCCGGCCACGGCCTGGTGCAGCTGCAGCACCAGCGCGTCGAAGGCCGCGGAGTCGGCCGGGAAGGTGCGGCGCACGATCTGCCGCAGCATCAGCAGGTTCGAGTCGTTGAAGCGGATCGTGCCGGGCCGCGTCCCGACGCGCGGCTTCCAGCGCGTGTCCGACATCGGGTGGTGGCACGCGTGGCAGTCGAAGACCACGAGCTCCGGGAAGAGGCCGTCGCGGCCGCGCCTCGGGTCGAGCACGACGTCGAGGCTTTCCTGCGCCGCGAGCGCCTGCCCGATGGCCCAGACCCTCACGCCGTCCCACGTGCCCTTGCGCTTCTGCCAATCCTCGTCCACGACGAAGTGCGGCGGCTGCGTCTGCGTGAAGGTGTCGAGCTCGAAGCTGATGCGCGGGTGCCCGGCGCCCATGAGGCGATGGGTGACGAACTTGTCCTTGTTGCCGAAGTGGCAGGACAGGCACAGCCGGGCGAGCGCGACCGGGTCGCTCGTCGGGTAGAGCCCGTTCCTCACGTTCTCCTCGTGGGTGGCGCCCGGCGCCACGTGCGAGGCGACCCACTTCTCCGCGGGGCCGTGGCAGGCCTCGCAGCTCACGCCGTCGCCCGCCTTGAAGCGCTCGCCACGGTATTGCGCCGGCGGGCTGTAGCCGTGGCAGTCCACGCAGATCCTCGCCTCGTGGGCGGGCTGCCGCAGGCCCAGGTTGGCCGCGATGCGCTTGCTGCGGTCGTTCCAGAGCACCTGGTTGGCGCGCAGCGCGTGCTTGTCCACGCGCGACCAGGTCACATACTCGTTCTGCAGCACGCTCGAGCCCTTCCACTCCGAGATGGAGCCGTGGCAGAGGCTCGACGCGCAGGTGGCCACCCCCAGGTTCTTCGCCTTCGCCTCGTAGGGAAGCGGCGGCGCGTCCGCCGCCCGGGCGGCGAGGACCGCGAGTGCCAGCACCGTCGCGAGGAGATGTCTCATCGGGCCTCCGCCTTCTTCATGTCGCCGGGACTGCCCGTGTCCGACACCGTCCAGGGGGTGCCGTCGGGCCGCAGGTAGAACCTCGCCTGTTCCTCGCGCGTGAACGGGCGCGCGCCGATGCGCCCGAAGACCGCGATCTGCCCGCCCGTCTCGTCGACGGCGCGGTCGCGGTCGAGCCCCTTCGCGAGCGAGAGGGCCGGCGAGGCCGTCTCGCGCCAGGCGATGACGCGCGGCCGCGGCTCGGGGCTGAAGCCGTAGAACTTCGGCTGGATCTCGGGCGAGGTGAGCTGCAGGACCTTGAGCCCGTTTGCGCCGTCGGCCACGTAGGCGATGGCAGAGGCGTTGGTGGTGCCCACGATCACGTCGCGCGCGTCGTTGAGCTTGCCGCCGTCGTCGAACTTCATGTGCACGCGCGGCGCCTCGGGCTTCTCCACGTCGACGATCACGAGACCCTCCCGCCCCGCCGCCACGTAGGCGTAGGTACGCGCCACATAGAGGTGCCGGGCATCCGCGAGCGGTACTTTGGCGCCCTTCACGAGGCGCGCCTTCTCGGGGACGGTCACGTCCACGACCTCGAGGCCCTCGTTGTCGGTCACGAAGAGGTAGCGGAACTGCAGGGCCGAGGCGCGCGCGCCCTTCAGGGGCACCACGGCGACTTTGCGAGGCTTGAGCGGATCGTCCACGTCGACCACCACGAGGCCCGCGTCGGCCGCGATGTAGAGGTAGTGGCCGCCGATGGTGAGGTGGCGCGCCCCTTTGAGGATGCCCTCCTCGTTCCAGGTGACGGCGCGCCTGATGAAATTGTTGCGGGGTTCGCCGTCCGACAGCGTGTTGACGTCGGTGAGGATGAGACCCTCCTCGGCGTCGGTGATGAAGGCGTAGTTGTAGATCGGGTGGAAGGCCTGTTCCTGGTTCGTCACCCGCATCAGGTCGCCCTTGTTGCGCTCCGGGGCGATGGGCTGGTTCGTGGGCAGCGCCACGCACGTGGCGTTGGCCGAAGGGATGTGGGTGTCCTGTCCCAGCGGCGAGTACGGCGCGCGGATGATGCGCTGCGACACGCCCTTGTTGGCGATGGAGGCCACGTCGTAGACGCGCATGCCGCCGGGCCCTTCCGCCGCGTAGAAGTACTCGCCGCGCAGCATCACGCAGCCCGCCGGCCCGCCCGTGGCATGGTCGTGCGCCTCGGGCAGCCGCCGGCCGCGCTTCTCGTGCTCCGCGTACCAGTCGGGGTAGGCGTAGCGGTGCAGGTGGCTGCCGATTACCGCCTGCGGCTCCTCCCACTCGGTGACCTGCACGGCCTGCACGCTGCGCTCCTCGCCGAGCCACGCGTTGAAGCCCACGAAGTTCACGAAGTTGGTCCCCTGCAGGAGCACCTGCGCCATGATCGCGTTGTTGTCGCCCTTGTCCGAGACGTGGCAGTCCGAGCAGCCCTTGGTCTCGGTCTTCCTCTCCGTGTGCGGGTAGTGCGGCGCGAAGGCCTGCGACGAGAATCCGCTCGCGGCCACCGGCGCCTGCTGGATGTAGATGCGCTCTCGGTTGATGTTGGTCGACGAGAGCACCAGCGCCGACGACGAGCGCACCGGCGCGATGCGCCCGCCCTTCACGGGCCCGTGCCTGCCGAGCTGGAACATCTCGTCGCGCGCCACCTGCGGGTTGTAGGTGGCGTAGTTCCTCGTCTCGCCGCCCTCGTAGTGGTGGCGCTCGGTCTTCCAGTTGGCCTGGATGGGCAGGTGGCAGCCGCCGCAGCTCGTGGTCCACGACAGGTGGCAGGTAAAACAGGTCATCTTCTCGTCGGCGTGCGCGTATTCCTTCGCGCCCGGGCCCCACTCGCCCTTGCGGCCCGACTCCCCCGTGTGCATGAGCTTGGCGCGCGCCGCCTTCTCGTTGTAGCGCGGGTTGCCCGGCGTCACCGAGTCCTTCACGAGCGACATCTCCCACTCGAGATCGGGATAGACGGCCGAGCGCTGGTAGAGCTTGCCCTCGCGCCACTCGAAGCGCTTGCGCCCGTCCTGGGTGCGCAGCAGCGACATGTCCATGCCGCCGGGGCGGGCGGCGGGCCCGGAGGTGCGCAGCGTCGGGTACTTGCTCGCCGTGCCGTGGCAGTCGCGGCAGTCGATCTCCACCGCCGCCGCCACCTCGCCGTAGATGTGCCCGTTGCCGTGCATGTCCTGCGAGAAGTGGCAGTCGACGCAGTGGAACCCCACGTCGAGGTGGATGGAGGTGAGGTGCACCGCCCTCTTGAACTTCTGCGGGTCCTCGTCGGAGACGGGCTTGCCATCCTTGTCGAGGAGCGTTCCCTTCCGGTCGCGCTTGAACACGGCGCGGAAGTTCCAGCCGTGGCCGTGGTAGTCGGCGAACTGCGTGTCCCTGAGCTTCGGGTTGAGGCTCGAGACTTCCTTCAGGAATTCCGGGTCGCTCCACTTGCCCCGGATGGCCGCCTCCTCGGGGTTCCGGTCGAGGATCTTCCTCGCCTCCTCGTGCGTCGGGTACTTCTGCTTCTCCGGCCACATGAAGGGGGCGTCGGACTCGTAGTCCCACATGATCGTGCCGTAATAGGTGTTCACGAACACGTTGGGCTGGTGCATGTGGCACACCATGCACTGCGACGAGGGGATGGCGCGCGTGAACTCGTGGCGGATGGGGTGTCCCGGCTGCCCCTTCGGGATCGTCGGGTCGGTCGTGGCCGACTCGCCCGTATGGCCGAACTTCGCGTAGACGCCCGCGTGCGAGCGGTCGCGGTCGTTGGCGTAGACGGCGTGGCAGGCCGTGCAGCCGGAGGAGCGGTAGTCGCCCGGCTGCTCGTTGGTGCCGAGGAACCACAGGTGCGGGTCGTTGAGGCGCGTCTTGGTGATGTTGATCACCGGCACCGCGATGCGGCTGCCCGTGCCCGGCCCGCGGTTGGACTGCTTGAGGTCGGGGCGGCCCGGCTCGTCGAGCTTCTGCAGCGTTCCCGAGCTGTTGGGCAGCCCGATCTCGGGGAACTGCGAGGAGATCACGCGGCCGCCGCGCTCGAAGACGCGGAAGAAGTCCGCCGGCGGAATCGTCTCCCACGACGGCAGCGCGGTCACGCTGGGCAGGATCCCCTTGGCCACCAGGAAGTCCGAGGGCTTTACGGGGTTCACGAGCGTGGCCCCTACGCCCTCGCGCGTGTACGCCTCGCCGAGGATGTAGCGCTTGAAGGGGAGGA
Organism: Betaproteobacteria bacterium; assembly: GCA_037445795.1. Lineage (GTDB taxonomy): Bacteria > Pseudomonadota > Gammaproteobacteria > Burkholderiales > Usitatibacteraceae > FEB-7. The sequence goes on along the minus strand of JBBIJT010000083.1, from coordinate 8,089 downwards.
TGCCGTTGTTGTAGGCCGCCCCGCCCCACAGCATGGCGGAGGTGGACATGAGGCTGCGCTCGGAGGCCTGGATGATGGGGAGGTGGCAGGCCCCGCAGGCCTCGCGCGCCACGCGCAGGTCGCCGGGGTTCACGAACCGGACGTACTCCGGGGCCTCGCGGTTCAGGAGCGTGTAGCTGCCCTCGGGGTTGGCGCTCGAGGGCCACTTCCACGCCAGCGGGTACCGCGGCAGCACGTGCGAGCGTTCGAGGGCCGCGAGGTAGGCGGGATCCCTGCGCTCGGCGCCGGCGGGCTTCTCCACCCGGGAATCGCCGCCGTGGCAGTCGGTGCAGCCCAGCACCACGCCCGGATTCTGGTGCATGGTGTGGCGGTCGGTCGCCGAGTGGCAGGTGATGCAGCCGGCGCTCTTCGCCTCGGCCTGGGCGACGGTCTGCCGCTGGGGCGCCGGCGGGTGCGCGGCGAAGGCGCGCGCCACGGGCTTCTCCGTCCCCGAGTCGGCGTGGACGGCCGCGGCCAGGATGGCGGCGGCGAGGGCGATGGACAGACGGCGGGTCTTCATCAATAGCTCAGCAGGAGGTTCACGAGGATCGAGTACTGCGGCCCGCGCCGGTCCTCGTCGTAGAGCTGCTTCATTCCCTTGCCGGGGAGAAGCGCCGCGGCCGAGGCGTTGAGCACGACGTTCTGGCTCATGAATGGGCGGTATTGCACCGACGCGGACACGTCCCAGCCGATTTCGCGGTCCGGCGGCGACTGGTTGCGCAGCACGCCCAGCACGGTCGTGTCCTGGAAGCGCAGGTACGAGACGTTGCCGATCGCGCGAAGCTCCGGCATCAGGTCCGCGTCCGCGCCCACGCCCACGAGCAGGAGGCCGGGGTTCACGAAGTTGGACTGTCCCTGGTCCTTCGAGGAGCGCAGGCTCGGCAGCACGCCGTTGCGGCCGGAGAGCGCCACCCCGCCGCCGCCCACGAGGGGAACGGCCTGCCGGATCCAGAAGCTCGTGTCGGCGCCCGCGAACTGCGGGTTCTCGAGGATGGCGTCGAACCCGGTCGCTCTTGCGTCGAACGGATCCCGGTCGCCCGAGGCGAGGAGCCCGTTGAGGCGCAGGCGGATCCAGCTGAAATCCCGCGAAAGTTCCATGGCCATGAATCCCGCGCGGATGTCCTGCGGCTGGCCCGAGAGCGGGTTGTGGTCGTCGCGGCCGACGGCGACGTAGACGGAGGCCTGGAGGTTCCACGGGCCGAAGTGCCCGTCGCCGTTCAAGCCCAGGTAGCCGACGGTGTAGTCGCGCGGCCGCTCGTCGCCCAGCGACGCGGGCCGCACAAGGAACCCGTTGCCGTTGTAGAAGGCGCCCCGGCTGCCTTCCCGGTTCACGTCGAGGATGGCCGTGGCCTGCGAGGTGAAGCCGGGGACGGGAAAATCCTGGTGGTAGGCGTTCGCCACGAGGAGGTCGTCGTTGCGCGGGCGCGCGCCCACGTCGTTCAGGCCCGAGTTGGTGTCCTTCTCGAGGCGGCGGAACCAGGCCAGGTTGTACTGCCACTGGTTGTTGTCCCGGGTGCCGAAGAGCCGCACGCCGACGGGCACGTCCTGGAACACGAAGCCGCGGAAGTCCGAGGTGAACGGCTGGATCCCCACGCGCACCGAGTCGAAGTCGTAGCGCGGCGAGACGTTCCGGAGGTGCACGTCCGCGAACAGCTCCTGCACCGCGACGTGGTCGTCGGTTCGCGTGGTCCCGGCCCTCGGGTCGACGCGAACCGCTCCCACCTCCTCGACGCCCGAGCGGTTCACGTTGAAGACGGGGACGAATCGGAACTCGTAATCGGGCGGCTTGAAGGTCGTGTCGCCCTTGATGAGCCCCAGCGAAACGATGAGCGTCTCGGCCACCGTCGATTGCCTGCCGGTGCCGTAGACGTCCACCGAACCCGGGCGGTCCGTCGATGGCCCGCCCACGGGCGTCGGCAGCCTCCTCGCCTCGACGAGCGTGTCGGACACGAGGCCCACGCTGAAGAACCAGTCGGGTGAAAGGGTGCGCGCGAGGTCCGGAAAATTCTCCTTGAGCCAGGGATCGTCGCCGATGGGCAGGTCGCCCTTGAGGATGTTCTGGTTGTAGGGGTCGTTGAAGGGGAACTTGAACCCCAGCGCCTGCATGATCCGCCAGCGGTCGGGAACGGGGACGGTCTGCCTCGGCGTGGCGGCGAGCGGGGGTGGCACCTGGCTCGGGTCCGCGGGCGGCGGGAAAAACTCGAGCGGCACCGATTGCCCGGGGCGACGCTGGCCGATCTCGCGGTCGGCGGGCCTGTCGGGCGGCAGCTTCCGGTCCTCGTTGACCGCGGGTCCGAGCCCTTCCTGCGCCGCCGCCGGAAATGCGGTGCCCGCGCACAACGCGAGCGCGGCGCACGCGGCCACGAGGCGCTCAGAGGCCGGCACAGGCGTTCTGCTCCGTGGAGTCGTTGAAGGGCGACTGCGGGCACTGCGCCCAGCGAAGCCTCGTGCCCTGCGGCGAAAGCTGGTCGGCCCGCATCGCCGCCGGCGCATTGCCGAAGCCCGTGCCCATCGCGCGCGCCGCGTTGGCGAGTCCGAGGAAGGCGACCATGTCGTCCTGGTCCACGCCGTCGCCCGAGATGCCGACGGCGCCGATGAGGACCCCCGCGCGGTACACGGGGACTCCGCCCGGAAAGATCTGGATGCCGTTCCGCGCGAGCGGCAGGCCCGCATCGGGCGTGCCCGCCGGCGCGCCCACGGCGGCCCGCCCGGCACAGCCCGTCGACGTGTCTCCCAAGGCGCCCTTCACGAGCTGGTTGTAGACGAGGTCCAGCTGGAAGCCGACGTTGAACGGGCTCCACGAATCGAACCCCCAGGAAAGCGGTCCCGGCGGCGTTCCCTCGATGCCGTCGGGATAGGTGGGGCGGTGGAGGTTGCCGATAGCGCGCATCGACCACGCCGTCCGCCCGTCCAGATCGCCGCCCGGGCCCACGAAAGTGCGGAACGACGTCGCCCACGCCGCGAGCGAGGAGGTAGCGCCCGCGGGGACGAGATACGTCGCCGGCGGTAGGCCCGTGATGAGCGCGAAGGCGTCGGGCCGCGAGAAGAGGAGCGCGCCCCTCGCCTTCTGCACCGCCACGTCGGTGCCGAACACCGGCGCGTCGGCCGTTCGCACGAGCCCCAGCAGGTCGCCGTTCGCGTCGACCACGCTGACCGACACCTCCGCGGGCGACCCGAGCGGCCTGCGGATCTGGCCGCGCGAGCGGTTGGCGATGCGGATGCCCTCCTCGAGGATCTTCTGCACCTCGGCCGCGGTGAACGCGCCCGGTCCGCTGCCCGCGCGCGGCGGGTAGCGTTCCGCGTTCGCCGCGTCGACGACGGTGAAGGCGCCCAGCGACGCGAAGGTGCCAGTCGCGGGACGGTAGCCCGAGGCGGGCGTGCCGAAGGCCACTCCCGCGCGAACCGTCGCATCGACATAGCCCGGCACCGCTTCGAGCGAACCGGGAAGCGCGCCGAAGGCCGGCGCCCGCGACGGGTCGGACGCGAGCGACTCCGAGTCGACGTAGCGGAAGGTCTTGCCGTCGGCCGTGATGCGGTCGCCGCGGATGTCCGCGGGCGCCTGGAACCCCGAGGTCCCCGCCACCGCGACGAGCTCGTCGAGGTCCTCGTCGCGGTCCGTGACCACGAGGTCGAGGCCGTAGACGCCGTCTGCCATCACCCCGATTCCGCCGACGACGGCGCCGTTCTTGTAGAGAGGCAGCCCGCCGGGGTCTGCCGACAGCCCCAGGGGCGAGCGCTTCGGGCCGACGGTGCCGTGCGTGGCGTTGCGCACCACGTCCGAGCACGACAGCTGCGAGAACTGCACGCCGTAGAGCGGGCCCGACGGGGCCTGCGACTCTCCGGGCAGGAAGTGCTCCTGGACGATCTGGCTCGCTGTCCTCGACGAGAACGCATTGCCCGAGGAGGAGAGGTAGGCGCCGGTGATCGCCTTCGCGATGGCCGCCGACGACGACGGCAGCGTGTCGCGAAGGCCGTCCAGCCCGCCCGTCACCCCTCGTCCCGACAGGATGTCGAAGCGCTCGCGCGCCCCGGTCATGCGGAACACCGCGAGGACGTTGCCGACGCGGTCCACCACGGCGACCGTCGCCTTCGCCTCGCGCGCGGCCGCCTCGTTCACCGCCTGCGCGATCACGCGGCGCACGTCTTCCTCGGTGAGGAAGTTGGCCGGCGCGTTGCAGTTCGGCACGCAGGCCCTGGAGCCCGCGCTTCCCGAGGAGCCTCCGCAACCGGCGAGCGCGAGCGCAAGGGCGACCGCGAGCGCGGCCGCCGGGCGCCACTCAGTTCGCACCGGCGCCTCCGGAGGCCACTCGGGGGATCGCCTTCTTCGGCCGGAACTGCGGATCCCACGGGTGCTCCGCGACGTGGAAGCCGTGGCAAAGGAGGCAGTTGGAGGTGACCTTGCGCTCGACGGGCCTCGAGCCGCCGTGGCACTCGCGGCACGATTCCACGGTGGGCATCGCCACGTCGGCGCTTCGCTTCGACTTCGCGACGTCGTGGCAGTCGGCGCACTTCGCCTGCGCGTGGCTTCGGTGGTCGAACCGGGCCTTCGGCATCCACGCGTTGTTGGCCCGCACCTTCGCCACGTTCCATTCGCGCCCGGCGTCGGTCTCGCTGAGCAGCATCTCGTGACAGGTCCGGCAAAGCCGGATACCGAAGATCTCCTCGGTGATGGCCGCGGACTTGGCGGAGGCGAGCCTGAGCGCCGCCTCCCTGTCGGCCGGCGTGCGCTCGCCCGGGCGGCGCAGCAGCCCTTCGCCGGGAACACCGAAGGCGCGCTGGAAGCTGTCGGGCACGCCGTTCAGGGCCAGGTTGGCGTAGAACTCGCGCACCACCGTCGCCACTTCGGCCGGCTTGCCGTGCGGCACCTGCCGCGCGCTCACCGCCGGCTCGAACTCGAGGCGGTGGCATTCCTGGCAGTTCGCGGCCATGGTCACGGGCTCGAAGCCCCGCCCCGAGGCGTCCGGCCGGTGGCAGGCGGCGCAGTCGAGCTTCACCTTGCCCTTCTCCGGGTGCCGCACGCCTGCCGGGTCGAGGTGCGCTGCGTGCGGGAAGGCGAGATTCGACGCCTCCTGGATGGGCGCGCTCCCCTGCCGCACGCGGCGGATGCCTTCGGAGGCCGGGATGCTCAGGCGGAACGCCGGGTGGTCCTTCGCGAAGTCGCTCACGTTCTGCGATTGCGCGCCGTTCGAGCGCGAGCGCACGTCGCGGTGGCAGTCGACGCAGAAGCGGTCGTCGTCGCGGTGCGTGGGCTTCACGCCCTTGTGGTCGCGGTGGCACTCGGCGCAGCGCCGGCCGGCGAAGAGGGCCGCGGGCTTGAGGTCCTGCGACACGTGGTGGCCGATGCGCGAGTGGCACTCGAGGCACGCCTCGTCGCGCACCTGGCGGAAGGCGATCTCGTGGCAGGCCTCGCACTTCTCGCCCACGGGCTGGTGCGCGAGCATCACCGGCCCGGGATTCCAGAACCGGTCGCTCGTCATCGCCACCGCCTCCGACGGCTGCCATGGCAGGTGCAGGACGCGCCCGGCGGGCACGAGGAAGAAGGCGATCGCCACGAAGGCGAAGAGCGCGATGGCCGCCAGCCGCTTCGGCAGCCCGAGCGAGGCGAGCGTGAGCCGGCCCGCGCGGGCGAGGAATTCCGGCGCCGTGTTCTCCGGCGGCCTCGCGAGCTCCACCGTGATCGCGCCGGTGTAGCCCGCGGGGGCGGGAATGGCCGTGAGGCGGTAGGGTCCCACGTCGACCGAGGTGCCCGGGGCGAGGCGCACGGAGCGGACGGCCTTGCGCGTCGTGCTGGTCGTCGTGCCCATCTCGCCCTCGGTGTACACCGGGCCGTTGCGGTCGACGATGAGCCCCTGGTTGAGCGCGATGCGCGGATCGGCGAGGAGGACCTCGCTCGCGGCGCTGCGGCCCACGCGGACCCAGTCGGCGCTGACCTCCTTTCGGATCTGCACCAGGCGGCCGGCCCGGTTGCGGCTCTGCGAGATGACGAGCAGTTTCACGCGGCCCCCGGGAGGCTGCTACCAGTAGAGGAAGACGGAGACCACGTGCGTGGCGAGCGCGGCGAGGAGCGCGATCGCGAGCGGCACGTGGAAGTAGAGCCAGAGGTCGAGCCGGGCCTTGAAGGCGAGGTCCCGCCGCGCCCGCGCGAGGATCTCGTTCTTCTGCAGCAGCAGCGTGTACACCTCGTGGTTGAGCTTCGCGGCCTCGCCCGTGAGCCGCTTTCCGACCTCCGGCAGCTCGCGCACCGCGGCGGCCGTGGGGCAGCCCCGGTCCCGCCCCGTCACGACGCGCGCGAGCGAGCCGCCCAGCCGGGTGCCGTCGAGGGAAGCGTTGATGACCTTGAGGATCGTGTCGGGAAGCGACAGGGCCTTCTCCCGGATCTCGCGATCGAGGTCGGCGATCTTGAGCAGCATGGCGTCGAGCGTCTCGTCGCCGCGGTTGTCCGTCATCAGGCCGGGCACTGAAAGGTAGACGTAGACGCCGTAGAACCCGCTCGCCACGGTGGCGACCATGAGCACGTAGGCGAGCGTGTGCACGTTCCAGCCCAGCTCGAACCCGGTATGCAGGGTGGCCACCACGAGGAGCGCGGTGCCCAGGTAGACGTGGGCCGAGAGCCACCCCTGGACGGTGCCGAGCCGCGAGCCGTAGACCCGCTTGCGCACGCCGAACCAGAGGAGCCACAGGATGAGAACCGCGCCCACGGTGCCGAGGGTGTAGCCGAGCCAGGTGCCGCCATAGGGCTTCAGCGGGGGCTCGTGCCAAAGGTAGACGGCGCCGGCGATCACCGACAGCCAAAGCGCCGCCTTGAACCAGCGGAAATGCGCGTACTCCAGGATCGACTGGTGGCGCACCGGAAGCACTCCCTTCCCCGCCTGCTGTATTTTTTTGGAATGCCATCGCGGAGCGCAATGGCAAGGCGCGTCCGCATTGTAACGGCTGGTTGATGGTTCGCAAGCGGAACGGGCTCCCCCCTCCGGTATAATCCGGCGTCGCATTTCCACCCCCCGCTCAATCCCCGATGCTCACCTTCTGGATCGTCGCCGCCCTGCTCGTCGTGGCGGCGCTCGCCTTCGTGCTCGTCCCGCTGCTTCGCTCCGGCGCCGGGCGCGGCCCCTCGATTCGCGACGCAAACCTGGCCGTCCTGCGCCGCCAGCGCCAGGAGATCGAGTCCGATGTCCAGCTGGGCCTGCTGCCCGGGGAAGCGCGCGAGGCAGCCCTCGCGGAGCTCGCCGCCCGCGCGGAGGAGGACCTCGCCCCGGCCGCCGAGGCGTCCGCCCCCGCGGCGCGCCGCCCCTGGGGCGCGGTCGCCGCCTTCGGCGCGCTCATTCCCGCAGTGTCCGTGGGGCTATACCTCTGGGTGGGCGCCCCCGCGGTGACCGATCCGCAGCTCATGGCCGCCGCCAAGGCCAAGCCCGGCGATCACCAGATCGAGGAAATGGTCGCGGCGCTCGAGCAGAAGATGAAGGAGCGGCCGGACGACGTGCAGGGCTGGAGCCTGCTCGCCCGCTCCTACGCGGCCACCGGCAAGCCCGACAAGGCGCTCGCCGCCTACGCGCACCTGGCCAAGATCGCGCCGGACGACCCGTCGGTGCTCACCGACTACGCCGACGCGCTGGCACTTTCGCGGGGCCGGAACCTGGCCGGCGAACCCACCGAACTCGTGATGCGCGCGCTCAAGATCGATCCCCGCCATCCCAAGGCGCTCGCGCTCGCCGGCACGGCCAAGCTGAACAGTGGCGATTTCGCCGAGTCGATCACCTACTGGGAGCGCCTGTATGCCGTCGTACCTCCGGCCTCGGAGGACGCCGACCAGGTGATCGGCATCATCGAGGAGGTCCGCGGGCGCGCCGCCGCCGCGGGCAAGCCCCTGCCGCCCTCGAAGCTCGCCGCCGCTCCCGCCCAGCAGCCCCCGTTCGGCGCGATGGGAAAGGCCGGCGCCCCGCAACCGCCGGCGGGCGCGCAGGCGCCCGCGCCGGCCCAGGCAGCCCCTGCCAAGCCGGCGGCCGGCAAGGCCGTCTCCGGCACGGTGACGCTGGCCCCGGCCCTCAAGGGC